>LFTO01000052.1 GCA_001513335.1 Clostridiales bacterium DTU086 | reverse complement strand
GCTTCTGTCTTCGTGAGGGTGCCTGCGGCAATGCTGCCAGCAAGCCTGTCCATTACGGGACAGATTTTCTTTCCAAAGGGGCCCGATGCTTCAAGAGGCTGTCCGTCAATGGGGGAAGTGCCTCCGAGACTCAGCCCTCCGCACCATTGAAAACCCATAACTGCAGCAAAATTGCGGCAGATCTCCAGGGCAGGCCGGCGCTGCTGCGGCTCAGGGTAGCCGGAATGAATGGCTGCCAGGAGTTTTCTCCCGGTCATTGCATTCTGCCCCAGGGCATATTTCATTTCTTCCATAACCTCTTTCAGCGGTCCGGGAAGGGAGTCCACGTAATCAGGGGCGCAGATAATGAAAATGTCTTCCTCTGTCAGCTGCCGGATTTCCTCGAAGAATTCCTTTTGCCTGTCAGGGTCATGGTGCATGGTGCGGGTAAAGAAATAAGTGAATGAAATCCCCTGTGGTGCAAGCTGTTTTTCCAAATAACCAATCAGAGATGCAGATGTGCTTTTTTTCCCTTTGCCGCTTCCTATTACTGCAGCTACTCTCATTTAGAGAACCTCCTTAAGTGCCTGCTCCAGCCGGGTAAGGACCTGAGCGGCGGTATGTTCCGGGAGAAATACTGCGGAGGCAAACCGGTCAATGTTCATGTTGACAGCGTTTCTTTCAATGAGATATTCAAAAGTGTTCCTCTCACGGTCCCTGTCAAGGCCGCTGTCTCCTGAGAGTAGGCCGATTGCCAGCAGCGAAGGCATGGGATGGTATCTGTTTGCGTGGTGGAGTTCTCCTTTGCGGAGGGCAAAGTAAGGGGTATTCATAGGCATAATCCGGTCCAGAACCATTTTCAGGCTGGAGTGGTAACCCCCAAAGCTTATGGGAGTACAAAAAATCAAAAGCTGGCAGTTAGCCCACCGGGAATAAATCTCCTCCATACCATCTTTTATGAAACAGAGTCCCGGAGTGTCCATTGCGCAGCGGCCGCAGCTGCTGCAGGGCGTAATCTCCATTTGTCTCAGGAAGAATGTCTCCTGCTCCCACCCCCTGTTTGTGAGCAGAGCCGAAAGGACTTTCCCGATATCGTGCTCTTCAGTTGTCTGGCGAAGAGCGTCCAGAATGATTGCCTGCATAATACCCCTCCCTGTTTGAATATCACGGAAATTATTTGCTGTTTTTCTCGCTTATCATATCAAAAGCTGTGGTTTTGATGCAATTGGTAATAGAATGCACAGTTACCAGCAAAACTTACCCGGAACTTCTCTCCTTCCCATTTACAGTAAATAATGACAGGGAATATAATCAGTAACATACAGGCTGTCCAGAAATGGCTGTCTGTAAGGGGAAACTGCAGGCTAAATGTACCAGGTTAAGGAGGTTTGATTACAGGGGCGCTTTTCGGGTTTTCGTCTATCCCACGAAACTTGCACGGGAAATCTTTTTATGGCAGCCTGTAGGTTAAAGTTCTATAAGGCCTATGGGTGCGGTTGAGGCACTGCATTTCAATTTTGTTCTGCGACGAGTGTTTATAAATTGGTGGCAAAAGCTCGAAAACCAGGGTTGTTGAAAATCTAAGCCGCAGCTTTTTTGGAAAAAAAGGAGGATATCATGGGTAAAAAATTATGTTTGCTGGCAATTTTCTGTCTGCTCCTGCTGCAGGTAGGGTGCGGGGGAGAGAGCCGTCCCAATGATGACAAACCGTGGCATTTATTCACCGTAGAAGAAGCCGAAGAGGTTCTGGGGTTCGATGCTGAGGAAGAGATAGCAAAAATTGACGACAAGTTAGACCAGAGGATTGTTCTCTATAAGTCAGCTTCCGGTGACGAGGAAGAATTTATCCAGGTTTCTGTGACTAAAGATAAGACAGAAAGCAGTAACAGCCAGGACACTGAAAGCACGGGAAAGCAGAATATCACAACGAAAGAATTTTTTGAAACGGTAAAGAGTACCTTTTCAGATACCTTAAAGCCTGTAGAGGAATTTGGAGATGAGGCTTTTTGGAATGCCGGTGCCCTTCACATTTTAACCGGAAAATACTATG
>LFTO01000093.1 GCA_001513335.1 Clostridiales bacterium DTU086 | reverse complement strand
CTAATAGAAATCGTTTTCTCCTAATAATGCTTGTTGCAATCTTTACTTTGTTCCCGATTTCTGCCTTTGCTGCCCAGCCTGCCGATATTCAAGGTCACTGGGCAGAAGAGACAATCAGCGAATGGTTTGACAAAGGCCTGGCCAAAGGCAATGCCGACGGGACATTCAGGCCTGACAATCCCGTTACCAGGGCTGAATTTGCTGCCATGGTGAACAGGGCTTTCGGTTTTACACAGGCCGGGACAACAACTTTTTCTGATGTAAGCCCCAATGCCTGGTTTGCCAATGATGTATCCGTAGGTGCTCAAGCCGGATATATCGCCGGATACGGTGACGGGACCTTTAAGCCATATAACAATATAACCCGTCAGGAAGCAGCCCTGATGATTGCCCGGATACTCAACCTGGATACTTCTGATCCTGCACAGGCAAACGCATTTGCCGATGGAAATCGGATCAGCAGCTGGAGCAAGGGAGCAGTAGGCGCGATCAACAAAACTGGGATTATGAAGGGATATGGAGACAACACCTTCAGGCCACAAAACCCAATTACCCGTGCCGAGTCAGTCGTTACGATCGACCGGGCAATGAAATATGAACCTGGTGAAGAGCCTGAACCCGTTGCCAGTGCAATTGAGGGTAAAGTTACATTTGACGGGAAAGGCGTAGAGGCAGATGTGCGCATATTTGCTGCCGGCAAATACGAAGTATTGAAGGAAATTGAAACCGAGAAAGATGGTTTATTTAAGATTGAACTGGAAGCCGGTTATTACGATATTACAGCTGTAACCGACAAAGAAGTGGCTTATGCAGTTGATGTAAAGGTATCGGCAAACAATGTTTCCAATGTCGAATTGAAATTGGAAAAAGCGGCTGTTGTAAAAGGTGAACTACAGGATAAAAATGGAAAAACCGTTAAAAAAGCTAAGATTATCTTTACCACTAACCCGACATTCGTTGGGGAAACAGACAATAAAGGTGAATTCAGCGTTCCGGTACTGCCCGACCGTTCTTACACTGTACGGGCTTATGAACCTGGGAAAGAGGATAAAGAGCCCCGCGTAGTTGAGAAAGACCTGAAAGTAGGCAAAGCAGGCACTTTTGAGCTTGAGGATCCCCTTGAAGCTCCCTTCACCATCAGCTCCGGCGGTGGCGGCGGAGGCGGTGGCGGTGGGGGTGGTTATACCAACACCGATAAAATTAAAGACTTAAATGCAGGAAAAACTGTCAAAGGAGATGTTACCTTAGGAAGCAGCGAAGATCCTTATGGGCCGGAAGA
>LFTO01000004.1 GCA_001513335.1 Clostridiales bacterium DTU086 | reverse complement strand
CGCATTGATACCTACCGCTCCGGTGGTGCAGGGGGGCAGCACGTAAACAAAACGGACTCTGCGGTGCGCATTACCCATCTACCCACGGGTATCGTGGCACAGTGCCAGAATGAGCGTTCCCAGCATGCAAACCGCCTGAGGGCCATGAGAATTCTCCAGGCCAGGCTTTTTGAACTCCAGTTGAGGGAAAAGGAACGGGAACTGGCCGCCCAGAGGGGTGAACAGCAGGAAATCGGCTGGGGCAGCCAGATCAGGTCCTATGTCTTCCAGCCCTATACTATGGTCAAAGACCACCGTACCAACTGTGAGATAGGCAATATTGAATCTGTAATGGACGGGAATATCGACCCCTTTATCCAGGCTTACCTCAGGGGGGTCAAGCAACATAAATAAGAGAACTCAGAACACAGAATGTCAGCAGGAGGCCCTTTTGAGGCCTCTTTCTGGTTTTGAAGCGCCATGCATTTGGACAGTTACCAACTGATTACAAAGGCTGCATATATTACTCCGCTACGGACAAGCTCGCACGCCGTTACCGGCGGCGGAAGCCGTGTAAGGCTAGCGCGAAACAAGTCCCGCTTCGTAATACATGCAGCCTACCCACCTTTCTTTTCCCACAATTTGAAGGACTTTCCTTAAGCAGTATAGAAATCCAACCTTTGCCCATAACGGCCGCAGTGCTTTCAGTGCCTTTTTTTCCCTTAACTCAAATTGGTTAAATGGCTGCCCCGGAGGAAAACTACCTCTAAGAGGTGAACGGGTTGAGAAAAATATTCTTTACATATACCATGATTACCCTGGGCAGCCTTTTCACCGCTGTTGGACTGGACATGTTCTTAGTTCCTAATCGGATAGCGGCCGGGGGTGTCAGCGGTTTAGCCACTTTAATTTTTCATATAATGGGTTTTCCTGTTGGGTTAACCATGCTGGCCATAAATATTCCCCTGTTTCTGGCAAGTCTCCGGATACTTGGCACCCGGTTCGGCATGAAAACCCTCTACGGCTTTTTCAGCCTTTCTGTATTCGTTGACATTATGGAGCCCTTTATTACCAGCCCCACACAGGACCCTCTTCTGGCTTCCGTGTACGGCGGTGTGTTGACAGGTATTGGATTGGGTATTGTCTTTCGTTCAGGGGGTACTACGGGAGGTACCGACCTTGCTGCTCAGCTTCTGCTGAGGTATGTCTCCACCAGCAGCGGGCAGGCACTGCTGATTATTGACGGTTTGGTTATTCTCCTGGCGGCTTTTGTCTTCTCTGCAGAGCTGGCACTGTACGCTCTTATTTCTGTTTTTATATCTTCTCGTGTTATCGATGCTGTGCAGGAAGGCGTAGGTTATGGCAAGGCGGCATTTATTATTTCCGATTATGAGAAAAGAATAGCCCAGGGAATTTTAAACGATATGGAAAGGGGGGCAACATTTTTTGACGGGAAAGGGGCTTACAGCCTAAAGAAAAAAGGTATTATACTGACAGTTGTCAGCCGTTCGGAGGTCACCAGGCTGAAGAACCTTGTATCCGGTGTTGATCCCGATGCCTTTGTTATCGTAACCAGCGTTAACGAAGTGCTGGGAGAGGGGTTTAAGGAGACTGAACGTTAAAAGAGAAAAATCCAGCGGAGGGCGGACCGACAGCGGTGAGCTGTGCCGGTTCTGTGGAA
>LFTO01000018.1:21672-22079 GCA_001513335.1 Clostridiales bacterium DTU086 | reverse complement strand
GCTGTGGGGTCAAGCCCTAGTTTAACACGCAAAGGCTTTCCTGTACCAATTGATTTTTCCAACTTGGCCTTCAGGTCCTCTTCAGGTACTATCTCAGCTGTCCCGGCGGCAATCCGGTTAAATTGTTTTAAGGCTTCACTTTTTGTTCCCATGTAATCACTCCTCTTGACTCGTTCATTCTACCATATTAAAGGATTTTTATTCAACAAAATGACGCTCCCCAATTCTACACTTGTGGTATAATGGGACAGAAGTTTTTACTGTGTACCCCACAACCATTTGGGAGGTTCTCAAATGTCAAAGACCAAAAAGCGTAAACTCAACGTCCGACGTACAGTACTTGTTGTAATATTGTTTTTAGCGTTCATTGGTCTCGGTGTAGGAACGGGTTTTGCTGTTGGAGTATT
>LFTO01000018.1:0-21628 GCA_001513335.1 Clostridiales bacterium DTU086 | reverse complement strand
AGAAAACAGGATTCCCGTCGATTTAGATGAAGTTCCGGAAGATTTGAAACAAGCTTTTATTGCAACTGAAGACAGGGCGTTCTATGACCACCCGGGAATAAACCTTTCCTCCTTCGTCCGGGCGGCAATAGCCAACCTACGTGCCGGAACGATTGTCCAGGGTGGAAGTACTATCACTATGCAGCTTGTGGAAAATGCCTTCTTCATTGATAACCCGTCACGTACTTATAGAAGAAAGCTACAGGAAGCCATTCTGGCTATTCAAATGGAAAGGCACTATACAAAAGATGAAATTTTAGAAGCTTATTTGAATCAAATCTATTTTGGTCACGGAGCATATGGTGTTCAAGCAGCGTCTCAAACTTATTTCGGCAAAGATGTTTCCGAACTCACTCTGGCTGAATCAGCTTTAATTGCAGGAGTAACTAATAACCCCGCTGCATTTTCCCCTTATAATGACGAGGAAAGAGCAAAACGCCGGCGGGCTGTTGTTCTGGATAATATGGTTGAAGCCGGCATGATCTCAAAGAGTACAGCAGAAAAAGCAAAGCAAGAACCAATAAACCTGTCGTCGGGATCAGCACCAAAAAATGACAGTAAGTTTCCTTATTACGTTGACGCCGTAGTGATGGAAGCGGAAAAACTGCTTAAAGAAAAGGGTATGTCACCTGCAGATTTATATAGAAGCGGACTCCATATTTACACCGCATTAGACGTATCAATACAGGAAAAAATGGAAAGTGTTTATTCCAATAAAAACAATTTCCCTAGAAGCTCCAGTGATGTTCCCGTACAAAGTGCAATGGTTGTCCTTGATCCACAAACCGGTGAAGTCCGGGGACTTATTGGCGGCAGGGAACATACCGTTGAAAGAGGACTTAACAGGGCTGTTCAAGCCAGGAGGCAACCTGGATCAGTAATTAAACCCATTGTTGTTTATGCCCCGGCACTTGAGCAGGGATATGCACCTGCGACTGTAATCGATGATGTCCCGGTAACATATAGGGGCAGCGGTTCTAAAGCATACAGCCCCGGCAACTATGACGGAAGGTTCAGGGGTCTCATCACGATGCGAACAGCAATACAGTATTCAGTCAACATTCCTGCCGTCAAAATGCTGGAAAGGATCGGCGTGGAAACCGGTTACAATTTCGGTAGAGATTTGGGGCTTTCCCTTGTTCCGGCTGATAAGGGGCTGAGCCTTGCCCTGGGAGGGTTGACAGATGGGGTATCCCCTTTGGAGATAGCCTCTGCTTACGGTTCATTTGCCAATGAAGGGGTATGGATTGAACCTCATCTTATTACTCGAATAACTGACCAACATGGGAATACATTGATTGACATGAAGCCTAAAAAGAAAGCCGTTATGTCCGAGGAAACAGCATACCTTGTAACCGATATGCTGCGGACTGTTGTTACTTCAGGAACAGGAACGAGAGCCCAAATCAGCGGTCATAGGGTTGCCGGTAAAACCGGTACTACCCAGTTGCCAGATCTACCTGCATTCCGAGGGAAAAGGGGCGAAAGAGATGCATGGTTTGTCGGTTATACCCCGGAATTAGTTGGGGTCGTCTGGTTAGGTTATGACAAAACAACATCGACAAATTATCTTCGCGGCCTATATGGGGGTTCCTCCTGTGCGCCTATCTGGAAAGCAGTCATTGAGGATGCCTTAAGACATACTCCTTCCAGAGAAATATCGAGGCCTCCTGGAATAGTAACAGCATCAGTGGATGCAAAATCCGGAAAACTGCCTAGCAGTTTGACTCCAAAGGAATTTATTATCAGTGAACTCTTTGCAAAAGGTACTGTGCCCACTGAGGTTTCCGATGTATGGGTTCAAGAAGAAGTTTGTTCTGAAAGCAATATGCTTCCTTCGAGTTTCTGTCCACAAACAGTGACAAAAACGTTTTTGAAAAGGCCAGTACCTTATACGGGATCAGTTAAACCCGAAGATGCCAATCTGGAACTGCCGTCAGAAACTTGTACTATCCATGGTTTTGGTGAAGGGATTCAGCTTAAAATATGTACTGATCCCAGACACAACGGAGAACTGTACCTGGCCAACGTTCCGCAGCATGGTCACGGCGGCTGCCCCGAGCGATATGTTGAGATAAGAACCTTTTCTCTCAACAATATTCCTGAAAACTACTGCAACCTGCCGGACCATCAAATAGACTCTCCAGCAGGCGGCAATAACGGTGGCGGACACTTTGAGGAACAACACCTTACTTTGAAAGGAAACCGAACAGGAAACGGAATTAACCTGTCTTGGAATTCAGTTGGTTCCGGATCAGTTGTTTTTACTGTTGAGAGATGGACAGCTAATGATTCTACAAGAAACAGCATAGGTACCACAAAGAGAACCTCCTGGGCAGACAGAAACGTCCAGAGCGGTACAGTTTATTATTATCGTGTTACCGCAGTAAATACACATACCCAGGAAAGAATTTATTCAAACCAAATTGAAATTCATTATTAAATTTAGAAACCCTGCAGTTGACTGCTCTGCAGGGTTTTTTCTTTAGGCAACCATGCTTAACAGTGTTTTGTGATAATCAAGCACCAATTAGCCCTGACCAGCAAGGAAGAGCCTTCTACCGCCCCCCGCTTGCTCAAGAGGCAAGTTCCGGACACTTCTGTTAGTTTATCCTGGCGGGACACCGGCCCACAACGGTCGTCCTCAAGCCAGAATATATTATTTCGTGACGGAAAAGTTCCCACGCCGGTTGTGGCGGTAAATCCCAAATACTGGAAAACAAAATTCACATTCTGGCTTTACGAGTACAGAGAAGCTCTTAGAGAATGGTTACAAGCTCACTACAGTCACCCCGGAACCGCCTTCCCCCTCTCCTCCCAAGCGGAAACCTGTAACCTGCGGATGGGTTTTTAGAAATTCATTAAGTCCCCTTCTCAGTGCCCCTGTACCTTTACCGTGAATCAAAGACACTTCATGGAGACCGGCAATTACAGCCTCATCCAGGTACTTGTCTACTTCCAAAACTGCTTCATCCAATGTTAACCCCCTTAAATCCTTGGAAGGTGAGATATTTGCACTTTTAGACACTAATGGTATTTTGACCGGGGTGTCTTTTTTGGTCTTTTCAGCTTTTTTTTCCAGCCGGAGATCAGAAATTTTTGCAGTTATCCTAATCTGTCCGACCTGCACTTGAACCTCTCCCTGTTCACCAACGGGTCCCGCAACAACCCCTACCTGCTGAAGTTGGGGAATCATAACCTCGTCACCAGGAGACAATGTTTGAGGTGCCTTTCCCGGATATGAAGGTTTCAAAGTCCCCGCTCCTTTTTCCAGGTCTTTTTCAATACTCCTTAATTTCTCCTGGGCAGACTGCACTGCCCGTACCTGCGCTTTTTCAGCTTCAGCATCCAATGTAGTCTTAAGCTCTTGAAGGAGACGTTTGGCTTCTTTTTGTGCCTCCCGGATCACTCTCCTGGCTTCCCTGTTGGCCTTGGCAAGAGTTTCTTTTTGTTTACGTTCTGCCTCTGCAGCCTCCCTTTCCAGTTCCCGTTTAGTTAACTCTAATTCAATTTTTAGCTGGTGCGCTTGTTGCCTCTCCTGTGAAGCAATACGTTTATTCTCCTCCAGGCTGGTTATTAAGTCAGCAACTTGCATATCTTCAGATGTTAAAAAACCCCTGGCGCGCTCGATTACTTTTTCATTAAGGCCAAGCCTGGCAGCAACCTCAAAAGCATTGCTCCTACCCGGAACCCCAACCAGAAGACGGTAAGTGGGCCTTAGGGTTTCAGCATCAAACTCTACAGACGCATTTTCAATTAAAGGCGTTGAATAAGCATACGATTTCAATTCGCTGTAATGTGTAGTGGCAACACACCGGCACTCTCGCTTGAGCAAATAGTCTAATATGGCCATGGCCAGTGCAGACCCTTCAGTGGGGTCTGTACCCGCTCCCAGTTCATCTAATAACACTAAAGCCCTGCTATTAACCTTAGGTAAAAAATCCACAATATTTTTCATATGTGAAGAAAAAGTACTAAGAGACTGCTCGATACTCTGCTCATCTCCGATGTCAACAAATACCTGTTCAAATACGGCCAGTTCACTTGAAGGGTGTGCAGGAATATGCAGGCCGTATTGTGCCATAACACAAAGGAGCCCCACAGTCTTAAGAGCTACAGTCTTACCTCCTGTATTGGGTCCTGTGACTACAATGATATTAAAGTCCCTTCCCAAAGGAACGGAAATAGGTACAACCTTATCTTTAGGAATTAGCGGGTGCCTCCCGTCACGAATGTAGAGGCTTCCATCACTAGTCAGCCTGGGTGCGCAACCGTCCATATCAGTACTCAGTTTTCCCTTGGCAGCAATTAAATCTATATAAGCAAGTATTTCCAAAGTTTGGGCAATTTCCGCACTGCGAAACCCAATTTCAGCTGAGAGATGACGGAGAATTCTTTCTATTTCATTCTTTTCTTCCGCCCTTTTACGGTTAAGTTCGTTGTTCAGCTCCAGCACTGAATAGGGCTCGATATAAACTGTTGCCCCGGTGGAAGATTGGTCATGGATCAAACCGGTAATTTTTCCCTTGCTTTCAGCTTTCACCGGTATCACATACCGGTTCCCCCTCATGGTAACCAAATTTTCCTGTAGATACTTCTGCATTTCCGAAGAACGAATAATTGCATTAAGCCTTTCCCTAATACCCAACTGCAGATCAGATATCTGTCTTCTTATCCTTGCAAGCCCGGGAGATGCACTGTCACGCACTTCGCCATCTTCACCAATACTGATATTTATTTTTTCCTCAATTCCAGGCTGGGGGATTATTCCCAAACCGAGACCCTTTAAACGGGGGAAAAGCCCTTCTTCCATTCTCTGCAGGAACAGCTTCAATTTCCTTGCACACCTGAGGGTATCAGAAACTGCCAGTAAGTCTTCAGGTTCAAGCACTCCCCCTCTATTAACCCGGCTTACTGCATCCCTGATATCCCTCAGTCCTCCTAAAGGGATGTCAGAATAAATCTTTAAGGCATTTACCGCTTCAGTAGTCTCTTCCAAACGAGCCTCAATTATTTGCCGTTCCCGGAGAAAATCCATTTTATCTACTAAATCCTGTCCAAGGCTGGAGGCACAAAACAGTTTTAGCTTATCCAAAATCTTTTGTAACTCAAGTCTTTTTTCCGCAGCTCCTGGCATTTTCTCTCTCCTCTAATCCCGTAGCATTAAACACCCCGAAAATAGTGACCCTTTGTAATTCCCTGAGGACTATATTTTTCCAACTCCTCCCGGGAATATACAGCTTCTTCTTCTGGATTAATACCTCTGGACAAAAGTCCTAAAATTCTATTGTATGCAGATACTACCCGGGCCACATAGGGAGCATCTTTTATTTTGGCTTCAATTCTAAAGTATTTAATACCCATTGATGCAAGAAGTGATAAATTTTCAATTAAACAAAGCTCTTTAGAATTGTAAACATACATCCGGCATTTTGTATCCGTTTTAACAGGAAAGGTCAAGTTCAACCTGTCCTGCAGCCCTATAGGGTTCCTGCAGGCTTGCCTGCAGGCGGTACTGCCTTTAAAAGAATTTTTCGTACTTAAAACGCAGTGTTCGGAAACCATAAGTGGGGGCCATCCATGAACTACACACTCAGCCTTTTTAAGCATTTCCCCAAATTTTTCCATCTCCTGCATGTTCAATTCAATGGAAAAAGTATATGAATCTGCCCCCTTTTTAAGAAAAAACATGGCAGTCTGCCTGTTGAAAATATTTAAGGGGTAATCGGCATGGATATTCTCTATTCCCAGTGATTTTAACAGCCGGAAAGAACCTAAGTTCCCTGCGGTATATCCGGAAGGTTTGAAACTTAGAGTACCCTCCACATACTTCCTTACCTCACATAACTCATTTTCATGCCAAATTCGCGGGAGGCTGATATATACTTCTGTGTTTGATTGTCCCGCAAAGCTGATAATCGACTCTACAGCACTGCTGGAGATAGATTTTCCCCAGAACTTTTCCCCTCCCAAATATATACGTCCTGCCCCGGATTCAATGGCTGCATATGCACTCTCCCCATCTCCCACGGAAACCGTAATAATTGGACAGCCAGACCCCTGTGCCGGAACCGGAGAACCATCCAAAAGGTCTCTCTTTTTTTGTCTGAACTGCGCCACCGAAAGCCCATTCCTCACCGGGTTTTGGCCGCGCTTTTCCTCAAGGAGTTCTACCAGCTTGCGCCGGCACTTATTTATTTCACTAAGAGGCAGAATTACGTCGTCTCCCAAATCATAATCGACTTCAATCAGTTCAAAGGGTGTATTGCCCAGGCGGTCAAGCTGCCGCCTGATGCTATCATGAGTCAGTGGTCTCTTAACAGCTTCTTCTGCCAAAAGGTCACCGCTTACCGAAACGTGATTGTCCAGATCATCTTTTCCGGTAAGAACCATGGGCCTGCCGGAATGCAGCTCCACTTTGATACTTAAAGGTATTTTCCTTTTTTTTACCGGGGAAGTAAAAGACTGCTTGGCAGCAGACATAAGCTCTACATCATAAGTCTTAAAAACCCGGTCCCCCGGATGAATATCTTTGGTAGTCTTTACTTTAATTTGGGCTTCTCTGCCTCCGGACAAATGGTTTACTTCTTCAGCCCCCAAAAATAACCTGTCAACGGTAATTTCTTTTCTTCCTCCGGAAGTAACCCAAAATTCAATTACATCCCCGACATTCAAATCTCCTTCCGTACGTATAACCACGTTGCCTGTTTCCCGTTTTACTTTCTTAACCCTGCCTAAATAAACTCCCCTGTTGTTGGGCCTGTCCACACTCATTAGAGCCTGCCCGGGATTTCCAAACAGGTATCCCGGAGTGAATTCCCGGTTAAAAACTTGAGCTAATTCCTGCTGTTCCCTGTACTGAACATGATATCCATCCGGGTTTTCCAGGTACCTGTCCAGGGCCTGGCGGTACACCCTAACAACAACAGCAACGTATTCAGGCCTTTTCATCCGCCCCTCGATTTTAAGACCTGTAACCCCTGCTTCAATTATTCCAGGCAAGTGTTCAATGAGGTTGAGATCCTTTGGACTCAGTAAATGGCTGTACCTTTTTTCACCCCCGCTGGATGGGGTGTTTATTTCCTGAAGGGAATATGCCAGCCTGCAGGGTTGGGCACACCTTCCCCGGTTCCCGCTGCGGCCGCCTATCATACTGCTGAGGAGACACTGTCCGGAATATGAAATACATAATGCACCGTGGATGAAAATTTCCAACTCCATATCCGTTCTTTCTTTAATCCGGCGTATGTCTTCAAGGGATAACTCCCTGGCAAGAACAACCCTCTGTACACCCATTTCTTCCAGGAATAAAATACCCTCCGAGTTGTGTATTGTCATCTGGGTACTGGCATGAATACTCAAACCGGGGATAAGCTGAGCGGTACAGCGCATAAGCCCTGTATCCTGCATGATTACAGCATCCACACCGGCATTATACAGGAAATGTAAATACTCAAGTGCCCTGTCCAATTCTTCATCATGCACAAGGGTATTGACGGTAACATATACTTTTACCCCATAAATACGGCAGTAGCGAAGGATTTCAAGGAGTTCTTCATCCCCAAAATTTTCGGCATACTGCCTTGCACTGAACTGTTTGCCCCCCAGGTAAATAGCATCAGCACCATTCTGTACTGCCGCCCGGGCAGCTTCGGGGCTGCCGGCAGGGGCTAATAATTCGACCGGTAAATGCACCTAAACTCCTCCTGATAATATTAAAAATAGACCATACAATCCTTCTAATTTCTGCTGTGTCTAATTAACCCGGCACAATGTTCGATATGGATTCCCTTTGCCTCTAACTGGTCTAACACAAGATTAAGTCCAATAGAATCACTGGCCATATGACCGGCAATTACCACGTTGATATGGTTCTTTTCCGCTTCCTTCCGGTGCTTCTCACCCATATGCATACAGACGATTGTACCTACCCCCACTTCCGAAAGCTTGCTGTAGGCATCTTGAGAACCGCCCGTCCCTCCGGTCATATCCACGAAAATCCTTCCTGTACTCCTTTCTTCACTGCCCACCACGATTTTCGGACCTGCATTCAACTTTACAGCCTGGGAATACTCAGGAACTTCTTTGAGGAGGTCAACTACTTCTCCCACTGTCTTGGGGTTCTTACGCTCAAATAATTCCTCCAGATAGTGCACCACATTGTTGTCTGCAGGAGTATGGATACACATAAAGGGAATATCCAATAATCGCGCCACATCCACAGGTTTGTTGTGATTGGAAGGAAGGACGCTCCGCTCCACCTCAGCAATCCGTGGAATCATCAAGCCCTCAGCCACATTAATTGGAACTCCCATGCTGAATAAAATATCCTCTTGTATATCCATAACACCATGCAGCCTTGCCAGGGCTTTCCCCTGGGGGTGGTGTCCTATTACCAGGTCAAAATGCTTCCCTCTTTCCCGTAACCTGTCAGCAAGCAACAGCTCGGCACTGTCAATGTCGATGCCCGCCAAAATTGAATTTACCTCCGTCTCAGGATCACCCCAAAGGATACGGGTATCATCATAGGGATTTTCCAACCTTTCTAAGTCATAAAATTTTTTTTCTTTTTCTTCAAGCTTGTCATACTCCTCACGGCGTTTGTCTAAATCTTCGAGAACTTTCTTCCTTCCCCTGGGGTCAGCCTGAATACCTTTCTGTACAGCCAGCTCATATATTTCTCTCAGTTTCATAGGATCCTTTCCCCCTTTTCTTGTTTTACTTTTTTGATACAAACTTACTGCCTTTAATATAAAACCGCAGAGGCCAGTCGGCGGCCTTTGAAATCCCAATTCGTGTTGTCTGCACGATGCAAAAAGGTTCTGGTGAGGGCTGCTCCAAAAACTTTACCCTCCCTTCTACAACACTGATCCCATTTAATGACATATCTATGCCCAAGGCCTGAACAAGTTTCCCCGGCCCGCTGCATAAATTGTAAATGCTGTCCTGTCCCCGGTTTTTACACATAATATCAATTCCCTCTAACGGTTCCAGTGCTCTGATTAATACTGCTTCAGGAGAACCTTCAGGGCCTGAAGTTACGTTAAAGCAGAGATACATCCCATAAATAAGATAGATGTAGGCATGCCCTGAGGGGCCAAACATAACTGCATTTCTCCTGTTCTTTCCCCTGGCAGAGTGACAGGAAGGGTCATTAATTCCCAAATATGCCTCTGTCTCTACTACTTTTCCTGAAACAAGCCCTTCATTTCCTTCAAAGACCATTATTTTCCCCAACAGATTCTTGGCTACCGTAGTTGTGTCCTGTATGTAAAATGAATAGGGAAGAATTTTTCTTTGCACAGCTGGGTTCATTTCAATAAAGCCTTCCTTCTCCGGTCTTTTAATATCTCCTCAACCTCTTCCTTTGAGTAAGTATTAAGTACATCAGACTTTTCCAGCCATCCCCTCCGGGCATTAGTCACACCGAAGGCGATGTCCTGAAGGCGGACCTTATCGTGAGCATCTGTATTTATCGCTATCAAAATGCCATTTTCTTTTGCCCGCCGTGTATTCTCGGCACTTAAATCCAAGCGGTCGGGGGAGGCGTTTATTTCCAGAATGGTTCCGGTCTTTGCTGCTACTTCAATAAAACGGTCCAAATCAAGATTATAAGGAGGCCTTCTCCCCAGAATCCTTCCGGTAGGGTGGGCAATGATGTCCACATAGGGATTTTCAAGGGCAGAAACCAGCCGGGATGTCATAGTCTCCAAATCCTGTCTGAAGCCCGAATGGACAGACGCAATTACAATATCCAACCGGCTCAGGACTTCTTCACCAAAGTCTAGCAAACCGTCTTTAAGTATATCCACTTCCAGCCCTTTAAAAATTTTAAAGGGAGAGTACTCATACTGTAGTTTCTCTATTTCTTTCCATTGTGCCTGCAGCCGTTCCCACGAAAGTCCGTTAGCTATTGCCAAAGATTTAGAATGGTCAGTTATAGCCAGGTAGGAATAACCACGGGAAATGGCTTCCTGAACAAGCTCCTCTATGGTGTGAATTCCGTCACTCCAGGCTGAGTGACAGTGCAAATCACCCTTAATATCCGAAATTTCAATGAGACAGGGGAGTCGGCCTTCTCCCGCGGTCCTGATAACTTCGGGGCCTTCCCTGATTTGCGGCGGAATATAGGAAAGACCCAACAGTTCAAAGATTTCCTTTTCATCTTTAACAGGAACCACCCTGTCATCCACTATAACCTGGTTTCCCGTCAACCGGCAGCCCTTGCCTGCAGCAAAGACAGTAAGTTCACGGAAGAATTCTTTGGATCCCGTAGTCCAAAACAGCACAGGGATAAACTCCTGTTCCTCAACCAGCATTACATCAAACTTTACACCTAACCAGGTCAACCCTTCTATCCTGTTATCTGTGGATTGACTGACCTCTTTTACATGGGGATGTTTTGCAAAGTTTTCTGCTATAAATTTTTTATCGTCTACTGAAGCAACAATATCCACATCATGGACCGTGTCCTTACCCCGCCTGATACTACCGCTTAAAGCCACCCGGTGAGTTATGTCCAGTGAACTGAGGAAACCAACCAATATTTCAGCAGAGGCAGAAGCAAGGTTAAGGGGACTTGAATCTCTTTGGGTTTTGATAATCTCAAGACCCCTGATAATATTTACTTCAGTTTTCGGTCCCAGTCCAGGGAGTGCACGAATTTTTCTTTGTCGAGCCGCTATTTCAAGTTGCTCCAAGTCCTTTATATCTGTGTTATTATAAATTACTCTCGCCGCGTGCAGCCCTACTCCGGGAAGCTGGGGGATGCTTCTAAAGACAGGAGGAATTTCCTCCCTTAGCTTCTCCAGCATGCTGCACTTGCCCGTTGTTATCATCTCTTCCAGCTTTTCGGCAATGGCCTTCCCAACCCCGGGAACATCACGGAGAGATCCCTCTTTATACAAGTCCTCCAAATTTAGCTGAAGATTGGTTATTGAGGCGGCAGCTCTTTTGTAAGCTCTGATCTTATATGGGTTTTCTCCCTTAATTTCCAGCAAGTCTGCTATCTCATTCAAAGACCAGGCTGCCTCTAAGTTGTTCACTCATTCTTCACCCCCGGATATTTCAATTATACCCAAAGGCAAAAAAGTAATCACTCAACAAAATAAAAAAGCCTGATACCAGGCTCTACTTCTTCTTCTGCTCCTCTTCCAGCGTTCGAAGAAGCAACTCATAATCGTTTTTTACTCTAAACAGTTCTTCGGCAAGGTTTAGGGAGGTAAGAATAGCAAGCTTATTTAAGGGTAAATTGGGAAAACGCCGGCGGGTTTCCTCCATAAGGTTGTCCACATAATCAGCCATCTCTTTGATCTTTTCTCCTGAATAAGCACCCTTTACTATGTAGTCCTGTCCCAATATCTTTACTTTTGTACGGGTTTTATTTCTTTTGTTCAATACCCTTCCGTTTTTCAAAATAGATTCCTCCCTTACTTTATGGAGGATTTCGCTATATACCGCAGAAATCCTCCACAAAAAAGGGTAATGAGTAAAATTTTACCTTAGTTCTGCACCAAATTCAGTAAATAGTTTCTGTTTAATTTCTTCATGTTTTTCATTTATTTCTTCATCAGTTAAAGTACGTTCGGGAGAGCGATAAATGAGGGAATACGCCAGGCTCTTTTTATTTTCAGGAATCTGCTTGCCCCGGTAAACATCAAACAGGCGGCACTCAGCTAAAATATCCCCTCCTGCATTTATAATAACTTCTTCCAGCTCTGCGGCAGCAATATCCTCTGAAACGATTATCGCCAAGTCTCTTTCAGCTGACGGGAAACGCTGCAGCACAGTATATTGTTTTTCCTGGCTGCCTAGAGCCGCCAACACTGTAAAATCAAGTTCAAAGATACAGGCTTTAGAGCTTAATTCATAGTTCTCCAACACATCAGGGTGCACTTCGCCCAGAACGCCAAGTATTTTATCTCCCCTGATTAACCGGGCAGATCTTCCTGGGTGAAGACCAGGGAAAGAGCAAGGTTCCCACTTTGTATCTTTTATATTCAGCCTGTCCATTAATTCTTCCAGAACGCCTTTGAGGAAAAAGAAATCAAATTCTTCTTTGCCCCACTTCCAACCCCCGAACATGCTGCCCATAACCAACCCCGACAAAACAGGGCTTTCAATAGGCTCCCCAGTCTCTTCCCCAGGGTGGAAAACACGACCGAATTCAAAAATACTCAAATCCAGTACCTTTCGGCTGACGTTTCTTTGAGCAATTTCAAGAAGATTGGGTATCAGGGACGTACGCATTACGCTGTGTTCCTCACTAAGAGGATTAGAAATTTCCACTCCTTTGCGCATTGAATGGTCTTCCGGCAGCCCCATCTTATCAAATGACTTTGGATTCAAAAAGCTGAAGGATATAACCTCTGTAAGTCCGCATCCCGTTAATATTTCTTTACACTTTCTCTCAAGTACCTGTTCCCAAGTCATCTTCTGCTGGCCAACATCACCTTCGGGAATTGTAAGAGGTATTTTTTCATAGCCATACAACCGGGCAACTTCCTCTACCAGGTCGATCTCCCTTTCAATATCTAATCTAAAAGGAGGAACGGTAACCAGCAGGGTATCATGCCCAATACTGTCGCTCTTTAGATCGATAGATCCAAGTAGGTCAACAATTTTTTCCTCACTTAAATTTAGGTCCAACAAATTATTTACCTTTTTAACGTTTAATTCAATTTTAACCGGTGTCCATTTCCTGGGATAGTTATCAACGACGCCACTGGCAACCCTGCCTCCGCCTAAATTAGCCATTAACTTCGCGGCCCTGTCAGCTGCCTCTCGGGCTCCTTCAATATTAACTCCCTTCTCAAAACGCATTGAAGATTCTGACCGAAGGCCAAGTCGTTTAGAGCTTCTTCGAATATTGACCATGTTGAAATTAGCAGACTCAATTAATACCGTAGTAGTATCTTCCATAATTTCACTGTTTTCACCGCCCATAATGCCGGCAATAGCCACAGGTCTTTTGCCGTCAGCGATTACCAGGGTGTTTTCATCCAGCTGTCTTTCCTGGCCGTCCAGTGTAATTATTTTTTCACCTTCCCCTGCCCTGCGAACTACAATAGTCTTCTCTTCTAAAAAACGGTAATCAAAAGCATGGAGAGGCTGTCCCATTTCCATCATTACAAAGTTGGTAACGTCGACAATATTACTGATAGGCCTTACACCCACCGCTCTTAAACGATTTTGCAGCCACGCCGGGGAAGGTCCGATTGTAACCCCTGTAACAACTCTGGCTACGTATCGGCCGCATAGATCGGGATCCTTTATCTCTACAGAAATCATATCTTTTGTGAGGGCATCCGTACTTTCTTCAAAATCCAAATCAAGCGGTTTTAATTTAAGACCTGCAATAGCCCCCACTTCACGGGCAATGTTCCTAATGCTCATACAGTCCGCCCTGTTTGGGGTCAAATCTATTTCAAAAACTGTATCATCAAGATTGAGGGTTTTCTCAACGCTGTCACCTACTACACTGTCTTCGGGAAGGACCATTATCCCCTCCTGCTGGTCTTTGGGTAACAGTGCAGCATCTAATCCCATTTCATCTCCGGAACATATCATGCCGTGAGATTCAACCTTCCTGATAACAGCCTTTTCAATTTTTTGTCCGTTGGGCAGGCATGTCCCTATCATTGCTACCGGAACCTTTTGGCCTGCAGCCACATTAGGTGCCCCGCATACTATGTTTAATGGTTCACCCTTTCCAATATCTACCCGGCAAAGAGAAAGCCTGTCTGAATTGGGATGGGGGTCAACATGTTCAACGTATCCCACCAATACCCCTTCCATGTTTGGTCCAAGCCTTGTAACTGAACTTACCTCTAACCCCACCATGGTGAGCTTGTCAGCAAGCTCCTGAGGGTCCATATCTATGTCAACATAATCTTTTAACCACTGGTAGGAAACAAGCATTCTCAGGGTACACCTCCTCTAAAATTGTGCCAGGAACCGGGCATCATTTTCAAAGAACACCCGGATATCGTCAATACCGTATTTTAACATGGTAATACGTTCAACACCCATCCCGAAGGCATATCCGCTCACTTTATTCGAATCATACCCGGACATTTCAAGCACCTTCGGGTGCACCAATCCGGAACCAAGTATTTCCAACCAACCGCTGTGAGAGCATGTCCTGCACCCTTTTCCGCCGCAGATAATACACGATATATCTACTTCTGCACTGGGCTCAGTAAAAGGAAAATAGCTTGGCCTCAGTCTAAATTGAACACCTTTTCCAAACATCTGACGGACAAAAGCAAAGAGTGTACCTTTCAAATCTGCAAAAGTAACATTCTCATCAACCAAAAGCCCTTCAACCTGATGGAACATGGGAGAATGGGTAGAATCATCGTCCCTGCGGAACACTCGACCTGGAGCAATAATTCTTATAGGCAAATTTGGAACCATCTCGTCCATAACATGAGCTTGAACAGGAGAAGTCTGGGTTCTTAACAGGATATTATCTGTGATAAAAAAGGTATCCTGCATCTCCCTGGCAGGATGATCTTTAGGGAGGTTAAGCCGTTCAAAATTATATTCATCAGTCTCTATTTCCGGCCCTTCAGCAATGGAAAATCCCATCCCGATGAAAATTTCCTTAATTTCGTCAAGCACCTGGGTTAAAGGATGCTTTTTTCCCAAGAGAATTTTTTTTCCAGGTAGAGTGACATCGATTCTTTCCCGGGCAAGTTTTTTCTCCTTTTCCCGATTGCGAATCTCTATCCTGCTGGTTTCTATTTGCTTTTCGAGAAAGTCCCGCACCTCATTAGCCAGTTTTCCCACTGCAGGCCTCTCTTCCTCACTCAACTTTCCCATACCGCGAAGCAATTGGGTCAATACGCCTTTTTTCCCCAAATACTTGATTCTAATCTCTTCAACTTCATTTAAATCCTTTACTCGGTCTAATTCCTCCATTGCATCTATTTTAATTTTCTTCAGTGAATCTAACATTTCCACCCTCCTTACGTCATTTAAAATTTCCAAAAATAAAAAAGCCCTCTCATTGAGGACGAAATTATCTTCCGCGGTACCACCCCTTTTAATCCAAAAACAACATAAAATAATCGGACTCTCTTTAATCAAGAATTTTAACGTAAAAAACGGCAAAGCTTAACGGGCATCCTTTAGGCTTCGCTGCTCCCGGGCGAAATTCACTCAACGAGGTAATAGTAGGCTCTCAGTCAATGACTCTACTTCCCTGTAATAACCTTAAGCCGCTGGGCTACTGAACCCGATCATAGCATTTTTCAATGTTCATTTACAATAAACAGCTAAATTATTGCACAATTAGTCTCCTGTAAATGATGTAGGCAGTGATGGAACCAGTCTTTTCAAAAATCCTCCAAAACACCTCGGCGGACGACAGCAACCACATCACAACCTTTCCAACATTTTTAGAGCTCAACCAAATTAAATTATATCATAGGCACATAGGCAAGGCAAGAATTCGCGGCACCTAGTCAATGATTTTGCCCTCATCTGAAATATATTCCCTTCGAACTTTTTCGTAAAGCAAAATAGCTGCAGCTATGGATACATTAAGGGACTCCGTTCTGCAGGGGATTTTAACCAGACAGCCGGCCTCCTTGAATTCATGACTGGGACCGCAATTTTCGTTTCCTACAACTACAGCTACCCTGCCTGAGTAATCCGGTTCATGGTAAGGTTTTTCAGCACCAACATGGCCAACTACCACCAGGTACCCATTAGTTTTCAGCCAATCTACGAGGTCGGACCGGCACTGTTCGCCAATCAGTTTCAAACGCAGTATTGATCCCATGGAAGAACGAACCGTTTTCCCGTTGTACGGGTCAACGGTATTTTTTGTTAGCACTACTCCATCTGCTCCCGCAGCATCTGCTGTCCGGATTATTGTACCTAAGTTGCCGGGATCTTGAACTCCGTCTACCACCATTAATAATCCGTTTCCGTTTTCATCAATCACATCGTTAAGAGAATATTCTTTTTGCTTGGCTACAGCAACCACACCCTGGGGGTGCTCCGTTTCTGCCACCGTTAATAAAAGGTCCCGGGGGACAAAAAAGGTTTCACATCGTTGGGAAAGCCTTTCTATTAGGTCCGGCTCTACTCCTTCGACCGTTAGGGCATACTCTAAAGGATAATTAGCATTGATCGCTTCATCAATTAACCGGATACCCTCCAGCAAAAACAACCCCTCTCGATCACGAAACTTTTTATTATTTAGTTGTTTGGCTCTTTTTATATATTGGTTATGAGGAGATTTTAATGTTTTCACCCGTTATCTTCCCAAAGCAATTATTAGTCTTAGAAAAAAACAAGAATCCCTCCGCCAGTGGAAGAATTCTTGCTGTGCTACCTATTTGGAATTCAATGTTTCCTTGGCAATATCCGCCAATTTTGCAAAAGCCTCGGCATCATATACGGCCAACTCTGCCAGCATCTTACGGTTAATGTCAACACCAGCAAGTTTAAGCCCGTTCATAAATTTGTTATATGAAATGCCATTTTGCCTTGCAGCGGCATTAATACGGCTAATCCACAATTTTCTGAAGTCACCTTTTCTCTTTTTTCTGTGGGCATATGCATAGGAAAGTGACTTTAACGCCTGCTCGTTAGCAGGTCGAAAAGATGTAGACTTTTTACCAAAGCTCCCCCTTGTAAGCTTGAGAATCTTTTTATGTTTCCTGCGTCTGTTAACCCCTTTCTTAACACGGGGCATATAGAAAACCTCCTTTCAAACAACTCTGGAAATCCTAGCTTCCCGGAAGCAGTTTTTTAATTTTTTTAAGATCGGCAGGGTCTAAGAGACCTGCTTGTCTCAGGTTGCGTTTTCTCTTGCTGGTCTTCTTACCCAATATATGGCTGTGATACGCCTTGGACCTTTTAAATTTACCTGTACCTGTTTTATGCAACCTTTTGGCAGCACCCCTGTGAGTTTTCATCTTAGGCACAATTTCTACCTCCTCTCTTACTGCTCACTGCTTTTTGTCCTGTTTTGGTGATAAATGCATGATCATATTTCTTCCTTCAACAGAAGGTTTTTTATCCACAACACCAAAATCCTTAACTCTCTCAGAAAAACGTTCACACAAAATAAGACCCAGGTTAGAGTGAGAAATCTCCCTGCCCCTGAACATAATTGTAACCTTGACCCTGTCTCCGTTGCTCAAAAACCTAATAGCATTCCTTGCTTTTACTTCAAAATCGTGTTCTTCAATACCTAAACGCAGTTTAACTTCTTTCACGTTTATGGTTTTCTGTTTTTTCCGTGCTTCTTTTTCTCTTTTGCTCTGTTGAAATTTATACTTGCCGTAATCCATTATCCGGCAGACAGGCGGTTTTGCTTGAGGAGCTACTTCCACCAAATCCAACCCCGCTTGTTGAGCAAGCAATAACGCCTCCCGAGGAGAAAGGATACCCACCTGATCACCATCAGCTCCAATTACCCTTATTTCTTTTGCTCTTATCTCCTCATTGATTCTAAGCTCCTTGCTAATAGCAATGTCACCTCCAGTAGTATTTTTCCTGTAAAATAAAAAGTGGGCATAATCCACCCACTTATTATCAGTAAACCAAAAACCTTATAAGCAACTATATTAGCGCCATAAGGTGAGAAGCGGATGGCTTCTGCTTAAAAACACATTATACAATTATTTTCCACAGTACAGAAGTATAGCACGAATAACGAAGATAAGCAATATAGATTAGTTATAAGCTTTATCATTTATTTCTTTTTTTATTCCAGAAATGAAGTCTTCCAAAACAAAGCTTCCCTGGTCTCCCTCTTTTTGTTTCCTTACCGACACAGTATGGTTCTCTACCTCATTGTCTCCGACAACAAGCATATAAGGGATCTTCTGCATCTCGGCTTCCCTGATTTTATAACCGATTTTTTCATTTCGTGAATCCACTTCCATACGGATACCGTTATCCTCAAGAGTCCTTTTAATAGAATCAGCATATTCCAAATGTCTTTCTGCAATAGGAAGTACTATCGCCTGAACCGGTGCCAGCCAGGTTGGAAACGCCCCGGCAAAGTGCTCGATCAGAATACCGATAAACCGTTCGATACTTCCAAGAACAGTCCTGTGCAGCATCACAGGTCTGTGCTTCTCTCCGTCCGGACCAATATAAGTCAAATCAAACAATTCGGGCATCAGCATGTCCAATTGAATGGTCCCGCACTGCCAGGTCCTTCCAAGGCAGTCCTTCAGGTGGAAGTCAAGTTTTGGCCCGTAAAAAGCCCCGTCACCCTCATTGATAACATAATCCCTGCCAGAAGCTTCGGCAGCTTCCCTTAGGGCGTCAGTGGCTTTTTCCCAGACTTCATCTGAACCCATAGCGTTTTCCGGTTTGGTGGACAATTCCACATGATACTCGAAGCCGAAGAGACTGTAAAATCTGTCTATCAAATCCATTACCCCGATTATTTCATCCTTGATCTGGGAGGGCAGCATATAAAGGTGAGCATCATCCTGGGTAAAAGCACGTACACGCATCAGACCGTGCAATACCCCGGACAGCTCATGTCTGTGCACTAAGCCTAACTCACAAACCCGCAGGGGCAGGTCACGATAACTCCGCTGCTTTGTTTTATAAAGAATCATCCCTCCGGGACAATTCATTGGTTTTAAAGC
This sequence comes from Clostridiales bacterium DTU086, assembly GCA_001513335.1. GTDB lineage: Bacteria > Bacillota > DTU086 > DTU086 > DTU086 > DTU086. The sequence goes on along the minus strand of LFTO01000018.1, from coordinate 2,960 downwards.
GAAATCCGCATCATCCAACTTGGTAAAATACATATTTTCCTTGTAGTGATCCCAGTGGCCTGACTGTTCCCAGAGCTCCCGCCTTAAAACTATAGGGGTTTTTACTTCCTCATAACCCCATTTTTTATGCTCCTCTCTCCAAAAATCCTCCAGAAGGTTCCGGACAATCATCCCTTTGTTATGGAAAAAGGGAAATCCCGGAGCTTCATCATGCATACTGAACAAATCAAGCTGTACCCCCAGCTTGCGGTGGTCCCTCTTTCTTGCTTCTTCCATTCTTTTAAGGTATTCATCTAACAGTGATTTTTTAGGGAAAGAGGTACCATAAATCCTCTGCAGCATAGGGTTTCGTTCACTGCCCCTCCAATATGCTCCGGCTGTACTTAAAAGTTTAACAGCCTTGATTTTACCCGTTGAAGGAACATGAGGCCCTGCACACAGGTCAACAAATTCTCCCTGTTTATACATGCTTATCGTACTTTCTTCAGGCAGATCCTCAATCAGTTCTACTTTGTACGGCTGGTTGGTTTCTTTGAAATATTCAATCGCTTCTTCCCTGGGAACCTCTTTTCGGCTGAATTCATAATCTGCTTTAATAATCTTCTCCATTTCCTTTTCTATAGCCTGTAAATCCTCCGGGCTAAAGGTAGTATCCATGTCAAAATCATAATAAAAGCCATCCTTGATAGAAGGGCCAATGGCAAGTTTAGCACCGGGAAACAACCGCATTACAGCTTGAGCCATAATATGGGAAGTGCTGTGACGGAAGACTTCCTGAGCTTCGCTCATATCAAAGGTAATTACTTCCAGCTCGCTGTCCTCCTCAACAGGAGTAAACAAATCAACTAGCCTGCCGTTTAGCCTGGCAACAACAGCTTCTTTAGCCAGCCGTTTGGAAATATCCGAAACAATATCCATTATCCTTGTACCCTGAGGATACATCCTTTCACTGCCATCTTTTAAGACAACCTTTACGTCCATTTGGTTAACCTCCTTTTCACAAATAAAAAAGCCCACCCCTAGGGGCGAGCTTAAACTCACGGTTCCACCCTAATTAGCATTACGCCAACTCTTTCAATGATAACGGGGAACAACCCGGCGCCGGTTACTATTTTCCATTTCGCCGGCACAGCTCCAAGGTGGTCTTCCACCTGCCACTTCCGGGATGCTTCCAGCCCAGGCATCCCTCTCTTAAAGGGTTAACAAGTGTACTTTTCCTCTTCACCGCTTTTTGCACATATCAGATTTATTATAGTACCAGCCATCCCCCTTGTCAAACAACCCATACCCAAAACAAGCCAATCAAGCTACATAATTACAGCCGCCAGGCCAGCCTGCACCAAACCAATAAAGAAACCGACAACCCCTCCCATAATTTTTATATAATTCAGCTCCTTGGAGGAAACCTGAAGGATTAACCTTTCAAGGTCGCGGATTTCAAATTCATTAATTCTATCCTCAATAATTTTACTTAAATTAATCTTTTGCCGTATTTCCTGGCCTATACTTATACTGAGATTATCCAACATTGCAGGGAGTTCTTTTTTTATTTTTTCCTCAAATATATTTGCCAGGATGTCTTTAATATATCCCGGAATGTAATGTGGCATCTTTTTAACAATAGTATTTAAAACAGCCTCCAATGTGGAATTAAGAAGGCTATCCTTTGTCTCAGCAGCTTCCAAATAGGATATAAAATCATCAATAGAAAAAAGCTGTTCTTCAACAACTTGTCCAATGTTTGCCGCTATTTCCCTGCGCCTCTTGGATATAACGCCGTGAACCTGCCATTTAGTTAAGGGAATCTTCACCGGTTCGTATGGCCAAAAAATAAGTTTGATAGCTAATACATTCGTGCTCCACCCGATAAATGCACCAAGAATGGGTATAATAATAAGTCTGGTAGTCAAGGTAATCCCTTTCTGGATTTTTCTTGTACTATAACAGAGAATTTTATATAAGTAAACTTAGGCCAGGGAAATTGAAAGGAGGGACAGCCCGGAACAAAAAAGGAACTAATATCTATGAATTAGTTATCATGAAGTTTAGACATTTGGAACAGCCAACACAGATGGTCACACGTTCATCGAAAACACTTTGAATGGTAGACACTGCAGAATTCATTTTTTCAACAGGTCCGGGTAAATGCATTACAATTTCCGTTGGGGCAATTGTAATTAGAGCACTTACCAACAAATCTTCATAGCTTAAATCATTATCCATCAAATCAAGGATAAACCCTTCAAGGAAATCATTATCAATCATTTTGTAGTTCTGATCATACATGCTGAATATCCCTGAAGAGGCAAACATCACATGGACCTTATCCAATCTTGGTTCCTGAGTATCAACAAAATACCGTAATAGGTCGATAAAGTCATCGTATTCTTTTTCCAACAGATAATCTTCTACAGCTTCGTCAACAAGTCGTTCCAACTCAAATAAATAATCCTTCAAACGAAAATTAACGAATCCGTCGATTGTAATTATATTACCCAATTCCAGAAAATCGCTTGCGCGGGCTGAAATTTCCCTTTTCCATGTGGGACCGGTTTTCGATTGGAAACAGGAAAACTGTTCTTTTTCTGTGCGCAACATTTTCTGAAGAATACGTTCAATTTCAGCATTTGAAAGACTTTGATACTTCTTTGTCATTATTGCCCTAACTAATTCAGGCTTCCACCAAGTTGTAATGACATCTGCAACAGCTTCGGCAATGTGGTGACAGCAAATCGCAAAAACCGTGTCTTCATCCCCTGAAGATCCAGCAGTCTCAATATCTAACCGGCACTCTATAAGATCATAATCTCCGTCCTTGCTGACGGACATATCTATTATGATTCCGCGTTCTTTTAAGAAGGCAGCGTCCGTTAAAAGTCTCTTATAAATGGGCCCAAGATGTTTAGTAGCACCAATTTTTATAGTCTCTGTCATGGCAGACACTCCTTTCTTAGTGCTAC
>LFTO01000216.1 GCA_001513335.1 Clostridiales bacterium DTU086 | reverse complement strand
AACCTTAAGCCGGGGGAAAGGCTTCCTTCTGAGAGGGACCTTGCTGAGATGTTCAACTGCAGCCGGGTATCCGTACGCCAGGCATTGACTATTTTAGAAGCCCAGGGTCTGGTAGTCAGAAAAGTTGGAGGAGGAACATACAAGGCGGACGAAGATGATTTTGAGTTATCTCAACTGGTAAGTTTGTTAATGCCCGAACGTGAAGAAGATGCAATAGATGACCCCCTGGAAGTCAGGCGCCTGATGGAACCTCAGATAGCCAGGCTGGCTGCTGTGAGGGCGACTGAAGAGGATATAGCCCTGATGGAGGACTGCCTCCGGCTGCAGAAAGAAAAGGTCGAAAGGGGACAGCTGATTATCCACGAGGACAGCCAGTTCCATTATGCTATTGCTAGGGCAACCAAAAACGGTATTATTATTAGACTGGGCGAAGCAATTAATGACATGATTTGGGAAACCAGGCAACAATCCATTATGGCTGAACAAGGAGCCAAGCGGTCACTTGAAGGGCACTATCTTATTTTTGAAGCTATTAAAAACAAGGATGGGGAAGGTGCCAGTAAAGCAATGGCGNNCAGGGCACTATCTCATTTTTGAAGCTATTAGAAGCAAGGATGGGGAAGGTGCCAGCAAAGCTATGGAAAAGCACCTGCGTGAAGTAGAGAACTTAATGTTTGCGTTTAACCATAAAATTGAAGAAGCATAAAATTGAGGAAGATTGAATTTTAACATATCTTCGTGGTTATAATTCTCCGTACATTTTCAAAGAGTTGAACCTTTTCCAGGGCAGCTCTTTTTTTCTATTAAAATCCTGTGCCGCTGCCGAGCAAGGGGCAGCGACCCTATTTGTCTTGCTGCAGCCGCTGTAATAATAACCGGTTTTTGAGCCGTTTTTTACTGTCAGGATTAGGAGGAGGATTATGCTGCATAGTTGCTATTCCATTGTAAATGGGGGTAGACGGAATAGTATAAATTAATTAAAGTGTAAGAGGATTTTATTCTAAGTGAGGCACGAACATGAGCCTGTTAATTCTCGAAAATATCGTAAAGGAATACGGAAACCAATTGGTGTTGGATGGTGTGAGCCTCAGAGTTGAAAGGGGAGAAAGGCTGGCCTTGGTGGGCCCCAACGGTGCCGGCAAGACGACCTTGCTTAAAATCGCTATGGGACTGGAAGACTGTGACCGGGGTAAAGTGATTATTGCCCGGAACATTAAAATCGGCCACATCAGCCAGGACCTGCAGGAAGTCAAGTCCCCGGAAGCAGGGGAACATACGGCTCTCCATTATGAAAAAGTGTATAAAATGGAGAGACAGCTGAGGGTTTTGGAAGAGGAGATTTCCCGGGGGGCCGGTAAACTTGCCCCAGAAGCCCAGAAGAGGTTAATGGATCAGTATGCAAGACTCCTGGTTAAATTTGAAGCTATGGACGGTTATACCGTGGAAACCAAAATCAAGAAAATATTACTGGGTCTTGGCCTGAGGCAGGAGTCTTTGGATACCCCCGTAAGCAAGCTGAGCGGGGGAGAAAAGATGCGGGTTTCCGTAGCCCGCGTGCTTTTGGAAGAGCCGGACCTTCTGATACTTGATGAGCCTACGAACCATTTGGATATCCACGCTACGGAATGGTTTGAAAGATTCCTGAAAAAGTTTAAGGGGGGTATTCTCTTTGTCTCCCACGACAGGTATTTTCTTGACCGGGTGGCTACCAGGGTTGCCGAACTGGAACAGGGGAGTATTTATGTCAAAAGCGGCAATTATTCCAGATTTGTGGCCCACAAACAGCAGATGAGAGAGTACGTGTTGAGTGAGGAGAAAAGGCTGCGCTGGAGTATCAGGAATGCCAGTGAAGTGGTTCAGGGATTAAAAAGCAGGCGCAATAAAAAGGCGGCTGACAGCAGACAGAAACAGGTCGATAAACTCAATGAGGAACTGAAAGGAACTCTCAGTGAAATCAAAAAATACCAGCACCTTTACCGGGATACCGGCCCCAGGATCAAGTTCAAGAAAGAAGGCCATATCAGCAGGAATATAGCCTGGGCAGAAAACCTTCGTAAGAGCTTTGGCGATTTAATCCTTTTTGAGGGCGCCGCTTTTCAAATCTACGGGGGCGAGAGGGTCGGAATAATCGGTCCCAACGGGTGCGGCAAGACAACATTGATCAATATGCTCCTCGGTCATGATCAGGACTTCACCGGCGAGCTTAAGCTGGGCAGCTGGGTAAATTATTCCTACATGGGGCAGGAGGTACTGTTTGAGAACGATTCTTTAACTGTTCTGCAGCTTATCATGTCCAAAAAGCAGATGCAGGAAGGGGAAGCCAGGGAGTACCTGGCCCGGTTCGAGTTTTACGGGGACGAAATCAACAAAACTATCCAGGTCTTAAGCGGGGGAGAACGGGTGCGCCTTTACCTGGCCTGTGTAATGCTGGAGGATGCTGACTGCCTCATTCTTGACGAACCTACAAACCACCTGGATATGGCTGCCCGGGACGCTTTTGAAAAAGCCCTCCAGGAGTTCAGGGGTACAATAATTGCCGTTACCCACGACAGGTACTTTTTAAGTTCCTGCGTAAACAAGATTCTGGAAATAGAAAACAGGCAGATAAATACCTATACCGGCAATTATGACTTGTACCGGGATTTTAAATTCGGCAAAGAGGAAGAAGGGGAAGAGGAGGCGCCCCAATCCAAAAAGGCAGACTACGAGGCAGAAAAGGCCCGCCGGAATGAGGAGGCTAAGGCCAGGGCGCGCGAACAGCAGTTAGAGAAAGAAAGGAAAGAGATTGAAGCACGAATAATGAGCCTGGAAGCAAAGGTAAAGGAGATGGAGGAATCCTTTGGTGAGGATACCCCCAGGGAAGCTTACGCGGAGTATGGTAATCTGTTGGCTGAGATTGAAGATCTCTACTCCAGGTGGGATGAACTGGTGACGTAAAGTGCACAAGCCTAGCCGAATCCTCAAGGGAGTGAGTTTGATCACCTTTCAACCAACGGGAACATAAAATATACAAAAAATGTAAGAGGAGGAACTTTTATCTGTGAACAGTGGAAATAAACGTTACCTTACAAATTATGGCCCATCCGCTGTTTCCACAGCCTGGGCTGTAGTAAAGTAAATCAGCCGCATTATTGCAATTGCTGCAGCTGTGAATTCCAGCCTGGCTGTACGCTCCGATGGTGCGGTTTTTGCCTGGGGATATAACAATGACGGTCAATTGGGCAACGGGACGAATATCCAGAGAAATGCCCCTGTACCGGTGACCACTATCAGCAATGTTGTGTTCATTAGTGCCGGCGACTTCCACAGCTTTGCCGTAGTACGTTAACTATTAAAAAACCGTGTTTAGAGCCGGCAAAGGAAGACTTGTTGTTTTTCAAACTATTGTGGATAGCCAAGCGAAAAAAAGGGGGAGCCGCAAGGGGGCAAGTATACTTTCCTAAGGCTTCTCCCCTTCGAAGTTCCCACCGGACATTTCTATAACCTCACCACTTCAGTCCAAGCCGGGCCGCCCAATAATCTACCTCCTGCCTCGAAATTGGGCGGACCCGGGCATCCTACTGTGCCTCTTTTCCGGTCCAGCGGGTATTTTTGGCTTTATCGGCTCCCCTGCTTTTTTTTGCGGTAGCTGATTTGAGAATATTAAAATTTGAACCGGAAAAATACCGGGTTATCTGGGACCGCGAGCAGCCACAATCTCTAGATTAGGCTGTTTGCAGACACCTTTGGAGTGTTTATCATTAGACAAAGCAAAAAGCAAAAATAACTAAAGTAATTTGGATTTAACAAGCACTTTAACCTTCTGGGTTTTTTACTAAGCCCATATCAGGTTCATGAAAACAGTGATGAATATGATATCCTGCGACCCGGCAAGGGGTAGGCTATGTTAAGAATTAGAGAAAATTACTAGCAGGACTTGGCAGAGCGCCAGGTCCTTTGTATTTAACGACAATAAGCTTGTTCCCTTGAGCCAAAAGCTATCACCGTGTCGCAAGGGACAAATATTTCGATTTATTACACTGTATTTTTGGAAAACGTTTTCGCAAGATAGGAGCAGGGAGATGGTTACTATGGCAAAATCAATAATCATAATAGGTGCCGGAATGGGCGGTATGGCTGCCGGGATCTATGGTCAGATAAACGGTTTTCAAACCCGTATTTTTGAAATGCACAATCTCCCCGGGGGGCAGTGTGCGTCCTGGGAGCGAAAAGGATATACCTTTGATGCTTGTATCCATCACCTGTTCGGGTGTTCACCGGAATCAAAGATCCACGAACTCTGGTTGGAGCTTGGAGCCATGCCCCGTGAGCTGGCTTATACAAAGGAATGTGTTAGTGTCATTTCCCCGGAGGGGAAGCTTTTTTTCGATTATTATGACCCTGGGCAGTTGAGGGACCATTTGAACCAGCTGGCACCGAAGGATTCAAAAGTGATCCAGGATTATATTGAAGGGATAAAGCTTTTCGAAAAGGTTGACATCATGGATGAATTGATGCTGGGAGGGTTTTCAGGGATTGTTAAGCACCTTCCCACGGCGATAATAGCTCTCAAATGGTTCAAACCTACCATGGCGGACTTTGCCCAGCGTTTTTCCGATCCATTTTTGCGGCAAGCCTTTCCTTTGTTGGAGTATTCTCTTCCAGATTGTCCCTTTGCCATCCATTTGGCAAAGCATGCTGCAGGCCATAAAAAAGATATTGCCTGGCCTGTTGGGGCCAGCAAAGCTTTTGCCGGTTCCATAGCTGAGTACTATGAGTCCCTGGGAGGAGAAATCCATTACAACAGCAGGGTAAAAAAAATTATCACCAAAAACGGCAGGGCTGTAGGTGTAAAGCTGGAAGATGGTACGGAAGAATATGCGGATATCATCATTTCCAACGCCGACGGTCGCAAGACTTTGCTGGATATGTTGGAAGGCCAATTCATGAATGAAAAGCTGACCAAATATTGCGGTGAGCCGGTGGATGAAACCAACTGGGCGGTGCAGGTATTCCTGGGGGTTGACATGGACCTCTCGGGAGAACCTTCCAGCCTGGTAATGCTTTTGGAGGAGCCTGTGAGGATAGCCGGACATGAAACCAAATCTTTGGAAATGCAGACCTATTCCTTTGACAGGACTATGGCACCGGAAGGGAAAGGCGTTATCAAGGTTGAACTGGTGTCCAGGTACTCCTATTGGAAGGAACTAGCCAGGGACAGATCACGCTATGAAGAGGAAAAGGAAAAGGTGGCTGAGCAGGTCATCGGATTCCTGCCGGGCATCAAAGGCAGGGTTGAGGCTGTGGATGTGCCCACATTAGTGACCTGGGAGCGGTTTATGGGAGGGACTCACGGTTTTGTAAATATGCCAAAAAAAGAATTCGATTTTCTTGGCAGCCTGTATAAAAACGACGGCATGACTGTGCCCGGTTTGGAAAACTTCTATTTTGTAGGGACATGGGCTACCTCAGCAGGAGCTTTATTTGTCAATGCTCTTTCCGGCAAAAAAACCATTAAGATGATTTGCCTGAAGGAGGGGGTTAAATTTGCGTCCAGTTTATTTGCTGCAGACCACAGAGTAAAGGAAAGTCTGCTGGTATGAAACAAAATGACCCTATATCGGCAAAACGGCAAAATCCTTATTGCTGGAACTGGTGAAGAAAATTGCCTTCCAAGGTGATTGAAATCGACGAATATGACAGGGCTTTGGGATCGGGAAAGCCGTTACCGGAAAAAATATTGATTCTTCGAGATGAAAAGTGTATCATGGAATAAGATTTTTTTCAGGAGGTGTGTATAGATGTATGTCTTTGCCGGAATGCAGGGTGCATCTGTCCGTATGATTCCTGTTCTTGGCTTGTTTTACAGAGACAGGTGTGTTCATTTTACCAATGAATTGAAGTATGCAAATCCGGAGAAGGCACATCTTAATTACTAACCTCTTTGCAAAAATAACGAGATTAGTATGAAAGACGGTAGTAGTGTTCTCTGCCGTTTTTTTGTGTCCTTCACCCGGTAAAACTGTGGAAAGGACGGCATATAGATGTGAACCCATTGAATCATAACAATGACTCTTGGAAAAAGAAAATAGCCCTGTTTTTAACCAGCCAGAATCTATCCATCTTTGGGTCTTCCGTTGTTAGTTTTTCCATCATCTTTTTTATTACAGTAGAAACTTCCTCAGGCAAATGGGTGACGGCTTTTACTATCTGCGCTTTGCTGCCCCAGGTATTGATTTCTTTATGGGCAGGAGTCTGGGCAGACCGCTACAACCGCAAAACGCTGATAATGGTATCGGACGGCCTCATTGCGGTAATCACACTGGGGCTGGCAGCCGCCTTTTGGGCCGGTTATCAAAGGTTGGAGCTGCTTTTGGCGGTATCGTTTTTCCGGTCTGTCTGCGCGGGAATCCAAATGCCTGCGGTTATGGCGGTGTTTCCCCAAATCGTCCCTGTGGAAAGGCTGACTAAAGTGCAGGGCATTAACCAGACACTGAACTCCGTGCTAATGCTCCTTTCTCCTGCGGTGGGGGGAGTCGTGCTGGGGTCTCTGGGTATTGTCTGGGTCCTTTTTGTTGATGTGATCACAGCTTTACTGGCAGTTGCAATCTTAAGCTTTATTTCTATTGAAAAGGTTGTCTGCTCAGGTGAAGTTACAACGGTTTTAACTGATT
>LFTO01000142.1 GCA_001513335.1 Clostridiales bacterium DTU086 | reverse complement strand
AGCGGGTTCGTTCCCCGCCGCGACAGCAAAAATTAGTTTATCATGTCTCTCCCCGCTTGTCAAGCAAGTATTTTCTTCCATAATTCTTTGTCCAAACGGGCATTACCTGAAACACTTATTACTTCCTGCTTTGCCGCTTGATGGTTAATCTCTCGAGCGACGTTATTCAATATAGCATATGCCTATTTAACTTGTCAATGTGTTTTTTGAAAACCATTTGCCTTTGGAGACTGCAGCAAGTATAAGCCCAAACATTATAATAACCTTTAATAATTTTTCCTAACTCTCTGTCCATTATTCCACAATAAAAAAAGAATAAACTTGTTTGTTATTATATATTTTCCTCAAACTTGGAAATAGAATATTCATAGTAATTATTTTTATAGTTTCCTACTTTACCAGTGTTTTGGAACCCAACAACCCTTCGCCTGTAGAAAATTCTAAATAAGTTGAAGGTACTTCACCTACAATAATGGCATCTGCAATAGGAACTTTAGTGTTGATATCAACTTCAGTTTTCATGAATGGTATGACAACCTCAACCTTGCTTTTTACATCTAGGTCTATTTTATGGCGGGTTTGGTTAATCCCAGCATGTTCAAAACTATCCTCAGGGGAAACTTCTACTGTCCCTACCGGTAATAACCTGAACTTAACGTGAGGACCGTAACTTGCAAGAAGCATATTTTCAGTCAGCTGGCCCAAGGGTATATCAAATTCCTCGGTTTTTAGCTTTTCATACTGGCGCTGGATATTTAAAGCGACACTTGAAGAAAGTCGATTTATCTTAATAATATTTGCTTCCATGAAAATTATTCGGTTATTGTTATCCTTTTCAATGTGAATAAGATCCTCATAGGAAGTATTTCCCCCGGTTTCCTCAAGGATCGCAGTATGAACTGCTTCCGTGGCTGTCCATTTTGCCTGGGACTCAGCAAAAGCCATTAATGTGTTCTTTAAAATAGATTCTACAAGAAAAAACCCACCGCACACCAGCACTATTATTATTAATAACAAAAGAAACAGAGGTTGAATTTTTCTTTTTCTTCTATACAATGTCATTCCACCTCCATGGTGCATAGTATGGAGATGGTACCTCTTTGGTGAAAAAATCAAATTAAATAATGCTTTTATTTCAGGATATTCTTTTTGGTACAGGATACACATTTTTACAATACTGCAAGGAGAATCATTTCGAAGAACCAATTCCCCTTTCTGTAAATCGCGGCAACGGTTCATCTGAAACAATTGCGCGCCTTCGTGGTAATGGGTAGGGGCGGCAAATTACTTTTAAACGGGAAGGACGCCCGGCAGAACCTGCCAACTCCACTTTAAAACATTCCAATGTTTTTTAAGCTGGCATATATTATGGAGCGGCCTAGAAAAGCATAATTACCTAACAAAAAAACCCCACAAAGGGGGTTAAGTATGTTTAACAAAATCACAGACCCAAAAAGAGTAAAACTTATTTTCTAATTCTAATAAACTTTCTTTTCCCTACTCTGATTATCATTCCATCTGTAATTTCTACTTCTTCATCCTGGTTCTCAATTTTTTTATCATTAATCTTAACAGCTCCCTGCTTAATCATCCGCCGTGCCTCGCTGGTCCCGGAAGTCATGTTGGCCAGAGAAAGCAACTTGGGCAGCCAGATTTTGTTATCCTTAAGTTCTTCGGCTGAAATAGTAAACTCTGGGATACTGTCTGGCAGTTGTCCCTTGCTGAATACTCTCTTAAATTCTTCCTCAGCCTCCCGGGCAGCTTCCTGACTGTGATACATAGACACTATTTCCCGTGCCAACTGCATTTTTATATCTCTCGGATGAAGGCGGTTTTCTTGAAGTCCCTTTTCAATTGAAGACACCTCTTCTTCTGAAAAGCGGGTCACCAGGCTCAAATAGCGAACCAACAGGTCATCGGAAATGGACATAGTTTTCCCATACATTTCCCGAGGTGATTCCGTAATTCCAATATAATTACCCAGACTCTTGCTCATTTTTTGTTTGCCGTCAAGCCCCTCCAAAATAGGCATCATTAAGGCTACCTGGGGTTCCAGCCCGTACTCCCTTTGAAGGGTTCTGCCTATAAGGAGGTTGAATTTTTGATCTGTTCCCCCCAGTTCCACATCTGCTTCAATGGCAACTGAATCATAACCTTGCATAAGGGGGTAAAGGAACTCGTGAATGCTGATGGGCTCCTCATTATGGAAACGGTTGGAGAAATCGTCCCGTTCAAGCATTCGTGCAACGGTATAGTTGGAAGCCAGCCGGATCACATCTGCAAAACTTAGGCGAGACAACCACTCACCGTTATATCTAAGTTCCGTCTTATCAGGATCAAGAACTTTAAATATCTGTTCTTTATAAGTAGCGGCGTTTTTTTCAATCTCTTCCTCAGTTAACTGCTTCCTGGTTTCTGACTTGCCTGAGGGATCCCCAATTCTCCCCGTATAGTCACCAATAATTAAAACTACCTGGTGCCCAAATTCCTGGAACTGCCTGAGTTTATGGAGTACAACGGTATGCCCCAGATGAATGTCAGGAGCTGTGGGGTCAAGCCCCAGTTTTATACGCAAAGGCTTTCCTGTACTAATTGATTTTTCCAACTTGGTCTTCAGGTCCTCTTCAGGCACTATCTCAGCTGTACCGGCGGCAATCCGGTTAAATTGTTTTAAGGCTTCACTTTTTGTTCCCATGTAATCACTCCTCTTGACTCGTT
>LFTO01000174.1 GCA_001513335.1 Clostridiales bacterium DTU086 | reverse complement strand
GGCTTTTACATTGGCTTTTTGGGCTTATTTTTGTCCATGGCATTAAAACGGACTTTGTTCTGACACATTTCACATACGTATGTGGTGTTTGATCTGGCAATTTTCATATAATCTTTATGGATTTTAGTAATTTCATCTATTTTCCCGCAAAGAGAGCATCTGACCTCCATAATACTTCCCCCCTATTCCAATAAGAAATTCTACACAATAAAGCAATCTCCTCTCCATCTTTCAGTAAATAGAAACCAACATTGCCACAGGCAGCCAATAACCGGCTATTTACCGTATAGTTAAGTCAGAAATTGGTTAACTTATTCATAAAAGTTGCGAGGTGATTGTAATGCCTGTTTTAGAATTCTATAGAAACCGGGGAATACAGTTGGATTTGGCGGTAGAAGCTCATGCACTCCTGCGGGGGGACGCTCAACAGGAGATCCCGGGGGTCAGCGAGTCCAAGGAAGATTTTGAAAATTCCAAGGTAACTACGGTAGTTATCCAGGACCCGGCAGCAGCACAAATGATGGGGAAAGCCCCGGGGACATACATCACTATCGATGCCCAGGGGTTAAGAGAAAGTGACCCCCTGATCCATGACAGCATCGCAGAGGTGTTGGCGCAAAAACTGGCGGAATTGCTAGAGATTCAAAATATTCCGCAAAATGCACATATTATGCTGGTTGGCTTGGGCAACTGGGCGGCTACACCTGATGCCCTGGGGCCGAAAGTAATATCCAGGGTTTTCGTAACAAGGCATCTGCACAAATACATACCTGAACAAATGGGACCAGGTACACGTCCGGTTAGTGCCCTATCTCCGGGAGTAATGGGAATTACCGGGATCGAAACGGCGGAAATAATCCGCGGGGCCGTTGAGAAAGTTACTCCTGCCTGCGTCATCGCCATTGATGCACTGGCAGCAAGTAACGTAGAAAGAATATGCAGCACCATTCAAATTGCTGACTCCGGTATTAATCCCGGCTCCGGTGTGGGAAATACCAGGAGCGCTTTGGACAGGAATTCCCTAGGTATACCTGTTATTGCCATCGGCATTCCCACTGTTGTACACGCGGAAATAATCATGTATGAAGCTTTCAACAACCTCCGCAAAGCTGTTCCCGGAATGTCCCGTCAGATAAATGATGCTACCCTCCAGCAAACTGTGAATAACATGCTGATGCCCTTTGGCGGACACTTAACTGTAACTCCCAAAGAAATTGACAGCCTGATAAACAATGCCGCCCGCTGCGTGGCAACAGCTCTGAACCAGAGCCTGCACCCGGACATAACCAGTGAAAACGCAAATTTGTTCTTACAGTAAACTTTTAGTTAAAAAAGAGAGCTAAACCTAAGGGGGTGCTCCAAAGCACCCCCTTAGCTATTTTTTATTCTGTTGGATTTGTTTTCGGTGCTTATGAAGGACTTATGGCACCCTCCTGCTGTGAAATTGACAAAGTTATTCCCTATTGGGGCATTTCATCTTATCCTT
>LFTO01000241.1 GCA_001513335.1 Clostridiales bacterium DTU086 | reverse complement strand
GTGGCTGCTCACATACAGCGATATGATTACTCTGCTGATGATTTTTTTCATCGCCATGTACGTTATAAGCACTGTTAATCAGGCAAAATTCCAGGCCCTGGCTAATTCTCTCAACATAGCTCTGGAGGGAGGTACCGGTATTTTTGAGAATACAGGACCTTCCATGATGGACGGCGAAACTGCAGGGGTTCCCGCTGTAACTGAAGCTCAGATACTGGCTGCACTGCAAGAAAATCTGAAACAATATCTTGACCAGGAAGGACTTTCCGGCACCGTCTCCGTTAACCGGGAAGAGCGGGGTCTCGTAATCAGCTTTCAGGAAATGGTGCTGTTTCAAAAGGCAAAAAACACCCTTACCCCTGAAGCAAAGGAAATAGTAAACAAGGTGGGAGAATTGCTCAAAGATATCCCCAATTATATACGGGTGGAAGGGCATACTTGCGACCTTCCCATAAAAAATGCAACTTTCCACTCTAACTGGGAACTCTCTTCCGCCCGGGCAATCACGGTTGTTAATGAATTCATTGAACACAGCGGTTTGGAACCGGAACGGCTCTCGGCCACCGCTTACAGTGAATACCGGCCGAGGGTGGATAATATTTCCGAAAGCAACCGCACACTCAACCGCAGAGTTGACATTGTGGTGCTCAGTTCCAAGTTTGCAGAGAGTGAACCCACTCCCTTATATGCAGATGCAGAAGTGGAACAGGAAAAGACTGCAGTTACTGAGACTGAGCCCGAAACGCTTTCTGAAAAACAGGAACCCGAGCCGGATAAGACATATGTTCCTTGACTCTGCATTACAACCACTAAGCAAGTATATTTTTAGAAGCGCCTGGCGGCGCTTTTTTATTTTTGAGATGAGGGCTTCCATGACTCGTTTATTCATGAACCAGCAGAAATCATTTTCGATAAACCTGGTCCATGTCCCTGCTTCCCACCCCTCCGATATTCGGATATCTCTGTGCTTTTGGGGCAACATATTCCCGTTGGTGGATAATCTGCGAAAGAGTAACATACTCCCACTACCTGCACTAACCCTTAGAAATGGGGGCTTCGGCAAAATTCGGGACATAATCCCTTTTCCTTGCAAGAATTAGGTTATTACGTTAAAATCAGGAAAGAATGGAAAAACGAAATTATGGGGCAAAACAGCCGCTAGAGAATCGGAGGGGAAATCATGCAGTGGGCAAAAAATAGACAGATTCTTTCCAATATTCTGGATTCAATCGGTCACACACCAATGATCCACCTGAGCAAGCTGTATCCTGAAATCCAGTCTAAGATATGCGTTAAACTGGAGTATACAAATCCCAGCGGCAGTCTTAAGGATCGAGTTGCTTATGAAATCATTACCCGGGCTGAGGAAAAGGGTCAACTCAAGCCAGGGATGGTCCTGCTGGAAGGCACCACCGGTAACACAGGTATAGCCGTAGCCATGGTAGGGGCAGCCAAAGGGTACCACGTTATTATCGTCATGCCGGAAGGGATGAGTGAAGAAAGGAAAAAAACGATAAGTGCTTACGGTGCTGAACTGGTCCTTACCCCTGGAGCGGAGACTGATGTGGATTTGGTTCTTGAAGAAGTGGAAAAAATCAAGGAACGCCTTGGAGACAAGGTGTTTGAAATTGGACAATTTGTGCGCCAGGAAAACATCCTCGCCCACTATGAACACACCGGTCCGGAAATATGGGAACAGACGGAAGGCCAAATTGACGCCTTTGTTATGAACCAGGGTACAGGGGGAACTGTGACAGGTACAGCCAAATACCTGAAACAAATGAACCCGGGCATTAAAGTTTTCATATCTGAACCTGCTGAGTCACCTATTCTTGCCTGCGGTAAGATAGGAAAACATCATGTCCAGGGTATTGCTGACGGTTTAATTCCGGAGATTCTGGATCTGCAGTATATTGATGGGATTATACTGGTCTCCTCCGACGACAGTGTAGCAGCGGCACAGGAAGCAGCCCGCAAAGAAGGTATTTTCTGCGGCATTTCCTCCGGATGCAACCTGGCAGCTGTCCGGAAACTGGCACAAAAATATCCGGACATGAAACTGATTGTTACAATGATCAACGACAACGGCTTGCGGTATTTCTCCACTCCCCTTTGCGGCGTTAAGAGGAAAGATAACGACCTGGGCCGCGTCTATGAATTAAGCCGGGAAAATAAAGAAAAACTGGCCGGATATGAACTGGAAATAATCGAGTGAAATGTATAAGGAAACCCCTCCCGGGAAAAAGGAGGGGTTTTAACTTACACAGACTTAACTTTAAATTCTTTGACTATTTGATTTAACTCATCGGCCATCCTCTGCAGTTCATTTGCAGAAGCCGCTACTTCCTCAACAGCAGCATTTTGTTCCTGGGCAGAGGCAGCCACTTCTTCGGAACTGGCGGCGTTTTCTTCCGTAGCACTTGCCACTGAAGCCACCGTATCCATGATTTTCTCACTGAGAACCAGAAGGTTGTCGGCTATGTCAGCAATAGACTGGGCCTGCTCTTCAGTTATTCGTGCCCGCTCCAGGATTAACTTCAATGCTGAGCCTGTTTTAGCCATAACCTCTGTCTGCTCCTCAACCTCCCGGGCATTGACACTCATAGACTCCATTGTAACTGAAGTATCATTTTGTATGTCAGCAATCAACTCTGTAATCTTGCTGGCAGCATCGGCAGATTCCTCCGCCAGTTTTCTTACTTCATCGGCAACAACGGCAAAGCCTTTCCCCTGCTCACCTGCGCGGGCAGCTTC
>LFTO01000090.1:10747-10962 GCA_001513335.1 Clostridiales bacterium DTU086 | reverse complement strand
CTTTACCTCCTTCCTAATTAAAGCTAGCCATTCCTGCGCAGTAAAAAGCGTTCTAGAGCTATCACCCCCAGGTACATGATTCCCGCAGCAATACTCAAAATGACTACACTGGCCATAACAAGGTCAAGCTTGAAGACCTGGCCCCCATAGACGATGAGATAACCCAAGCCGGCCTTGGAAACCAAAAACTCACCAACAATTACCCCTACCCAGGA
>LFTO01000090.1:0-10590 GCA_001513335.1 Clostridiales bacterium DTU086 | reverse complement strand
GAAATAGCCAGAGTCATTACTATAATCGCTACAGGACCTGCCCCTATCCAAACGATAAACACGGGTCCCAGGGCGATTTTGGGCAGGCTGTTCAGTACTACCAGATAGGGTTCAGATACTTCAGAAAGGAATTTGCACCACCATAAAACAATGGCTATCAACACTCCTAAAAGAGTGCCCAGGAGGAACCCAACGATGGTTTCAAAACAGGTTATTCCTATATGATGAAACAGTGTGCCTTGGGCATAAAGGTTGACGATAGTCTGTATTATTCTGGAAGGTTGGCTTGTAATGAAGGCATCAATAATTGAAGCCCGGGCCAAAATCTCCCAAAGACCAAAAATGAGGATTAAGATGAAGATTTGTGTGAAATGGACAGTATTTTTTTCCCGTTTAAGTTTTTTTAGGTACCGGGCATGTTCCGGTGAAATTTGGTTCTCCGATAAACTGGCGGCCAGGTCTTTGGATTGCCGTTTAAACATGGACGTCCAGCTCCTTCCATATTTCTTGAAAAAAGTATCTGAATTCCGGAGCTTCCCGGCAGTGCAGCGGAGTCCGCTTTTCACGACATGTCAGTGTTATTTCGCAGATCTTTTTGACAGTCCCCGGCCTGTGGGAAAGGACAACCACCCTGTCCGCCATACTGATGGCCTCAGAGATATCATGGGTTACCAGAATCGCTGTCTTTTTTTCCTTCCTGATAATTTGGTAAATATCATCGGTAACAGCTAAACGCGTTTGATAATCCAGTGCGGAAAAGGCTTCATCAAGAAGAAGCACGTGGGGGTCCGTAATCAGGGTCCTGATCAGTGCTGCTCTTTGTCTCATGCCTCCTGATAATTGATTGGGGTACTTTTTCCGAAACTCATAGAGGCCGTAAGTCTTCAAATAGTCCTCGGCTTTTTCCCTTGTTTCCGGTGTAATTGCCTTTTGGATTTCAACACCCAGCAAAACGTTCTCCAGGACTGTTCTCCATTCAAAAAGGTGATCACGCTGCAGCATGTAACCGGCTTTTTTTGAGGGTCCTTTTACCTGTTCCCCATATAAAAATACCTGTCCGGAAGTCGGAAGAAGCAGGCCGGAGATGATAGATAGAAGGGTGGATTTCCCACAGCCGCTTGGCCCGACTATTGAAATAAATTCACCGTCAGATACTGTAAGGTTAATGTCTTCAAGGGCTTTGATTTCCCCGTTGGGGGATTGGTAGGTCATTCCTACATTGTGGAGTTTAACTACCGCCTCCAATCAATCACCTTCTCTCTTTAGTTTCTGTTTCGGTTTATCTTATGAAGGAGAGAGGAAATCAGTGAGGTTTCATGCTGTGGGTATAATTGGGTAAAAGAATGATTGACAACTTCCGGATTATCCCGGAATTCGTGCAAGTGTTATGCTTACAGACGGGGATGGCCTTAATGATTTAGTTGTTGGTTTTTTGAGAGGCCTGATAAGGGCATTTTTTTGGTCGCAGAAATATGATATATTCTAGTAGCAGTGATTTTGAAAGGAGGAGGACTTGATGGAGTTTATTATATTAGGTGTTTTGGTACTTGGTGTTGGCGGTTTTTTTATCGCCACCTATAACAGTCTTGTTAAACTGCGCCAGAGGGTGCAGAACGCCTGGGCACAGATAGATGTGCAGCTGAGGCGGCGCTACGATTTAATTCCCAACCTGGTTAACACGGTAAAAGGTTATGCCCAGCACGAAAAAGAGACTCTTGAAAATGTAACCAAGGCCAGGAATATGGCTATCTCTGCGGAAACTGTTGCTGAACAGGCCCAGGCAGAAAATATGCTTACCGGGGCCTTAAGGTCTTTGTTTGCTGTTGCTGAAGCTTATCCTGATTTGAAGGCTAATACCAATTTTCTGCAGCTGCAGTCCGAGCTCAGCGACACGGAAAACAAGATTGCTTTTTCCCGCCAGTTTTATAATGATACTGTCCAGAAATTCAACACCAAACTTGAATTATTCCCCACGAACCTTATTGCCGGCATGTTTGGTTTTAAGCACGCCGATTACTTTAACCTGGAAGACGAACCTGAAGCCAAGAATCCCGTTGATGTGAAGTTTTAACAGGAGACAAAATATATGAAAAAACACGGTGTCTTTATAAAAGGTTTTTCCGGCTTGCTGCCTGTTCTCCTTCTCAGCTTATTTTTGGTTGCCGTGCTTTTTACCGGAACTGCTCAAGCTGACCGTTCCTTTGATTTGCAGCAGGTTTTGTATGAGGCACAACTGCTTCCCGATGCCTCAATGGAGGTGACGGAAAGATACACTATTGATTTTTCCGGAAAGTGGAACGGGTTTTATGTCAGTATTCCCCAGGGAGATACTCCTATCAGGGATGTGGTAGTTTCGGAAAAAGGGCAGGCCTATGAGTTCAATCCAGGTACCGATTACGGCCCTCCCGGAACTTTCCTGGTTAAACAAGAGGGAGACAACTTGTTGATTGATTGGAGCATAGATGCGGAAGATGAGACACGGACTTTTGAGGTTTCCTACCGTGTATTAAATGCCGTAAAAATCCATCAGGATGTGGCTGAGTTTTATCGCCAATTCGTTGGAGAAGAAAACCAGCAGGAAATTGATACGTTAAAGGCAGTAGTAAAACTTCCTCCTGGGGCGGAAAAATACAGTCAGGGAGAGGATATCAGGGTCTGGGGTCACGGTCCTCTTAATGGGAATGTGGAGTTTACAGGTCCAGGTGAGGTATCCTGGAACTTAAGTAATTTATCTGCAGGAACATTTGTTGAAGGCCGGGTTGTAATGCCTGTGGATTTGTTCCCCCAGGCTCCGGGCTCAGTCTATACTAACAAGTCTGCCCTGGAGTCCATTTTGGAAGAGGAAGGGGGCTGGGCGGAAGCTGCCAACCGTCAGCGCCTCTTTGCCAGGTTTGAAATTGCTGGGGCTGCTGCGGCTGTGGGTGGTGCACTTCTGTTTATATTTTTCTTGTGGCGGAAGCATGGCCGTTCCCACCCCGTTTCCTTTGACGGGGAGTACTACCGGGAACTGCCTGCAGATTACAGTCCTGCAGAACTTAGCCAGCTTTTGAAATACAGAAAAATTGAGGCCAAGGATTTTACTGCCACAATACTGGACCTGGCCCGGAGAAAGTATTTGCGCATTGACGAGGAAATTGTGGAGAAAGACAGGTTTTTATTTGGAACCAAAAAAGAAGAGGCTTACCGCCTAACTTTCCTTCCGGCTCCAGAACCCGCTTCACTGCGGAACCCCGGTGAGGCAGTTTTACGGCCTCATGAGAAGGATTTATTAAAATATCTTGCCGATACTGTTGCTGGTGGCAAGGGCTATGTATATCTCCATGAAATCGAAGACTTTGCCAAGGAGAACAGCGAGGAATTTTATTCGTTCTGGGAAGAATGGACCCAACAGGTATTTTTTCAGGCAGACGAATTGGAATTCTTTGAATACAACGGGGGACTGATAATTAAAACAGCCCTGATGGGGCTGGGTGTTATTATTCTGGCGGTGCTGGCTTTTTCCAGGCTTCCAATTTTAGGTGTAGGCCTCTTTATCGGGGGGTTGCTGGTTGTTATTGTACCCTTGACTTTTAGGAGGCGCTCCCAGGGGGCACAGGAGGACTATGTTAAGTGGCAGGCTTTCCGGAAGTTTCTCCTGGACTTCTCTCAAATGGAGAGACATGAGATTCCCAGCCTGGTTATCTGGGAACACTATCTTGTATATGCAGTTACCCTGGGTGTGGCCAAAGAAGTAATCCAGCAGCTGGAATTGGTATTCCCCAATATGCAGGAAGGGGATTACCGCTTTGGATACGGGTGGTACTATTTTGGCCCCCATGCCCACTTTGCAGCGTTCAGTAGTTCTTTGAATTCAATAAATAATAGTGTTGAGCAGGCGGTGAAGACAGTCCAGACTGCTGCCAGCAAAGTCTCTTCCGGCTCAGGAGGCGGCGGAGGATTTTCCGGCGGTGGCGGCGGCGGTGGTGGCGGCGGAAGTTTTGGCGGCCGCTAAGGCTAATTCAGAGTAAACGCCTCTTTAAAGGTTAAAGCTTTACTAAATGATACAATTGAAACGATTATGAAAGGAAATAGACAGGAAAGGGTTGAATATAATACCATATCAACTCGATCCTGTCTCTTTTTTATGTAATAAGTATTATAAGGGGTGATAACCGGTGCTGGTGGAAGATGTAATGACCCGGGAAGTGATTACGGCATATCCGGAGATGACGGTCATGGAAACTCTGACCCTTGCCCGTTCGAATAGGATCAGGCACGTGCCTGTAACAGAAAACGGCATTCTAAAAGGCGTGGTCTCAGACCGGGATTTAAGGGATGTCAGCCCTTCCATTCTGGCTTCAATGGATGTTGACCTGCTGGAGAACACCCTGGTAAAAGATATTATGGTTAAAAACGTAATTACCGTCCACCCCTTGGATACAGTTGAGGAAGCAGCCAGGCTGCTGTATAAGCATAAAATCGGCTGTCTGCCCGTAGTGACCGGAAAAAATAAACTCGCGGGAATAGTAACGGATGGCGATATCCTTTTCTGTTTTGTGGAAATGATGGGTATGCTGGAGCGGGGAACAGTTCTCAGGGTAGAGATTCCCGATGATCCTTCCGAATTGATAAGAGCATTGGAAATAGTGCAAAGCCACCGGGTAAATATAATTAGTTTTTTTCTCCTGCCAAAGGAGGTATCCCAACAGGGTTTTCGCCAGCTCCTTTTACGCCTTCAATCTATTGACCCCAGCAGAATACTGGCTGACCTGCGGGATAAGGGGTACACAGTAAAGCTGCCCGAATTCTGGAGATTCGGAAAATGAGTAGGGCTGCAGCTTTTATCTACTCCCCTGAGTATCTCAGCTACCATTTTCACGACCACCACCCCTTTAACCCGCAGCGTTTGAAAAATACATTTGACCTGTTGATTGAAGCCGGAGTTCTTGATAATGAGGATGTTTGTGAGCCCTGCCAGGCAGAGAATCAGGAATTGGGCCTGGTGCATACCGGTGACTACCTGGATGCTGTACGCAGGGCAGGCATCGGGAAATCCGGTGTTGACGATCTGGCCCGCTTTGAGCTGGGTACGGAGGATGTTCCTGTTTTTGAAGGAATGCATTCGGCTTCCAGCCTGGTAGTAGGGGGGACTCTGACGGCAGCAGAATTAGTCCTGGAGGGAAAAGTCAAGCATGCAATCAATATTGCCGGAGGTCTGCACCATGCCAGGCGGCAAAAGGCCTCGGGGTTTTGCGTATATAACGATGCGGCTGTAGCCATTGCCTGGATAAAGCAGAAATTTGGTGTCAGGATTTTATATATTGATATAGATGCTCACCATGGGGATGGTGTCCAGGATATTTTTTATGAGGATCCTGATGTGATGGTCATCTCAATTCACGAATCCGGCAATTACCTGTTTCCGGGAACGGGCAGTATCCATGAACAAGGTAAGGGCGATGGGGTCGGCACAACAATAAACATTCCTTTGGAACCTTTTACTGAGGATGATTCCTGGATTTCCGCTTTTAATTCTGTTGTAATCCCCCAGGCCAGGATGTTTGCTCCGGATATAATTATCAGCCAGAACGGGTGTGACGGCCATTATCTCGACCCTTTAACACATCTGGCTCTTTCCATGAAAAGTTACCAGGCAGCTTTTTCGGCTATTCACCAGTTGGCTGAGCAGCTTTGCGACGGGCGGTTGGTTGCCCTGGGGGGAGGAGGGTACAGCATCTGGCAGGTAGTTCCCAGGGCCTGGGCACTGCTGTGGAGCATTTTATCCGGAAGGGATTTGGGGAAAAAGCTGCCTGCTTCCTGGTTGAAGAAATATGGAGGGATAAGCGGGGAGAGTATTCCCTGCAGCTATTCTGACCCTGAGGGGATGGTTCCCCCTATCCCCAGACGTGAAGAAATCAAAGAAAAGAACTTGCTCACCGTCGAAAGAATAATGAGACAATCCTGGGCAATGTTTTAATAAACAAGGGGAGGAGTAATGGACAGGAAGGCTTTAAATGTTGAAACTGCATATTATGCTGATACCCCAAAAGGGAAAGTTAAAGTATTTGGCCCTGTTTGCCCTGACACCATTGAGAACCTTTCAATGGATAGGTCATTGAACTGCTTTAGATCTCCCGACAAGCAGAAAAAATCCTTGATAGAAATAGCTTCCCTTAAAGACGGGTATGTTTTTATTGCCTTGTTAAACAATACTATTGTCGGCTATATCACTTTTCATCCCCCGGAACCCTTTGAAAGATGGGGAGCAGGAGGCATCAGCTCCATTTTGGAGCTGGGGGCAATTGAAGTGGCCAGGGGGTACAGGGGATTCGGGATTGCCCATCTTCTATTGAAAACTGCCTTTTGCCGGGATAGGATGGAAGATTATATTGTACTGGCTACAGAATATTACTGGCACTGGGACCTGGAAGGTGACGGACTTCCTGTTTGGGAATACAGGGCCAAGTTGGAAAGGCTTATGGCTTCTGCCGGCCTCTTGCCCAAGGAGACCAGCGATCCTGAAATCAACTCCCATCCAGCAAACGCTTTAATGGTCCGGTTAGGGAGAAGAGTCAAAGCCGCTGACATTGAAGCTTTCGAGAAATTGCGACTGCTATAGTGGATTTTCGACATAAAGGGATATTTTGTAATTTAGGTTTTTTTAACGAAGTTATATAATATGTTTTGGTGGTATTAATGAAAGGTATAAAAAATGAAACAAGTGTTAAGGAACGCACCAGGCATTATGCAGAAAAAATAGGACTACCTCTTTTGGGTATTGCCTCCCCGGAACCTTTGTTCTATTTATATAAACTTCTTGAAGAGAGAAAGCGGGATGGGTTGGATTCTCCCTTTGAGAAAAGGTGGAAGCCGGAATCCAGATGCCGGCCTGACCTGCTGCTTCCTTCCGTCCGGAGTATTATCTGTGTGGGAATGCCCTATTACTCCCAATCAATTGACAACGTCCCTTCCCTGTGGGGAGTATCCCGCTTTGCCAGGGGGAGGGACTATCATATGGTCCTTAAAGAAAAACTTGAACTGCTGGCGGAGTTTCTGGGGGACTTGACGGGCCCAGGCTTCGAGTATCGGGCAGCTGTGGATTCCGTACCCCTGGTTGAGCGTGCCCTGGCTCACAGGGCGGGACTGGGATGGTATGGAAAAAACAACCTTTTAATCAATCCTGACTATGGTTCCTGGTTTGTTATCGGTGAGCTCCTTACAAATATTCCCCTGGAGCCCGATGCAGGGCCGGAGGAAAACTGCGGCGATTGTGAATTATGCCTGAAGGCATGTCCAACCGGTGCGTTGGTTGAACCCTATAAGATTGATGCCAAGAAGTGTCTTAGCTGTTTAACTCAGGTTAAGGAACCCGTGCCTGCCGGCCTTAGAGAAAAGTTTGGCGGGTCTATATTTGGGTGCGATATCTGCCAGGAAGTCTGTCCCAAGAACAGGCAGTTGTATGGCACTGGAAAGAACGTTGAAACAGGGGATTTTACTGAGTTTCTAACAGCTTTATTTGATATTTCGGAAATTGAATTCAAGGGGCGCTACGGAACTGCCGGTTTTGCGTGGGTCGGAACGGAACTGCTCCGCCGTAATGCCGCTTTAGTATTGGGGTGTAAAGGAAAGGAGGAATATATTCCTGTTTTGGCAAAAGCTTTAACATCTCCTTCACCGCAGGTACGGAGTCACGGAGCATGGGCACTGGCTCATATGGGAGGGGAAAAATCACGGAAACTTTTGGAACAGCACCTGGCTTTGGAGTTGGATGGAGAGGTTAAAAGAGAGATTAAAAAAGCAATTGAGTGTGTTTAATTCGACAAAAGCAGTTAAATTTATTTCACTTTTTTAATATTAATCTTAAAATAGGAAAGCTAACATGTTATAATATCCATAGTATCCGGTATACCAAATTATCTGAAAATTGGCGAGGAAGGGAGAACCCTGGTTGAAAAAAAGAGACATTTTAAACAAAAGGCAATCATTAAGAGTGTTGGGAAATCTTCAAAACAGTTCTGACCCTCAGGAAATTGCCTTGTTGGGGCATGGAATAAAAAGCCCCCTTGCCAGAATTGTTGCACTTTCTGAACTTTTACTTAAGGAATTGCCTGGTGAGTTAAACGAAGAACAAAAAGAATACGTACAGGACATTTACAATAACAGCTTTCTCCTGTTGAACTCTGTGAACTCTTTGTTGAGTATTACCAGAACGGAATCCGGCTACCGGACGCTTAACATTGGTCCTTTTGACATGAAGGAAATTGTGGAGAGTGTCGTGGTTAGGGTGGATTCCGTAGCTGTCAGCAGAGGGTCTGAAATAATAATCGATATTCCGGAGGATCTGCCCATCGTCTATTGTGACAGGTATAAAATTGAACAGGTTTTATATAACCTCCTGGATAATGCCATGAAGTTTACGTTAGGGGGTTCAATTACTGTTTCCGCCCAGGAGATGCCGGACAAAATGATCCGGGTTTCCGTTTCCGATACGGGAACAGGAATAAAAGAAAAACACAAAAATAAAGTTTTTGAAAAGTATTTTACAGAAAAGAACGCCCTTAATCCGGATGGTTCAGGATTGGGACTCACAGTTGTTAAAGAGATAATTAACCTGCACCAGGGAAAAGTGTGGCTGGAAAGCCGTGTAGGTCAAGGGACTACAGTACATTTTGTTATTCCAAATAAACCAAGAGATAAGGAGAAGGAGTTGGCATCACATGCAGGCAGCTTTAAATGAGAATCATAGTAAAGTATTGATTATTGATGATGACGATGCAATTCGTTCTTTAGTTGCTGCTTCTCTTGAACAAGAGGGACTCCAGGTGTCAGCAGCTTCAAACGGGCAGGATGGACTGGAGTTTTTTGACAGCCAGTAGCCTGATTTGGTAATTCTGGATCTGATGCTCCCGGATATTGATGGTTATGATATTTGTTTTGCTATACGTAAAGAGAGCCAGGTACCGATTGTGATTTTGTCTGCAAAGGATGATGAAGTGGACAAGGTAGTTGGTTTCAGAATGGGAGTGGATGATTATGTAACGAAACCTTTCAGTTCCACCGAGCTTGCCCTGCGGGTAAAAGCAATTCTCAAGCGCAGCCGGAATTCCGTTACTGATACTCCCAGCCATAACAGGGTAGTTGCCGGAGACATTGTTATCGACATGCAGAAAAGGGAGGTTACTGTGGGGAACAGGCAGGTTAACCTGACTACTAAAGAGTTTGACCTGTTGTGGTTCCTGGCTAACCACCCCAATCAGGTTTTTACCCGGGAAGAGCTGTCTTCAAAGGTGTGGGAAGATTACTATGCCGGCAATCCTGGGACTATTAATGTTCTTGTTTGCAGGCTGCGGGACAAAATCGAGAGCAACCCTGCCCACCCCCAATATATCCATACGGTATGGGGTGTTGGGTACAAATTTGTTTCCTCGGAAACCCATTAGGAGGGGTTAGGGTGCATGAAACGAGCCTTATGTACGATGTTCTCCGGACCATCGAGATAAGTGCCAGTGACAATGATATTGATGAGGTAACGGAAATAAAACTGGTAATTGGCAATATAAGCACTATTTTACCTGATGCTCTGCGTTTTGCTTTTGATTCCTTTAAAGGGCACCCGCCACTGGCAGCAGATGCCAGGCTTGTCCTGGAAGAGCGACTGCCTGAAGTAGAGTGCAGGACATGTGGAGAAAAGTATCCCTTTTCTCCACTGGGAGACTATACCTGTCCCCGATG
Source organism: Clostridiales bacterium DTU086 (assembly GCA_001513335.1). Classification (GTDB taxonomy): domain Bacteria; phylum Bacillota; class DTU086; order DTU086; family DTU086; genus DTU086. The sequence goes on along the minus strand of LFTO01000090.1, from coordinate 879 downwards.
CGGGGGATATGATGTTCAGCTGAACGGCGGTGAGGAATTATACATTGAATACTATAAAGGCAGGGAGCAGAATGACTGTTAAACGCATTGATATTAATACAAGTGTTCTGGCTAATAACGAAACATGGGCAAAAAAAAATGCCCGGAGGCTTGAGGATAACGGCGTTTATGCCGTTAATTTAATGAGTTCGCCGGGATCCGGGAAAACAACAATTCTCCAGCACAGCTTCCAGTACCTTGTACCTGCCTTAAATGTTGGTGTGATAGTAGGGGATATTGCAACTACTGAAGATGCCGAAAGGATGCAGGGAAAGGGAGTCCCTGTGGTACAGATAAATACCCACGGGGCATGTCACTTGGATGCCAGAATGATTTCAGGTGTACTGGATGCCTTTGATTTGGAAAACATAGACCTGCTGATTATTGAAAATGTGGGGAATTTGGTATGCCCTGCAGATTTTGTTTTTGGAGAGCACCTGAGAGCTGCCGTGCTTTCAACTACCGAGGGCAACGACAAAGTGCGGAAATACCCGGACATGTTTCGTAAAGCGGATGCTGTATTGATAAATAAGATGGACCTCTTGCCCTATGTGGATTTTGACATGGAAACCCTGCGGCGTGATGTAAAAGGAGTGGGGAGCCGTGCGGAAATTTTTGAGATGGCTGCCCGAAACGGAGAGGGAGTAGAGTCATGGTGCCGTTGGCTGATAGAAAAAGTAAGAGGATAAACGACTCTCAATGCTTTGCGTTGGCGATACTGTGCAGGGGTACTGTCCAAGGGGTGGGTTTCCGCCCCTTTATATATAATCTGGCCAAAGAACTGGATCTGTCCGGGTGGGTTCTCAATTCCACCAGGGGGCTGGAAGTTCACGTGGAGGG
>LFTO01000145.1 GCA_001513335.1 Clostridiales bacterium DTU086 | reverse complement strand
TGTCCCGTAATGGACAGGCTTGCTGGCAGCATTGCCGCAGGCACCCTCACGAAGACAGAAGCCCTTGTATTGGAAGATGTATCCACCATGCCTGTCCCCGCCTGGATGGCAGCAAAACTAATGAACGTCATGACCAAAATTAAGTCCATGAAACAAAAGCGGGACCTGCGTGCCCAACCTTATACCCAAAAAACAACCGGCAGGTAACGCCCCATTTGACGACAACTCTCGTGGGATGTTTGCCGGCTGACGCAAATTTTGGCTGTTGCAGTAGTGGGAGACAGCGGAAGTCAAAATAGTTTGCCCTTTTTTAGCTTTAGAGTCTTGGTGCGTGGAGCCAGGTGACGCATATAGTCTTCCATCCACAAGGTATGGAATTCCTCATCGATCAGGTATTCCATTAAGGTGTCCCTTAATTTTTCATCTCCCCAGGCTTTCATAATGAATTCCCGGTACATTTCCATTGCCTTTCCTTCCAGAGCTACTCCCAACTTGCAGGTGTTGTAGGGGCCGGTAAGTTCCACTGTTTCTCCCAGGAGCCTTCCGGCAAACTTAAAAAGAGGTTCGGCCACATGGGGGATCTCCAAGCCTCTTTCCAAAAGTTGTTGAGCAAAAAAATGCGCATGACCGCTTTCTACTTTGACCATTTTCTCAAAGGCCTTGCGGTAGTACTCGTCCTGAGGCGCAGACAACTGGGCCTGGTAATACCTAACCTGAAAGGTTTCCAAAATATAAAACTCCTTGAGCTTATAGGCCAGTTTATTTTCGTTCACCGGTTATCTTCACTTCCCGGACAATATTTTTGCATCAAGTGCAGACTGCCCCCAAGGACTGTCCCATAAATCAAAGCCAGAACCAGATGCTGTATCCGGTCTTCCCATCCAAGCCCTGACAACACCGGTCGGTAAAAAACCTTAGTAAAGACCTGGGTCAGCAGCCACACAAAGCCTGCCCAGATACATCCCTTTAATACCGGGTTTTCCTCGGCAGCCCTGGGAACAGCAGCCGTAAAAGAGACCCCAAAGAAAGATGCAGACAGCAGGTGTCCCCCATACCATAGAAGGGTTTCAAAAGGAAATACCGGTCTGCGGCGGCCTGCGATAAGGGCCAGCCAGTCTACCGACCGAAGTCCAGGTTCACGGTAAGTACGGTAAACACCATATTCTATCAAGTCCATTACCGCCCCGGCAGCGCATCCGGCAACTAGCCCTCTCATAAATCCTGACTTTGTGTTCAAATCCTGTCACCTCAAATTCAAGGTTCGTTATTTTGTTTGAAATCGAGCACCAAGCTTAGTTCTCCTTAGTCTTATTTTTTGTAAGAATAGGGTTTTTATCCTATTGTTAATCCCGTGTCACCACAAGTTACTGCCGTTAATACAATAAAAATAAATTATGCCATTATACCAATCACCTTATGCTAATATAAATATAAGGCCGCAATTCTTGCAATTAATATCTGCTTGAGAGGCTGACTGAAATGATCATTGGTATTCCAAGAGGGCTTTTATATTACAGATACAAGCACCTCTGGCTAAATTTTTTCGAAGAGCTGGGAATTGATTATATTGTAAGTCCCGAAACAAATAAAGAAATTGTCACAAGCGGCATGGCTTACGCGGTTGACGAAGCGTGCATAACTTCAAAAATTTATCTGGGGCATGTGGAATGGCTGCTGGATAAATGCGACTATATTTTGGTCCCGCGAATATCCGACTGTGGCAGTGCAGGAAAAGTGTGCACCAAGTTTCAGGCTATTTATGACCTTGCGGCAAACACTTTTAGAGACAGAAACATCAAGCTGCTGTATTACAACGTGGATTCCAGTGTAGCCGACAGTGAGATGGCAGCCTTTCTCAAAATGGGTAGATTTCTCGGAAGGAAAAAATCCCGTTGTTTATACGCCTACTTTAAAGGGAAACAGGCACAAAAAAACGCACAATTTTTGGAGCTTAATGAACAGCAGCACCTGCTAAAGGAAAACAAAATCAAAATCCTTATTATTGCTCACCGGTATACTATTTTTGACAAGTACCTCGGAGAACCTATCCTTAAACACCTGCACAAGCTGGACACTGTTCCCATTATTGGCGATATTGCCCCAAAAAAAGAAGCCATTGCCAAATCCGTTGAAATCAGTGAAACATTACCCTGGGCTTTCAACAGGGAACTGGTTGGCTCTATTATACTTTACAGAGACAGGGTTGACGGCATCATCCTCGTAAGCGCATTTCCCTGCGGTCCCGACTCCCTCGTTAACGAAATAATTATCCGGAAAATCAAAGACAAACCGGTTCTAAACCTGGTGATTGACGGGCAGGAGGGAATGGCCGGAATAGAAACCCGACTGGAAAGCTTTGTCGATATAATCAGGTTTAAAAAGGGTGAGTTTACATGGAAACAATAAGGGTAAGCTTCCCTCATCTTGGCAGCTATCACACACCTATGAAAGTTCTGTTTACTTTTGGTTTTGATGTGGAATATATTGCGCCACCACCCATCACTGAAAGAACATTAAGTCTTGGCAGCCGTTACAGCCCGGAGTTTGTATGCGCACCTTTTAAGTACAACCTGGGCAATTTTATCGAGACAATTGAGGCGGGCGCAAATACCCTGGTCCAGACCGGCGGCACATGCAGGCTCCGCTATTACGGTGAACTCCACGAACAGATACTCCGTGACCTGGGATATAAGGTCAAGTTTATCAACATGGCCAAGGTACAGGACGCCAGACCCACAACCCTTTACAGGGAACTGAAAGAAATCAACCCCGAAATGTCGCTGAAAAGAATCGCGGAAATCCTTCCCGTAGTTGTGAAAATGATCGAGTATATCGATAAGGTGGAAGACTACATACGCAAAAACGTGGGTTTTGAAACCATTCCCGGCTCTTTTGATAAAGTCCATGCCAGTTTTTTAAGTGAGCTGCGTTCTGTCCACAGCAGAAAAGAACTGAACAGGGTTTACCGTAAATACATGAGGCTCTTCAAGAAAATCGAGGTGCAGAAACCTGCGAACCCGCTGAAGGTTGGGATCGTCGGCGAATACTATACAGTAATGGAGCCTTTCAGCAACCACAACCTGGAAAGGGAACTGGCCAGAAAAGGAATCGTTGTAGACAGATGGCTGAACGTTTCTTCAACCCTTTTTCACTATCCAAAAAAGAAAATTGAAGAAAACACCAGGGATTATGTTAAATATCCTATGGGCGCCACCGCTATGGTCACAATCGACAGGGCCCTGGAGTGTGCCAAAAAGGGTTTTGACGGCATCATTCATGTCAAATCCTTCGGCTGCACACCGGAAACTGATGTAATCCCGGTGCTGCAAAACATCAGCAAAGACTATAATATTCCTGTACTCTATTTAACCTTCGACACCCAGAACAGCGACGTAGGTTTTATCACGCGTCTGGAAGCCTTTTATGACATGATCAAGATGAGAAAAGAAATGGGTCAGAATTTCAAGCACCCATCGGCACACTCCAACCGGTTCTACCCAAATCATTGGGGAGAATGCTCCCCCTCCTCATAGAGGACAATGCCGACACCTATAGAATTTTCAAATAAGTGTCGATGTTCATAACAACAGGATTTCTATAGAGAGGAATGCTGGAGATGTCGGTTGAGGGCATAGATCAAAATAACGGAACCATGCTTAATACCATTAGGCCTGCCGGCCAGGCCGACAAACCGGACAAAAAAGACATTTTTTCCGGCGTTCTGGATTCTGCCATGTCCTCCTCAAAAAGTGTGGACCTTGATCAAATTTTTTCTGCTGCAGCAAAAAAGTATAATCTCCCTGTGGACCTGCTTAAGGCGGTTGCCAGGGCTGAGTCCAACTTCAATCCACAGGCACGGTCGAAAGCCGGTGCCCAGGGCATTATGCAGCTGATGCCTGCTACAGCTAAAAGTTTAGGTGTCACTGACCCCTTTGACCCGGAGCAGAGCATTATGGGCGGCGCCAAGTATCTAAGCCAAATGCTGGGCAAGTTTTCCGGCAATACACAATTGGCATTGGCCGCGTACAATGCAGGACCGGGAAATGTCTTAAAATACGGGGGGATTCCTCCCTTTAAGGAAACACAAAAATATGTAAAAAGGGTTATGGCCTATTGCGCGGAAAACCTAACGGCTGGCACCGTTTCCTCAGGAAAACCCTACACTTCCAACACCCCTCAGCTTGCCCAAAAAGCCAGGGGAATGTCAGATGATGCCGTCCAAAATCACATTGACAGGGCTGTGCTTGCAGAGATATATCACTATCAATTGCAGAAAAATCTCCTGGAAGATATGGATTCCGGTAATGAAGAAGGGAGTGAAAAGGATAACTCACTTACATAAGGTGAAGGGGCATATATACACAGACCCTGCAGTGTACAAAAAATACTGACCTAATTTAATGCTGTACACACCGCCAGGTGCTTTTCAGGTCCTGCAAACCAAGGGGAGATTCCGGTCCGTTATACTCATTTTTTCCCCGTCTTTTCAGCCAATTCATTCAGGTAGACCCATCTCTCCAGCTTCTCATCCAGCTGCCTTTCCACTTCAGCCTGTTCGGAACAAAGTTCTTCCAGGAGCATGTAGTCGGATCCTGCAGCCTCTATTTCTGCCTGGAGTTCCCTGAGTTTCTCTTCCAGGCCGGAAATTACCCCTTCTATTTCCTCATACTCTTTCTTTTCCCGGTAAGTCATCTTTACAGGCTTTTCTTTTCCCGCTTCATCTGATGTTTGTTTTTTCTTAAATTTACTTCCGACACCTGTCTCAGGTTTTTTTCCGGCAGGAACGCCTCCTAATTCCGCTTTTTCCCGGAGTGCTGTATCCTTTTTCTCTTTATACCTGGAGTAGTTCCCCGGGTACTGGACAATGGAGCCTCCACCCTCAAAAGCATATATTTTTTCGGCAACCCGGTCCAGGAAATAGCGGTCGTGAGAGACGGCTATTACGACACCTTGGAAATTCTCCAGGTAGTCTTCAAGGACAGCCAGGGCTTCCACATCCAAATCATTGGTAGGTTCATCCAGGAGCAGTACATTGGGGCCTTCCACCAGCACTTTCAGGAGATTTAACCTGCGCTTCTCCCCGCCGGACAGCTTCTCCACGAGAGACCACTGGAGATCAGGGGGAAACAAAAACCTCTCCAGCATCTGGGCGGCACTTATAGTCTCTCCTTCAGCCGTAGTGATTCTCTCTGCATCTTCCCGGATATACTCAATTACCCGCTGGTTTTCGTCAATAGGGGGCATCTCCTGGGAATACAGCCCTACCCTGACCGTTTCTCCCATTTCAACGCCTCCCCTGTCGGGAGAAACTTTCCCACAGATAAGGTTGAGCAGGGTAGTCTTGCCGCAGCCGTTGGGCCCCACAATCCCAATCCTGTCGTCTCTGGTTAATTTTAACGAGAAATCATTTATTAAGGTTACCCCCTCATAACCTTTGCTGACCCTTTCCAGTTCAATAACCTTCTTGCCCAGGCGGCTCTTGGCCACAGACATTTCCAGTTGTGCCTTGGGGACGGCAAAATTTTGTTCCTTCAGTTTTTCAAAGCGCTCTATTCTGGCCTTCTGCTTGGTGGTCCTGGCCCTGGCACCCCGTTTTATCCAGGCCAGCTCTTTTCTGAGAAGGTTCCTCCTTTTTTCTTCCCGGGCACTGGCGATTTCTTCCCTTTCCAGCTTTTTCTGCAGGAAGTAACTGTAGTTGCCCTTATAGGAGTAAAGGTTCCCCCTGTCCAGCTCTATAATCCTGTTGGTTACCCGGTCAAGAAAATACCTGTCGTGGGTAATCATCAGCAGTGCGCCTTTTCTCCTGGACAGGTACTGCTCCAGCCACTCAATGGCCTCACTGTCCAGGTGGTTTGTCGGCTCATCAAGGATAAGCAGGTCAGAGGGTTTAACCAGGGCTGCCGCCAGGGCAACCCTCTTCTTCTGGCCGCCGGAGAGAGTATCCAATTGGGCATCAAAAAAGCCGCAGCCCAGTTTTGTCAATATGGTGCGGGCCTCGCTTTCCAGGCCCCAGGCATCCCGCAGGTCCATTTCCCTGGCCAGACAGGCAATCTCCTCACTGGAGGCCCCGGAATTAGCGACAGCCCTGTTGTATTCCAGTACCAGGTCCATGGCGGGATTTCCCTGGAAAACATACTCCAGTACACCTGTACCGGGGGAAAAATCCGGCTCCTGGGGGAGATAGGCAATCTGCAGTTTGTTCCTTTTGATTATTTTTCCCGTATCAGGCTTTTCCACCCCGGCAATTATTTTAAGCAGGGTACTTTTTCCGGTTCCGTTAACCCCAATCAGCCCAATTTTGTCCCCTTCATTGATGCCCAGACTGATATTGTTGAGAAGAGGCTTTTCACTAAAACTTTTGGATATGTTTTCCACACTTAGAATATGCATCGGTTCCCTTTCTCCCACTGTAGACCTCAAAATACCAAATTCGTTTAACCTTGGTCAAAATGCCACAGTATATTCAAACTGTGCTGATAAAATTGTCATCAACTTTTGCGGCAGTCCTGTTCCCCTGCTTACGCCAGTTCAAAAGCCCCGGTGTAAAGCTGGTAGTACCTGCCCCTCTGTTCCAGTAATTCCTCATGGTTCCCCCGTTCAATAATCCGGCCCTTATCCAGCACTATAATTACATCGGCATTCTTTACTGTGGAAAGCCTGTGTGCAATTACAAACACTGTCCGCCCCTCCATCAGCGCATCCATACCCTTTTGCACGATTGCCTCGGTCCGGGTATCAATACTTGAGGTAGCCTCATCAAGGATCATTACCGGTGCTTCCAGAACTTCCGCCCGGGCAATAGACAAAAGCTGCCTCTGCCCCTGGGAAAGCCCTGACCCATCTCCTGACAATACAGTATCATAACCCTGGGGTAACATGGAAACAAATCCATGGGCATTTGCCCGTTTTGCAGCCGCATATACTTCCTCCTCGGAAGCATCAAGCCTTCCGTACCGGATATTCTCCATGACCGTACCGGTAAACAGGTTAGTATCCTGCAGCACAATTCCTAAGGAACGCCGCAGGTCTTTCTTTTTGATTTTATTGATGTTAATCCCGTCGTAATAGATTTTCCCGTGAGCGATATCATAAAAACGGTTTAAGAGATTTGTTATCGTTGTCTTTCCTGCCCCTGTTGCCCCAACAAAGGCAACCTTTTGTCCCGGTTTGGCGTAAAGGGAAATGTTGTGCAGGACAGGAGTTTTCCCGTCATAGCTGAAATCCACTTCATTGATACAAATATCACCCTTCAACTGGGTATAGGTGACTGTCCCGTTGCTGTGGGGGTGTTTCCACGCCCATATTCCTGTTCTTTCCCCAGTTTCCACCAAGTCTTCCCCTTCGAATTTGGCATTTACAAGGGTAACGTATCCATCGTCTTTTTCCACTTCCTCATCCATCAGCTGGAAAATCCGCTCTGCTCCTGCCAGGGCCATGATAACCGAATTAAGCTGCTGGGATATCTGGGCTATAGGCATATTGAAAGTCCTGCTCAACTGCATAAAACTGGCAATTGTCCCTAAGGTGAGACCTCCTATACCCCCTACAGCCATGGCACCACCGGCAATGGCAATCAAAACATACTGGAGATGGCCAAGGTTGGCCATGATGGGCATTAGAATATTGGCAAATCTGTGGGCTTCAGCTGCATTGAAGCCCAGCTCGTCATTTAAGACATCGAATTTAGCCTTTGCTTCTTCCTCATGACAGAATACTTTCACTACTTTCTGCCCATTGATCATTTCTTCGATGTACCCGTTTGTCTTGCCGAGAGATTCCTGCTGCTTCACGAAATAAGTGCTGCTTTTCCCTGCAACTTTACGGGTAACAAAGAGCATAAAAACCACACAGACAATAACCACTGCAGTTAAATGCAGGCTGAGGGCCAGCATGGCGCAGAAAACAGCAGCAATGGTAACAGCAGAGGAAAACATGTGTGGCAGGCTCTGGGCAAGCATCTGCCGCAGGGTGTCGGTATCATTGGTGTACCGGCTCATGAGATCCCCGTGAGTGTGAGTATCAAAGTAGCTGATAGGCAGAGACTGCATGTGAGCAAACATCTCATCCCGGATTTCCTTTAAGACGCCCTGGGCAATAACAACCATAAACCTGTTATAAACATAAGTCGCAGTTACACCCCCCAGGTAGATTCCTGCCATGACCAGCACAGCTTTAAATAACCCGGTGAATACCGGGTTTTCCATTGCAGCCAGGGGGATGATATAGTCATCAATTAACACCCGGAGAAACAGGGAACCTGCCACGCCCGCACCTGTGCTGAGAAGGATACAGATCAGGACCAGGGTAAATGGTGCTTTATATTTTCTCGTTATATAGGAAAAGAGCCGTTTAATGGTCTTTCCCTGTGCCTTCGGCCTTTCACCCCTATAACCCGGCGGCACCCTTCTGTGTTCTCTAGGCGACTTCATGACGATCTACTCCTTTAGCCTGGGAATGGTATACTTCCTGGTAAATGGTGTTTGTTTTCAGCAACTCTTCGTGTGTTCCCACAGCATCAATTCTTCCGCCCTCCATAACGACAATCTTATCGGCATCCATTACGGAGGTAATCCTCTGGGCAATGATAAACTTGGTTGTATCGGGAATCTCTTCCCTGAAAGCCTTGCGAATCAGTGCTTCCGTTTTTGTATCCACGGCACTGGTAGAATCATCGAGGATTAATATCTTTGGTTTTTTCAGCAGGGCCCTGGCAATACACAGGCGCTGTTTCTGCCCGCCGGAAACATTGGAGCCCCCCTGTTCAATGTATGTGTCATAGCCTTCGGGGAAAGCCCGGATAAATTCGTCTGCCTGTGCCAGCCTGCAGGCCCGGACTATTTCTTCATCAGAAGCGTCCTTGTTTCCCCAGCGCAGGTTTTCCTTGATGGTGCCGGAAAACAGTACATTCTTCTGCAGAACTACTGCAACCTGGTCACGGAGCACCGCCAGGTCATAGTCCCGGACATCCACTCCCCCCACCAGGACAGCTCCCTCCGTAACATCGTAAAGGCGGGGTATCAACTGGACCAGGCTCGTTTTTGAGCTGCCCGTACCGCCGATAATACCCACAGTCTCTCCCGATTTCACTTCCAGATTCACATCCTTGAGGCAGAGTTTGTCTGGATCTTTTGTATAGCTGAAATTTACGTTCTGAAAGCTCACATCACCGTTTGCCACCTCAAGAACAGGACAGTCGGGATTTTTGATATCACTTTCCTCTTCCAATATTTCAACGATACGTTCAGCAGAAGCCCGTGAGATTGTAATCATTACAAAAACCATGGACAGAATCATCATGCTCATTAGTATTTGTGAAGCATAGGAAATAAGGCTCACCAGCTCCCCTGTGGTCATGGCAGAGGTTACAATCATCCTGGCACCGAACCAGGACAGAAGAAGGATGCAGCAGTAAATTGAAAACTGCATTAACGGAGCGTTAAAAGCGAGAATTTTCTCTGCCCTGGAAAAATTCTTGAATAAGCTTTCGGAAACGGAATTGAACTTTTCTTTTTCATGGTCTTCACGGACAAAGGACTTGACAACACGGATACCTTTTAAGTTTTCCTGGACCACACGGTTAAGTTCGTCATATATCTTGAACACCCGATGAAAGATGGGATACGCCCTGCTAATGATCAGGAAGAGCCCCAGACCCAAAAAAGGAATCATCCCGAGAAATACCAGTGAAAGATCAGGGTTGATGCTGAAAGCCATAAACAAGGAAAAAAGAAACATGACAGGACTGCGCACCGCAACTCTGATAATCATCTGGTAAGCATGCTGTACATTGGTAACATCCGTGGTCAAACGGGTCACCAGGCTAGCGCTTGAAAACCTATCAATATTGGAAAAAGAGAAATCCTGGACTGCATAGTACATTTTCCGGCGCAAGTTTCTTGCGTATCCCGCTGAAGCCCGAGCAGCAAAATGTCCCGAGAGCACACCAAAAGCCAGAGAAACAACTGCACAAAGAATAAGTACTGTCCCTAACCTGAGAATAACCCCCATATCTCCCCTGTCGATGCCGTAGTCAAGGAGATCGGCCATCAGCAGAGGGATAACAACCTCCATTACCACTTCACAGGTTACAAAGACAGGTGCAAGGATGGAATCCCTTTTATATTCTCCTACACATCCAAGTAGGTGCTTGAGCATATTAATCCCCCGTTTGCAAAAATTCACAAGTCAGCTTCTTATGGTAAGTATCCTTAATGGTTCATTTTAAGGCTTCTGACCCCTGTGTCCCGTTAAACCCGTCATTTTTGAAAGCCGTCCCTGGATAACTACCTCAGACGGCTAAACTGCTACCGGGTTATATTGCCTTTTATCTTATCAATAATTTCAAAAAAGGCCTCAATCTCCTCCTCGGTTAACCCGCTCCTCAGTTTGTTTTCAACCTCCTCAAACTTTTGCATAACCATCTCATGGAGGGAGACAGCCTTAGGTGTCAATTTAAGGCTCTTCAGCCGGGCATCATGTTCCACAGGCTCTCTGGTAATCAGCCCTTTCTGTTCCATAAGCTTAAGGACCCCTGTCACAGTTGAGCGCCGGACATCGAACTTTTTTTCTATATCACGCTGGAATATCTCCTGCCCATTCCCTCGATGATACAAGTAGGCGATAATCCATCCCTGCATGGCTGTTAAATCTTCCAATTCGGTATTCTTTGCACTCTCGTGCAGGTAGCGCCTAATCAGGTTGGACAGGGACTTCACTTCATGTCCGATTGTTTTCGGCGGCATCATCAAACCACCCTCCGGCTAAAATTGTTAGGACGCTAACATTCTAACAATCAATGAAACTAATGTAAAGGGAGTTATTGATGAAGGAATTTTACCCATAAGTATTATGTAGTAATTAGCAACTAATTCAATATGACCCTTGTTCCAATATTTACCTTGTGCTACCATATTAAGCAGATTATACAGAACAACTATTGTAAGGTGGAAAAATAAGGTCTTTTGGGAGAGGAACAACTTGTTTGGCGGGAATGAAGCTTTAGACGTTTATGTTGATGCTTCCGGAGATAATGGTTTTAAATTCGATTCAGGATCAACAGTTTGTTATTGTGTCGCTATTTTTGCCTCAAAAACGGTCGACAATCAGTATAACAAAGAAATCCTTAAAGAAATAAAAAAAGTTTTACACTGTCGGGACAAAGACGAAATAAAATATTCTACATTAAGACGCCATTGTTTTGCCTGCTTTAATCGTAGGAATCATTCATTTTTTTATATCTTTGGGTGACTGGGTGTGATAGCGATATGGATATCGTCAGGCAAGCAACCGGCGGCATGGGCATAGAGACTGATGATGACAATTCAAGAGGAGAAGCATGGGCGGGGTTAGTTCCCCGTGATGGTGACCCCTTTAGCGCTAATGGCGAACTAACGCAATCTTATTGTCACACCTGGGGACCTAGTGGCCCCTCAATTTCTTTTTCTGTGGCTTATGGAGCAGTAAGTGTTAGTGCTACACCGTCAAGTTCTAGTAAATACTGGCATAAGACTGCACGCAGCTCCTATTAATTCTATGATATAAATTTAAAATGGAGGGATGGTTGTGTTGCTGGTTACTAATTCGTCAAAACATAAATCATGGAAATTCAGGAGTCTGGCATGCACAGCCATCCTTTCAGTTTTTCTCGTCTGCAGTTGTAACATACAACCTTCTCCACCAGATTCGGCAGAACTCCTCAGAGATGGACTGAATACATATTGTGTAAGGATAAATCTTAGTTTAAGTGACATAGACAGAACTATAAGACATGTAAATTTTAAGGAAGATTCTCTTGCTGAACTAAAGATTTTACAGGCGAAAATGAACCAATTCCGAATATTTGCAAAACCGGATATTTTTTCGTACATTGCGGAAGCAAAAGCACCTCTCCGTAACAGAATTGTTCCTCCGGCATTTTGGGAGGGAGGAGGGTCAGATATTCCCGAAATCTACTTTGGGATTACATACGTTTCAAATTCTGTTGTTAATGTACTAATAGATAAATTGGAAAGAAAGGAAACATTAACAGAACAAGAAATTATGATATGGGAACAAACAAAAAAACACCTTTCAGCTATTGTTGATAATCTTAAAGAAATCGACGGCAATTATGAAGAAATGGCTACCCCACCTAAAATTGAAGCTATAAAAAATGCTGTTTACAATGCAAGGGTTCTTCAAGAAATTAATTTGAAAAACTAATTCACTAATTCTTGCTCTGAATACCATGATGCGTTCACCCTTCCCCGAACGCAAAACCTCCAATGAGCAGCTGCGTTTCGTGGCTGCTCTTTTGCTTTGCAGCCACAAGTCCGGTTTTATATTGAAAATTGACAAAGGAAAATTAAAAAGCAAAAAGGGTTGGTTGTGTGGTTAAATTTCCGATATTATGGCATAATGTAAACATGATCTTATGGTAAAGATTACCTGGGCGGGTGTTTAGAAAGTGGAATACATGACCGTAAAAGAAGCAGCAGAAAAATGGGGGATCTCAGACCGCAGGGTGAGAATGCTCTGTGAGCACGGAGAGATAGACGGGGTAATCCGGAAAGGGCAATCCTATCTCATTCCGGCAGATGCTATCAGACCTGTAGACGGCAGGAGCCTTCGCCACAAGAAGATCACAAGGGAGGTTGCAGAAATACTTGCCCGGGTGGATGCAAAGCGAGCCGAGCTTAACAGGCGCCGGCCTTTGACTGAAGGGGAATTGGAAAGGCTACAGCAAGAATTTCTGATTGAATTTACCTACAGTTCCAACGCTATCGAAGGCAACACGCTCACCCTAAAGGAAACCGCACTGGTTCTTGAAGGGTTGACGATTGATCAAAAGCCACTCAAAGATCACTTGGAAGCCGTAGGGCACCGGGACGCATTTCTTTATCTGCAGAAGCTAATTGAAGATAATGTGAAGTTTTCTGAGCGGATCATCAAGGAAATTCATTCCCTGGTGTTGATTGACAGGCCCCAAGACAAGGGTGTGTACCGCCGTATCCCCGTAAAAATTGCTGGAGCATATAACCAACTGCCAGAACCTCACCTGGTTCCTGAAAAGATGGAGCAGCTGGTGAAAGAGTTTTTTAAAACTAAACTTCACCCAATAGAAAAGGCTGCAAGGTTCCATTTGGAGTTTGAAGGCATACATCCTTTCATTGATGGAAACGGGCGAACTGGAAGATTGATTCTCAACTTTACGCTGATGCAGAACGGCTACCCCCCTATCAATGTGAAGTTTTCCGACCGCAAGCGATACTATGACAGCTTTGATGTTTACTTTCGGGACAATGACCCTATCCCTATGATCCAAATGGTGGCCGAGTATGTGGAGGAACAGGTGGATAGGTATTTGAGAATTTTAGCTTAGGGTATGCGCATACCCTCGACAGGAATAAAAGGAGGATAGATTGATTGACTGAAAGAAAAATTCTGGTTTACTGTGACGGAGGCTGCCGCGGCAATGGACAGAAAAACAATATTGGCGGTTGGGGCGTAGTGCTGCAGTGGGGCGAGTACGTCAAGGAATTCCACGGGTCAGTTAAAGATACCACGAATAACCAGATGGAGCTGACTTCCATTATAGAAGCTCTCAAGAGAATCAAGAACAAGGATATTCCCGTGGAAGTGGTCATGGACAGCAAATATGTTATCAAAGGGATCACTGAATGGATACACGCCTGGACCCGGAACGGTTGGGTTACTTCCACCAAAAAACCGGTGGAGAATAAAGACCTTTGGATTGAATTGCTCAGCCTGAAGAATCAGTTTAAAGAGATCTCTTTCAGTCTGTGTAAAGGACATGCCGGCAACGAGGGAAACAACCGGGCTGATGAGCTGGCCAATATCGCAATGGACAAGATAGCTTAAAAGGGGAGTTAAAATGAGACAACAAATAACCGAAGAACAGGTTAAAGCTGCTGTTGAAAAAGTCATAGAAAAACTTTACTACCGTTTGGAGCAGAAAGGCTTTGGAACCTTTTCAAGCAGACACGAGATATTGGGGGTTATGACCGAGGAGTACAACGAGCTGGTGGAAGCAGTACATACCAATAACCATCAGGAAATGAGAGAGGAATTGCTGGACTTGGCTGTCGGGGCCATTTTTTCAGTAGCCTGTTTAGATCAGAGGACAGTTGATTGGTGAGAGAACAAAAGGAGCACCTATATGCCTCCTGGTGGAAAGTAATATTAATTTGCACATCTACGACTCCACGGTCATCACATAACCACAAACAAAAGGGCCGCCACTGTGAAAAAAGTGCCTGCCCTTTCCTAATGCGTTCAGGGGAGGGTGAACGCACTTATGAGATCAATTTATAATGGACATCATTGATGAAGCAATAAACGACTTTTTTGTAATTAGTATCCCTTCTTAAGTTGTTTAATGCTTCCAGGTTTTAGCCTTAAGTCATCATATCTTTCAAAAGGGGAAAGAAGTTCTTTGTCTAGTTTGTCTATGTTAATATCTTGTTTAAATACAGAACCGTCATCCCTCTTAAACTCGGGTCTGTCAAGACTTTTGTGTAAACTCCATTTACCCAACAGTAAATTAGGTTAGGTATTCA
>LFTO01000001.1:15966-34669 GCA_001513335.1 Clostridiales bacterium DTU086 | reverse complement strand
TCCATTTTACCAAAGAAGGTTGATCTCTTGTTTTTTTGTCCTACAAAAACTTTACACTATGTAACAATACAGGTACAAAAACACCAAAAGCCTGAAACAGAGTATACCTCACTCAACTATTTAGTTTTGAAGCAATTACATTCTTGATGCCTGACAACGCTACCCGGAATGTTGAACTATTTTTTTTCAAAACACTGTTTAAAGCCTGGAGCATTTTATCAATTTCGTCATAAGAAACCGTCAGAGGGGGTTCCAATCTTATTACATTGGGATTGTTCAGGGTATATGCAGTAAGTACCTTCCCCTGCCGATACAAATCCCCGGCAACAAGAGAACCTACGTATTCCCGTGCAAGTTTTCCGGCAATTCCACCGGTCAGTTTGTTTGTAAGGGAACCGGGCTCTGCAAATTCCAACCCAATGAGAAGCCCTTTGCCCCTTACGTCCTTAATAAGAGGGTAATTCTCCTTCATGGAATTTAACTTTTCCAGGATATATTTACCCTTTTCGGCAGCGGCACCTGGCAGGTCATTGCCGATGATTTCCTGTATAGTTGCAAGGCCTGCAGCTGCAGCACGGGTATTTCCCCCAAAAGTAGAGGTATGGAGTGTAGATTTTTCAATGCCTCCATAGGCTTTATTCCAGAGGACCTCCGTCGTTATAAAGGCTCCAATTGGCATAACACCGCCGCCCAGAGATTTTGCCAGACATAAAATATCAGGTTCTACATCTTCATGCTCACAGGCAAACAATTTACCTGTTCTGCCTAATCCCGTTTGCACCTCGTCTAAAATAAGTAAAACATTGTATTCACTGCAAAGCCGCCGTACTTGTCTCAAATAACCTTCCGGAGGAACGTTTATCCCTCCTTCCCCCTGAATTGGTTCTACTATGAAAGCTGCAATATCAGAATTCTTTTTCAATATTTCCTCTAAAGCGCCGGCATCTCCAAAGGGAATTTCAATGCAGTTTGGCACAAGAGGAACAAACTCCTTACGATACTTTTTCCGCCCTGTTACTGACAGGGAACCCATTGTCTTCCCATGGAATGAGTTTTGGCAGAATACTATCGACTTTTTCCCCAATGCAGCCTTTGCCAATTTCAGGGCACCTTCAACGGCTTCCGTTCCACTGTTGCAAAAAAAAGTCCTTCCAAGATTTCCCGGTGCCAGCAAAGCCAAGTTATGGGCTAAAGCCGCAGAGATAGGGTTTATTGAAAGCTGCAAAATGTTGGGACGCATACTAACAGCCTCTACAGCTTCTAATACCTTTTCAGGGTTGTGCCCCAGGTTTAGGGACCCGTAACCGGCTAAAAAATCTAGATATTCGTTACCCTGTAGGTCTTTAATAACGGTACCGGAAGCAGATGCGTACGTTTTATCAAAACCCACAAGGTTTAACATTGTTGCTAAACCCGGGTTTTGATATTTTTTATACAGTTCTCTTGCCATCGGCTCACTTAGATGCAAAGCAGCTTCTGGTGAAATCAACTCTCCTCTTAATCTGTTCAATTAAATTCACCTTCACTTTGTTTTTCATGTTCTTTGTAATAAAATTCCACTCCCAAGTTAAAAATAATAACAAAACAAACTTTTTAGGAGTGAAAGGATTGGACAATATTTTAATTTGGTTAGTATGGTTTTTGTTAATCTCTATTGTTGCCTTCCTGCTCATCCCTCGCAGGAAGCTTGTTCAACTGCTGCCTTTTGGAATCGTTGCAGGTTTTCTGCTCCCTTTGGCACTGCTTTTATTAATCGTCCCCCTTCTCAATCTGTGGTCCTTTAATACTACAGCAGCCAGCTCTCTGATTGGAATACCGTTATCGTTGCCCTTAGCATTAATTCCGGCAATGATGATTTTTGCTTACTACGTACCTCGAATGGAAGCAAATAATATGCTTACGGTTTTCATAGCAGCATTCACAGTCATCACAACGTTAATTCAAGGTTTAAGCGTAAGCGCCGGCATAATGCGCTTCGTACGTTGGGACCTGCTGGCATCTTTTCTGTTGACATTTAGCATTTACACTCTCTTAGCTCTTTTCATACTCAAATACGGGGTTCTCTCAGAGGAAGCAGAATAATCTTATTTGATATTTCCACTATTGTTCTTATTATCCTGCACCAGAGACTGTTTTCTACTACCGAAACAAAATGCCAGGAAAGTTTCTTAAATTCCCTGGCTTCAATGATTCTAGTCATTTGGCAACTATACGTTTTATTTGATAAAACCAACTACGCCCTTTTTCATTTCTTTAGGGGGAACAGCAATGTCCTCCTCGGAAATAGTTTTAAGATTAGCCAACTGTTTATTCTTATAAAGGTTTGTTGCCTTTTTCATAATTGTTCTTTCCAGTACATTTCTCACAAAACGCCCGTTATCGGGGTTTGGAACCAATATCTCCTTTAACTTGCCTATCGCTTTCGAAGTAACATCAAAACCCCTTTCTTTGGCCAGGATTAAAAAGATCTTGACAAGCTCCTCCCCGGTGTAATCGGGAAAACACATATGATAATTTATTCTTGATTTTAATCCCGTATTGATTTCAAGAAAGTCATCCAATTCTTTTTTATAGCCGGTAAAGATAATCATAAACTCGTCACGCCTGTCTTCCATTACTTTAACCAAGTGATCCAAAACTTCATAACCATAATCCCTCATTGAATCACTTCGGACAACACTGTATGCTTCGTCTATTAGTAAAATCCCTCCCTTGGCCCGAGAAATTACTTTATTTACCTTGGGAAGACTTTGACCAATATATTCACCTATCAAGTCGCTCCTTGACACTTCAACAACAGTTGGTGTTTCTAACACTCCAACAGAATAAAGGACTTCCCCTAAAATCCGAGCCACGGTTGTTTTCCCCGTTCCAGGATTACCCTTAAAAGCCATGTGCAAACTTAAAGGTTGGTTTACTAAGCCTTGTAATTCCCTAACCCGCATCATCCAGGCAAAGGCCGTTAATTTTTCCACCTGTTCTTTTACTTCCTTCAAACCCACCAGGCTGTTTAATTTCTCCATAGCCTTTTCTGCATTTCTCAAATCCTGGACTTCCTGATGGTGAACCGTGTTATTACTGGAGTTATTCCGGCAATTTTTCTCAACTGTATCTGAAGAGGTCTTCTTTGTTATTTCGTTGGTTTTGGGGTCGGCCTCAAACCATGTTAATTTTTTCAGCAGTTTTTCTATCATAAGTGGTCTCCACCCTCGGGGAAATACTGTTCCGGAGTCATATAAGCATCGGGATTTTTTAAAAATTCTTCCCTTTCCAGTGGCCTTTCCAGCCGCTTTAGATGGGAAGCCATATGTTTATTAACATAAGTACGCCCGCAGGTTTTACAGACCAAGGCGGAAATATTTTTTATTCCAATACTCCTATCTCTCCAACGAGAAGTATATTTTACTTTGTCTTGTGAAAGTATACCACCGCATATCTTACACCTTTTCATGGGATAATCACCTCATGCCTATTATTTTCCTGCCCTAACGAATGTATTCAATGATTGATTAAAAACTACATAAATACATAAGCTATCTTCTGTAATCACTATTACAAAAAGAAATCACTATTTCAAAAGGAGAGATTGTAATGAAAGTAAAAGATGTAATGACCACAAATGTGTTTACTTCCACACCTGATAGCAATCTTAAAGACGTTGCAGATAAAATGAAAGAGTTGAATGTAGGTGCGATTCCAGTGGTACAAGAAGGGAAACCGGTGGGAATCATAACTGACAGGGACATAGTCCTGAGAACCATATCAGAGGATAAAAACCCCTTTTCCGCAAAAGCAGCAGATGTAATGTCCGTAGACTTGGTTTTGGCAGCTCCTGAAATGGATGTGGACGATGCAGCTGCCCTCATGTCCAGGCACCGGATCAGAAGGCTTCCGGTCGTAGAAAATGGAAAACTGGTAGGCATAATATCGTTAGGCGATTTGGCAGCAAAATCCCATTTAGCAGATGAGGCGGGAAAAGCTTTATCCGATATTTCACATCCTATTGGACCGGACCTACAATAATAAATAACTTGGCAAAGTTTTTTCCTAGATTAACTTAATTTTGAACAAGTTAGGGAAATTTCTGATATAATAGCGGATGAGTTTATTGTGAGAAGGAGAGGTGGAGAAGAATGGGTATATCCTCTACTGAATTTGAAAAAAAGTGTAAAGAAATTGTGCCAGAAATTGAAGCCAAAGTAAAAGAAAGGGCGCCAAACGTTGTAAGCGTCACCCAATTTTTTTACCTGCAGGACACGTTAGCTCTCAACCTGGCGGTAGCTTTTAAGACTCCGGAAGGTAAGGATAACTCTTTTCCGGTAAAGATAGGAGCGGCTCAAGTTATGACCGGTGACTGTGAACCCATAGTTGATGCCATCGTAAAAGCTGTTACAAAATAGTTTTATTTATATAATTAAATTATCAGGGCTGCGTAAGCAGTCTTTTTTTTGAATTGTCTTTCCAGCGGCCAGCTAATGGTGCCATTATTTACATAAAGGCAATTGCCGATTTACGTAGAAGATTTTTCCCCAAGCGGCAACATTATCATACCCGGGTAAATTTGCCGTACTAAGGGGGGTTCTGGTTTGCGCAGAAAACTTTTCTTGATTACTCTTGTTTTGGTATTTGCGTTTACTATGGCTATACCAATGCAGTCAGTTGCGGCGTGTAATGGTGATGTGAAGTACAGTAATGTAAAAACCAAAGTTTATTACAAGGTAATAAAATACGATTACAACAAAAAGTACAACAACAACTGCGGTAAAAAGGCTAATGATACCAATGCGGTAGCAAAATATAAGGATTACAGTTCAAAAGTCTATGAAATAGAATTTATGCTGACCAAATTAGGTTACAATGTTGGTGTCGTGAGCAAGTTCTTTGATTACAACACTCTTCAGGTAGTGAAAAAATTCCAAAAAGCTAACAACCTGCCTGTAACAGGAGTCGTAGACAAGGCAACTTACCAAAAGATAAAAGATCTCTATGGCAAACTATCGGATAAGAAAGACAATAAACCAACAGATCCAAAACCCAATCCAAAACCAAATAATCCAAAAGTACCTGTAGACCCAAAACCAGGTAACGGTTCAGGCACGGGCAATGGTGAAAATATCAGTGGATTAACTGCCCAAGAACAGCAAATGATTAACTTGGTCAATCAGGAACGTACCAGCAGAGGTCTTCCTGCGCTAAAGGTTGATATGACCCTTGTAAAAACAGCAAGAATGAAGAGTAACGATATGATTAAAAACGGCTACTTTGCACATCAATCACCCACTTATGGTTCGCCTTTTGACTTGATGAAGAGCCAAGGAGTAACCTATAGATATGCCGGAGAAAACCTTGCCGGAGCAGGGTCAGTGGAACGAGCACATACCAATTTGATGAATAGTCCCGGACACAGGGCAAATATTCTCAATGCAAATTTCACCCACATCGGCATTGGAATTGTCGACGGCGGACCCTACGGAAAAATGTTTACCCAACATTTCATTGGAAAATAGCCATAGCCAAAGAGAGCGGAAGCAGCTTTCCGCTCTCTTTTTTTAAAATAAAAAGAGGGATTCCTCCCTCTATTTTTGACCCTGAAACTGGCTGGGTTGTGGTGTTGTTGTAGCTTGCACCTGGCCCTGTCCCGCTAAACCCTGCTGGTAAGATTGGATCATCTGGCGAACCATGTGGCCACCTACCGCCCCCCACATTCTTGAGGGAATATCTCCACCATAATCTCCAGGCTGCAGATTTAGTCCTACCTGCTGGGCTGTTTCCCATTTAAACTTATCCATAGCAGCTCTCGCTTGAGGGACCAATATAGAATTAGATCTTTGACCGGTAGCCATTTTATTAACCTCCTTTTTTTTTCTAGGCTTAGTGTTGCCAGAAACATAAATTTTAATAGTCAAACATTTTGTCAATACAGTAATAACTAGCAAAATCAATTGATTCATTTACTTATTTGGATTTACCTGGTAAAAATTTTTTGTATATTTACAAGAAAGATACCCAACCCTAGAACAAGGAGGTGTAGATAATGAATCTTCAGCTGTCTGAAAAAGAAAAGACCCTGCTTCAAGACCAATTAAAGCATGAATCCATTTGTATCCAAAAATATACAAATTATGCCGCTCAAGCAAGTGATCCTGAACTGCAGCAACTCTTCTCCTCGCTGGCTTCACAGGAACAACAGCATTATTCCACAATTGAAAAAATACTTAATGGGCAGCAGCCAAATATAGGCCAAAACCAAAGTCAAATTCAACAAAACCAAAATCAGGATCAATACCAGTCACAGCAAAATACTCAAGCTGCAAACATGCAGTACGAACAGGCGGACATGAGTAACGAAATGGCATCCCAAGGCGACACAACCCTATGCACGGATATGCTGATGACAGAAAAATTCGTCTCAGGTTCTTACGATACAGCCGTATTTGAGAGCAAAAACCCTCAGGTAGTACAAGCTCTCCAGCATATTCAAAAAGAGGAACAAGAACATGGGCAAAAAATCCAGAAGTATTTAAACAGCAAGGGTTTACAATGAATCGAGTAGGGTAGCGCCGCAGTAGCTTTCTGCGGCGTTATCCCTCTCACAGAACCGTACTTACGGGTACTCGTATACGGCTCCTGGTAAATCTTATCTCTCATAGTAGAGAGGCAGAATCCCCGTCTTATACGTACTCAAGTCTATCAGCCCAAGTTCCTCACTGTAACCGGGTACAGTGTCCCCCCGGTTTTCTCCGTCCAGTCTGTTGCCAGCTTTCATTGGCTGGGGGTTAATTGCTACTACGGACTNNCTCATCTGCCACCCTGCACCACTTATGCCCTCCCTTGCGTTTCCGCTTGTTCGGGTTTACTCGTCGTCATGAGATAGTACAGGGCTTCCCCAGTTAAGCCTGCTTGCCTGAATTCGAAGCCATCCGTCCTAACTTATCAGGTTGTCCAGCTTTTGGGCTTTCCCATATTTGGCAAGGTTACCCACCTGATAAGCCAACACCGGTTCGCTTTCGCTATGTTCCGAATTCTCCCTTCGGCTTCCTTCAGACCTCACCGTTGCCAGTGACGCCCTTGCCTACGGGTTGCCTTCCCGCTGGTTAGGTGGCATGGGTTTCTTTCAACCCATCGGCTCAGCAGACATGCTGGGCGAACTAAAAAAACAGCCGTTCCCGGCTGTTTTTCTGACTGTCGACAAACTATATTCCCTTGCTTTTGCGAACGACTCATGAGCACAGGAATATAGCTCTTGGCAAAGCGGAGGTACAAACTGGGAGGCCACGGGCAAGGACGCCCGGTCCAACGTGTGGAGGCAAGATGTTGCTTTTTGGGCGGCCCAATTTGGAACCTAAAGCTTTGCCTTAGAGATCTCCTGTGGAAATCCCTGGAGTAAGCAAAAGCAGTGGAAGCGATTTTGTCACCTTTGTCACTAAGCTGTCCTATATTATCATCTCTTATCATCTTCGTTAGTTTTTTCCTAAAGGAACTTATGCACTACCACTCCCGGCCAGGGTCATCGGCCATCATGTTTACAGTTCCAGGTGGATATAAAACATTTAAATGATCTAAAGCCGGGTCATCGTTATCCGATGTTGGCTCGGGGAAAACAAATTCGAGCTTATATTCGGTCCCTGTGGTATACCCCAGAATGTCCTGCCCCGGGTAATCTAAAATTTTATCAGGATTGCCAAGAACCTCTTTAACCTGGGAAAGGGTAATATTTTCCAGATTGCTGATTTTTCTGATTTCAAATACCTGGGACCCTTTATTGATACCAAAAACATAACCTTTAGAAGAATACGTTGCATAGGTACCTTTAGCTTCTGCAACATAGTCACTTTTATCTGCTTTCCCCCACTCTTTCTCTACATCATCGAAAACTGTCTTCCCGGCAACATAATTGCATCCGATTACTCTGCCTTGTTTGGCAAGTTCCATAATTTGCAAAATAAGCTCTTTCTCTTTCCCTTCCTGATTACCCTGTTCCTGTTCTTGCTCCCCATCAGGTTGGTTAATATTCTCGTTTTCCTCCTCTGATATGCCGCCAGGTGTGTTTTCATTCGGAGGTGAACCTGTCTCTGAACAAGCTGTAAGAGATAGTGCAAGAATCATTATTACGCAGATTACTAAAAAATTTCTTTTTAATTGCATATTCCCACCTCACAATTTCTTAAGTCAAGTAAAAAGACGAGGCAGGCACTAAGAAAGTTCCCGAATACTAATAGCAAGTTTTTCCTAAAAAATCACCCCAGGCATATCTCTGGAAATTAGGAAACATTTTCTTAGGCTTCAACGTCTATTATGGTAATTCGGCGCCGAAAATATTTAGACAGGAGTGATTGAAAAAAAATTCTGGAGTAATAATCAAGATCATTTTTTTGCTCCGTATTAAATCTTTATAAAAGGAGAGTTTTTTATGAAGAAAAAAATCCTTTGCTTGCTGGTTTTTGCACTTATTCTGTTTAGCGCCGCGTCCATGGCTTATGCAAATACACCAATTAAGCTGATTTTTAACGGGCAGGAATTGGAGACTGATGTCCCACCCTTACTGGCTGACGGAAGAGTATTGGTTCCGGTAAGAGTAATTTCCGAAGCTCTTGGCGTAGACATTGAATGGGATTCCAAACAAAATGCAGTACTCATTAATGCAGAGAAAAACAAGTCGGAAGACTTAAGAATATCCAATTTGGAACGGGCTCTGGCTCCAGAGGAGCCTCTGGAAGCAGTTAATTCCTGGGCCAAAGGTGTAAAGACACGCAACGGTGCTCTGCAATACGCCGTAATGAGCCCTGAATTAAGAGAGGAATATTACGATGAGCTTTCTGAGGGCTGGAGTACAGGAGTCTCAAGTCCATGGGTAGACAGCTATGAAATCACTGAACGGGGTGTTGAAGACGGTAATTACAAATTTGAGGTAACCTTTACCTATACCGACTCCACTAAGAACACCTTTACCGAAACCCAATTTGTAACAGTCCAAAAATTTGAAGACCATTGGTTCGTTGCTAACATTAACAAGGTTGATGTTTCCGGGGAAATTACAGAAATATTCTCAGATGACGGCGAGTTAACGGGTATTTTTGTGGAAAATCCCCAAGCAGAAAAAGGACCCTACGATAAGGCTAAAATATCAATAATACCGGAGACCAAAATTTTTAAAGGTTATACCAACCAAGAGCTCTCACCTGATGATTTAGAAAAAGGGATGAAAGTGGAAGTCTCTTTCCACGGACCAGTATTAATGATTTACCCGGTCCAGGGAGGAGCAGAGGTTATCAGGGTCTTTTAGAACGTTAGAGGTATACCAGGGCCCTGCTGCAGATAATTTGACTTATATGCTCCCCTCAAAGAAAACAGTCTTAAACTGTTACTTTGAAGGGAGCATTTATAAAAATCTGACGGATAACCAAGCATAAATAATCTATGAGACACAGCAGCGAGAACGCTCCTAATTCCTAAAAACTGGATAATCCCGTTCTTTCCTGAACCTCATAAAGAAACCTTTTTATCAGAGATTTTTCCTCATAAGCATGAAAATCCAAAGTATACTCTGCCCCTTCATTGTTCCACAACCTGTCAAAATAGTCGTTTACTTTTCTGGCCTCCGGATGAGTATTAGTTAAAATAACCTTCAAATCGGTTTCCAAATTGTAATCGGTGAGATTCCTCCGGGTAAGGTTGGCAGAACCTCCTATCAAGACAACTTCCCTGCCCTTATTGAATATGGTTAATTTGCTGTGAAATTGTTCGCCATGCGTACTGTACCACCTTATTTTAATTTTTCCCTTGGAGTCCTGTACCAATTTATAGGCAGCCGGTCTATTGGGAACGCCATTCTTCTCAATTCCGAAAGCGTCTTTATTGGCATCCAGGATAATCTGCACTTCCACGCCTCTCTCACAGGCTTTAATCAATTCCTCAATTATTTCATGTTCGGCAAGATAAAACATAGCCATTTTAATCATATGGCCTTTTTCCGCAGTGCTTATTTCTTCTATCAACGCTTCCTTAATTCTGCCCTCAGTTAGCAACTGAACTCTTGCATCACCATTTACGTTAACCTTGCTACGGAAATTATAAGGCTGACTTTGGGAAAGCCTTACAACGGCATTTTCAGATTCCAACAAGTCATCAATAACCTCTGATTGTACGCAAAAAGCAATATTGGAATGGCAGGCACTGGCATCATGGGGATTAAAAGAAGTTACCAAAGCCTCGTTTTCAGTGATAACAACTTTGCGGTGATTGGCCTTTAAATTTAACAACCTCAGATATGCCCTGAGGGTAACCTTAGGAGAATCGGGACTGAAGGGATTTGGCAGCCATCCCTTACCGCTGGGATCTATTTTGTCCAGTCTGAGAAGCCGCCACAGTCCCGAATACAGTGGATTTGGGTCTCTGAAAGCTGACGCATTGGTAACCACAACCTGCACACCGTTGTCCTTAAGTTTTTCCAGGTATTTGGAAGGGTAGGCACCGTAAAAGGTATTTATTTCATCAGTGATAAAAACTATGTTTAAATCGTGATGTTTATCCTTTTGCCGAACCAGGGCATCTGTAAGTTCCCCGGCTATCCCGGGAAAAGAGTTCTTACGGTCATAATCATCATTAAACAAAAACATGTCAATAACAATAAATTCCCGGGCTTCAGCAATCATACTCTTAATTTTGGAAAAGATTTGTCTTTCATAAATCATTTCACCATCCTGCTGATAGCTTACATCATAGATAAACTCAAACTGAGAATTTCTCATAGGCCCGGAAAAAGAAATTCCTTCCGGCAGGGGAGTTTGAAAACTATAAAACAGGCTCAAAGAAACCACTCCAAGAAAAATGATTATTATCCAAAGTAATTTAACCCTATGTTTTTTAGATCCGTTCAAATACGAAAACCCCTTTCCCTAAAGACAATATATTGACCCGTTAATGTAATACAACAAAGAAATGTCGCAAAGAAATTATCTTTCCGTCAACAGATACCATTTTCTTCTTCTTTTACCTCTTTATATTCCCGACAGCTAAAAAAACAAAGGCTGATTATGATGAACAATATACAACCAAAAGCAACCTGCAGGGAATACCAAAATAGGCTCTCAACGGGGACAATTGCCGGGAGTAAGGTAATGGCATTTGCAGGGGGAAGCTGCACCCCAATCAAGTGAAACATATTCTCCTTATAAAAATTTTGTTATTTTGTGTCATAAAACGGCTCATCATTAATACTAACACAACTGGAGAATCTTTTACTCATTTAGTTAGATACAGTTCCAAATTCTTATATCTGAAAATCCCCTTCCCTGAAGACCTGTTAGGATCAAAAGATTCAAAGCAAATAAGAAATGATTAATATATTATTAATGTAAAGATTTTAACTTCTCAACGTGCTCAGCCGCATGGTTCCAAAATGATGAGGCAAAATATTGAGGGATAGAAAAGCAGGGGTGTGGTGAATAAAAGCGCAGAATAACTATCCGTTTTTGACAAAGGAGGGTTAAAGTAATGCTTGAAAAGCAGTTCAACTTTACTCAGACAGACAGTAAAATTATCGAAAGGATAATTGAGGATGATAATGTGGCTATCAATCACATGGTTCTAGGCAAATCCGAATCTTTGCCCGAACACTATTCAAACTCAAATGTATATATGATTGTTGTCAGAGGTCAGGTATCTCTAAGGTTAAACGAACAGGAAGAGCATACATATTCTTCCGGGAGTATAATTAATATTCCCTTCAAAACAAAAATGAACGTTTCCAATCAATCGGAAGATATCCTGGAATTCTTTGTCGTAAAGGCTCCCAGCCCTAAGAAAATGCCAAGATAAGTTTTTTTTTGGGTATATGCCGGCAATTTTATATAGCATATTAAGGGAAAGCAACAATTCACTCCGAAAAAAATTAATAAGCGGTCCAGCCCCCATCAGCAACTATTACAGTTCCGTTAATAAAGCTGGCATCGTCACTAGCCAGGAACAGAGCTAAAGAAGCAATTTCCTCCGGCTCACCCATGGGTGCAGGCCCCACGCCCCTGGCTAGCTTTCCCGCTCCGAGTTCATTGGGGTTTTTTAGCGTTAAGGCAATATTCGTTTTTACACCCCCTGGAGCAATAGCCACACAGCGGATTCCCTGGTCATGGTAAATAGCACCGATATTTTTTGTAAGGCCTATCAATGCGTGTTTTGAGGCAACATAAGCAGCACCACCACGGGTACCGAA
Source organism: Clostridiales bacterium DTU086 (assembly GCA_001513335.1). Lineage (GTDB taxonomy): Bacteria > Bacillota > DTU086 > DTU086 > DTU086 > DTU086. The sequence continues at coordinate 22,461 of LFTO01000001.1, read as the reverse complement.
TAGTCCCCCAACAGATGCGTTATTAATGATAACGCCCCTTCCCTGTTTTAACATTATTTTTAGGGCTTCACGGCAGGCCAAAAAGGGTCCTTTTACATTTACGTTCATAATACGGTCCCAGAGCTCCTCGGATAGCTCAGCAACCGGAACAAAATTATCCATAATACCGGCATTATTGACCAAAATATCTAATCTTCCGTATTCTTTTACTGCGCTTTTAATCATGATTTCAATATCATTTGGCTGGGAAACATCTGCTTTAACCCCAATTGCCGCTCCGCCTGTCTCTCGGATATTATTTATTACTCTGTTGATAGCCTCCTGGTTAATATCCGCTCCCACTACATTAGCACCTTCTGCGGCAAACAATTTCGCCATGGCTTCACCCATTCCGGACCCCACACCGGTAATCAGGGCAACTTTATTTTTAAGCATCATTATTTATACTCCTTTAGTATTTTTCTATTCTTTTCCACTTTTGTTACTTCTCTTAATAATTTAGTAGTTCCTGCTAAAAAGATTATTACTTGACGTGAGTCGTAAACAATTTCGCAGAAGAATTATTATGATATCGGTTAGATTACCCAAAAAATTGCAGTTCCAAAATCCCCGAAATACGGTTGACATTTCATTTTTGTGGACTATAATTTTGGTATACTGGTATACCAGGATACCAAATACCACATGTGGATTAGATTTCATCTTCCGCTTAAAAAATGGACTGATAAATGAGGTGTTAAAACATGGAAGGTCTACCACCCCTAACAATAACAAAATGGCTGCTAGCTTTTTTGCCTATCTTTACAGTTCTCGTATTAATGATTTGGTTTAAATGGAGTGGTGGTAAATCCGGGGCTTTATCCTGGTTCATAGCTATAGCTATGGCCATCGTCTTTTTTGGAGCAAACATAAAAACTATTGCCATGGGTACTGTAAAAGGGCTTTGGACCACAGTTTTTGTGCTTTACATTATCTGGGGAGCCATGATTCTATACCAGGTAGTTGATATATCCGGAGGGTTTAAAGTAATCAGCAAAACCTTTAGCCGCTTAACTAACGGAAACCGGGCTATACAGTTATTAACATTAGGTTTTGCTTTCCCAACCTTTATTCAAGGTGTATTGGGCTTTGGAGCTCCCGTTGCAATTGCCGCCCCTTTACTGGTGGGTATAGGGTTCAGCCCTGTTGTGGCTGCCGCTTCAGCATTAATAGGTCATGCGTGGGCGGTAACATTTGGGTCCCTGGGATCTTCTTATTCCGTATTAATTACTCAGACCGGAGCCATGAAATCAGCAGCTGCTGCATACCAGGTTGCCGTTTTTTCAGTTATTCCCATTGCTATTGCCGGTTTTTTTACCCCGTGGGCACTGGTTCATATGTACGGTGGAATGAAAGCACTTCGGGAAAACTGGCAGGGAATTTTGGTAATGGGCTTAACGATGGTTGGTGCCAGTCTCATAATGGTTCTTTTTGTAACTCCTTATGTGGCTTCCTTCGCTGCCGGAATATTTGGGTTGCTAGTTGGAGCATTTGTCCTTCCCAGGCTTCCAGCTTATAAAAACAGTGCTATTGAAGATGAGGCACCTGAGGAAACATCTTTAGAGGAAGCCCCTGACCCTAAAAATATTAGCTTTAACACTGCGTTTTCCGGCTACTATGCCTTGATAATAGTTGTTTTTGCAATCTACTTAACACCGCTAAAACAATTTTTAAACCAATTTGGTAATATCGGGCTCTTTACTCTTACAACTGAAACAGCTTACGGATATATCCTGGAGGGTGAAAAAGCATATTCTGCGTTTAACTTGCTCACGTCGCCAGGCACATTGATTTTTGTATCAACATTTGTTGCTTATTTAATCTATAAGAACAAGGGCCTGTGGCCTGAACAGGGTTTGCAAAGAGTTTTTAAGGGTGCCACCCGCCAAGCTATAGGGGCTACAATAACAGTTATGACAATGAGCATGATGGCCGTTGTAATGCTGCAAACCGGGATGACAAGTCTCCTGGCGTTCGGTACGGCTGAAGCAACCGGAGGTGCCTATCCACTATTTTCAGCCTTCGTCGGCGAGTTAGGGGCTTTCATGACTGGCAGCAACACCAATTCCAATATACTTTTTACCATGTTCCAATACGATGTAGCTAAATTTTTAAGTATCAGTATTCCTATCATCCTGGGTTTACAGACTACGGGTGGTGCTGTAGGTAATATGATTTCTCCTATGAATGTTGCCCTGGGCACCGGTTCAGCTAACTGTGTAGGAAAAGAAGGGGAAATTTTAAAAAAGACCCTTATATATGCCATTATTATTGGTCTTGCTGTTGGAACGGCAGGATGGTTCTTGGAATTTGTAATTTTTCCAAATCACCAATGGCTTTTACCACTGTAATAGGAGGTATTTGTAAATGAAAACATTGAGAAAGTTGAAAATGAGATATGCAGGCAAGGAACTTCTATTAGGAATCCTGGGTATCTGGATAATGTTTTTCTTGATCTATTTTGGATTGTTGAGCGAGCACACCCTATTGATTGCTGCAGGAATGGGATTTATTGGGATATTAATGGCTTATGTAGTATTAGTTCAATAGTAATATTATAACCAAACAATGAATAAAGATTTTTTCCTATATCCCCCCGTACCCTTCCGGGTGCAAAAACTGTCGACACACTTTTTCAGTCGGCAGTTTTATTTTGTTTCCAAAGCACGGTATAAATACTATTTCCGTTCTTAATGGATTAACATGAACAAACCTCTATATATATTACCGATTTAACTATCTCCCTTTTTATATGTATGGTTCCAAGATTATATCTAAATTGTTTTTTTGTTTTGGCGCTGTTTTTTGTTATAATGAAATTTTGAGAAGATATGGTAGAAATAATTAGTGTCAATTAAATGAATAGATTAGGGGGAACACTATGCCGAAAAGAACTGACATTAGCAAGGTACTTATTATCGGTTCCGGTCCAATTGTGATTGGACAGGCTTGTGAGTTTGATTATTCAGGAACTCAAGCCTGTAAAGCCCTACGAAATTTGGGTTATGAAATTGTCTTAGTAAATTCCAATCCTGCCACCATTATGACTGACCCTGAAATCGCCGATGCAACTTATATTGAACCTTTAAATTTAAAAAGTCTTTCTGACATTATTGCTAAAGAAAGACCCGATGCACTTCTGCCAAATTTGGGAGGTCAGCAAGCCTTAAATTTGTGCTTGGAACTCTACAAATCAGGTGTTTTGGATAAGTTTGGAGTAAAAGTAATCGGCGTACATGTTGATGCTATTGAACGTGGTGAAGACCGTATAGCCTTTAAAGATACAATGAATCGGTTAGGAATTGAGATCCCCCGGAGTAAACCCGCCTTTAGTGTGGAAGAGGCTGAGATTATTGCTCAAGAGCTTGGGTACCCGGTAGTTATTCGACCTGCCTATACCATGGGAGGTACAGGTGGCGGTTTGGTTTACAATGTGGAAGAATTAAAAACCGTAGCCAGTAGAGGAATAGCCGCCAGCATGGTTGGACAGATTCTGGTTGAAGAATCAGTTCTGGGTTGGGAAGAGTTGGAATTGGAAGTAGTTAGAGATATCAAAAACCAGATAATCACCGTCTGTTTTATTGAGAATATTGATTCCATGGGTGTTCATACCGGCGATTCCTTTTGTTGTGCTCCCATGCTTACAATTAGTCCTGACCTCCAACAGAAATTGCAGAAATATGCCTATGCAATAGTAGAAGCTATAGAAGTTGTAGGTGGAACCAACGTTCAATTTGCCCATGACCCGGAAACAGACCGGGTTGTAATTATCGAAATTAACCCTCGCACCTCCCGTTCCTCTGCCCTAGCTTCAAAAGCTACTGGTTTCCCTATTGCCTACATTTCTGCCATGTTGGCGGCAGGAGTTACGTTAGATGAAATTCCTTATTGGCGTGACAAAACTCTGGATAAATATACCCCTTCGGGCAATCATGTAGTCGTAAAGTTCCCACGCTGGGGGTTTGAAAAGTTCCCAGGTTCACAGGACAAACTGGGAACACAAATGCGTGCTGTAGGCGAAGTAATGAGCATTGGTAAGACATATAAGGAAGCCTTTCAAAAAGCCATCCGGTCTTTGGAAATAAACCGTTACGGTTTGGGATTTGCCAACAATTATCATGAGCTTTCTTTGGAGCAATTACTTCGTATGCTGGTAGAACCAACCAGCGAACGCCAGTTTATTCTGTATGAAGCCCTGCGTAAAGGCGCTGACGTTGGGCAGCTTCACCAGTTAACCCATATCAAACCGTGGTTCCTTCAGCAAATGCTTGAACTGGTTAAACTGGAAGAGAAAATACTAAAGTATAAACACAAGAAACTGCCGGACAAACTCCTTACCCATGCAAAAAAAGATGGGTTTTCCGATAGATATCTGGCTACTCTCCTCGGGATTAAGGAAAATGAAATCCGCCGGCAAAGAACCGAGCTGGGAGTTGTTGAAGGGTGGGAGGCCATTCCGGTAAGCGGTGTTGAAAACGCATCCTACTATTTCTCTACGTATAATGCCCCGGACCGGTCCAAAACAAGTAACAAAGAAAAAGTAATGATTCTCGGAGGAGGGCCCAACCGTATAGGTCAGGGGATCGAATTTGATTACTGCTGTGTGCATACGGCTTTTGCCCTCCGCGACTTAGGATACGAGACAGTTATGGTCAACTGCAACCCGGAAACTGTCTCCACCGACTACGATACTTCCGATAAGCTGTACTTTGAGCCGCTAACCGTAGAAGACGTTCTGAGTATCTATGAAAAGGAAAAACCTCTAGGGATAATCGTTCAGTTTGGAGGACAGACCCCCCTGAATATAGCCAAAGAATTAGAGGAAGCCGGTGTCAACATTTTGGGCACTTCGCCCGATACTATTGACCTGGCAGAAGACAGGGATCGTTTCCGAACAATAATGGAGGAACTCGGCATTCCAATGCCCGATTCCGGTATGGCAGTAAATATTGAGGAAGCCCTTGATATTGCCAGAAGGATTGGTTACCCACTGATGGTACGTCCTTCATATGTATTGGGCGGACGTGGAATGGAAGTTGTTCACGATGAAGAAATGCTGCGGCAGTATGTAACCGCTGCTGTGGAACTAACACCGGAAAAACCTATTTTAATTGACAAGTTCCTTAGCAACGCAATTGAAGCTGAAGCAGATGCCATTGCTGATGGGAATGATGCCTTTGTTCCTACTGTAATGGAGCATATTGAATTGGCTGGTATCCACTCGGGAGACTCGGCCTGTGTAATTCCACCGATTAGCATATCAGAGAAGCATATTGACAAAATTGTAGAATACACCAAGAAAATAGCAAAAGAACTAAATGTAATCGGTCTAATGAATATGCAATACGCTATTTCAGATGACAAAGTATATGTTTTAGAAGCCAATCCCAGAGCTTCCAGGACAGTACCGCTGGTATCGAAGGTTTGTAATGTATCTATGGCCAGGGTTGCCACACAAATAATGATGACTGCCCATACAGGTAAAAAATCCTCCTTAAACAGTCTTACTCAAAAGAAAATCCCCCATTTTGGAGTCAAGGAAGCGGTCTTCCCCTTTAATATGTTTCCTGAAGTGGACCCAATACTGGGACCGGAGATGCGTTCAACTGGAGAAGTTTTAGGAATCTCGGACTCATTTGGTTTAGCATACTTTAAAGCCCAAGAAGCTACTCAGGCCCCACTACCCACAGCAGGAAACGTATTAATAAGCGTATCTGACGAAGATAAGTCTTCTGCATTGGTAATAGCAAAGGAGTTTAGCAAACAAGGCTTTAATATTACTGCAACGGAAGGAACACACAAATTCCTGAAAAAGCATGGTGTTAATTCGAAAAAAATTAAAAAACTGTATGAAGGCCGTCCCAATATAGTCGATGGAATTACTAACGGAGAGATAAACCTGGTAATTAACACCCCCACCGGCAAATCCAGTCAACATGATGACTCTTATATCCGAAAATCGGCTATTCGATATAGGGTGCCTTATATTACTACTATGGCTGCAGCATTAGCCAGTGTTAAGGGTATTGCTGCTTACAGCGAGAACAGCTTTTCAGAGAGCAAGTTAAAGTCTCTCCAGGAATACCATTTAGACATTGTTTGGCAAAGATGAATTTAAAACCGGAGAGGAATCATCTTCATCCCTTCCGGTTCTTTACTTTGCAAATTTACTTCACCAATTTTTTCACCTAATTTAACAATCGTTTCTCTACCTTTTTTTGAAGCAATCAGAATTTCTGGATTTATATGTATTGATTTCTTTTTTAGGAGAAGCACGATTGTGGAACCGCCAAATTCAAACCAGCCCTTTTCCTGACCCCGTTTAAAGGTGAATATGGTATTATGGTTTTTTATTCTTCCAATCATTAAGGCCCCTACCTCAACCTGAATTACTTGCCCGAAGTTATTTGTGTTAAGAACAGTATATTCCCTGCAGTTTTCCTTATAGATATTATA
>LFTO01000001.1:0-15936 GCA_001513335.1 Clostridiales bacterium DTU086 | reverse complement strand
TCGTCAATAAAACAATACCGGTGGTAATCCTGAGGTGAAAGCCTAAAAATTAAGCAAAATCCCCCTCTATAGTTATCAGCTAGTACATCGTTTTGCAGTAAATCCCTAATTCTATAGAAAGAACCTTTAATATTAAATACGCTTTTCTCTCCAATCTCATAGACGGTTAATTTAGCGTCGCAGGGGCTAATTAAATGATTAGAGTCAAAATCAATTTCTCTCTTGCCCTCTTGAATTTTTCTGGTAAAAAAATCGTTAAATGAACAGTATTTTTTATTTTCGTATTCTGACATGTTTATCCCATTACGCTTAATGAATGGATTTATAAGTACTGTGGAAATCCTGCTGCTCAGTATTATTCCCCCAATTTTAGACATTACAGGATTGACCACAATCTTTAAACACAATCTACCGGGTGCCGTTTTATACAAAAAATTCAGCACCCGGCTGTTGTTTTCTTCAGAAATAATGAATTCCAATTCACCTTCTTTAATAAATGCCAAATTTCCATCCTCCTGCCGTCAAATAGGATAAAATCAATACACCAACAAAAGCCATTACAAGTCTGCCTTTGAGGTTTGCCTTTTTTACCTTAATTTTGGATACAAAAGCTGCTGCCAGGCAAAAAAGTAAGACTCCGTATGCGGCAGGAAAATAGGAGTTCAGAGATGAGCGAAAACACCAAAAGAGAGGAATAATAATAGCCACACTAGTAACGGGCAAGCCGTCATAGTGGCTTCTGGTCTCTTGGGTTTGCAGATTCATTTCCTCAGTAACATTATAATAAGCAAGCCTGATTAACGCAGCAAGAATATATACCATGAGAACCAAAAGGTGAATCGGCTTGTTTAATCCCAAGGTATAGCCAATTAAAGCGGGAAACACACCAAAACTTATTAAATCGGCCAGGGCATCAATTTGGATACCAAACTTTTTTTCCATATCATTTTGCTCTTTTGTTTTTGCAACCGTTCCATCAAGCATATCGCAAAAACCGGATAGCATAAGACACGGAATGGCGCCGAATACAAAACCTTGAATTGCCAGGGAAATTCCGATAACAGCAGATACAACACTCAAATATGTCAGAATAACGGTATAGTTATAGAAACCGATCATAAAACCCCTCCCCCAACGTATGAAAGACATGTCTTTATCGTTAACTCTTTTTTCCATTCTTCGTAATTGCCTGGCGTAAATTAGGTGCTATTTTTTAGCCCAGAGAAAAGTCTAGTATATTCATTCAGTTTTAATTCTATATATACACCTCAATATTTGAAGTAACACACAAAAAAGTTTTTGATTTAATTTTAGTCCTAAATATTTATAAGACAAAACGCCTAGTGTTATATTACTTGACGTGTCTATTATATATTAGAAATTACGACTTTTAACGACTTACTTTTAATTATTTGGAATTTCCCAGTTCTTTTTGTTTTTCCTTTCCCCCCAATTATTCACTTCACCTTAATTTCCAGAAAAAACTGCCCCATATGTTTGGCAAAAACAATTTCTGTTTATAGATCCGCCCATAACCAATTTCCGGAACGTTTTTTTTACACCAATTTTGACGAAAAATTGCCCCTGTATTGTATTGTATTCCTGCCTTTATTGTTTTGTATATAACTCTAGTGTTTTTTTGGCTTACCTTCCTTGTTTTCCAAAATGTTTGTTCACATAGCATTAAATATCACAAGGAAAACTAGTATCAGGAGGTGAATTGATTTGAATAGAGATTTGACAGGATGGATAATATCAGGAATTGGCATTATTGTTACAGGATTTGGCAGGTTGATCGGAGGCAGGATAGGTGCCGGAATAGCCGGTTTTGGAATGGCCCATATTATGTTGGGTTTTCTAGACAGGTTAAGACCTTCTATGAGAAGATGATATTCCAAGAAGAAATTACTGACAGTTAGAACCTGCTGCCGGAAACCGCAGCAGGTTCTTATTCCACGTTAGCAAAAAAACTAATAATGAGGTGGTAATTTTGAAAGAAAATGAAAACAACCGCTTGGAGACAGCAACTTTTGCAGGGGGTTGCTTCTGGTGCATGGTGGCACCTTTCCAAAACTTAAAGGGGGTAATAGAAGTAACGAGCGGATATACAGGAGGAACCAAGGAAAACCCTACTTATGAAGAAGTCTGTTCGGGACAAACGGGACACTGTGAGGCAGTCCAGATATTATTTGATCCTTCCGTTATAAGCTACCGAGAACTGCTTGACACCTATTGGAGACAAATTGATCCTACTGATGAAGGGGGTCAATTTGCTGATCGGGGGTCTTCTTACCAATCGGCAATTTTCTACCACAATGAAAACCAGCGTAAAGAAGCGGAAGATTCTAAAGCCGCCCTGGAAAAAAGCAAAATTTTTGACAAACCTATTGTAACAAAAATACTTTCAGCATCTCCTTTTTATCCTGCTGAAGAATACCACCAGGACTATCACAAAAAAAACCCGGTCCACTATAAAATGTATCGACGAGGTTCGGGACGGGAGCAATTTCTCGAAAAACACTGGAATGACTAAATTAAAGTTAAGGAGGAGCCTCTGTAAACCTTTTTTATCAAGCAGTTAAAACTTCCAAATTGTCATAAGCTACAACAGCATTTTTCTTTTCTTTAGCCTTATATAATGCTTTGTCAGCGTACTTTAGGAATGAATCCAACTGTATAGGAAGTTTGCTTGTCACTATTCCTATACTAATAGTGATACTGTCATGGGAAGAATCAAATTGAAACGTTTTTCTTTCCACAATCTTTTGGATTCGTTCTGCCGTTTTGACTCCCCTTTCGCAACTGGTTTGGGGCATGATAACAACAAATTCCTCACCACCTAGCCTTGCAACCGTATCTGTCTGTCTTGTGTTATTTTGTAGGATCTCACCAAACTGCCTTAAAACTTCGTCACCGGCCAAATGGCCATAGGTATCATTAATTCTCTTAAAATTATCTATATCAATCATCATTAATGAAACTGGAAATCGGGATTTATTAATGGCAGATGTTTTTGAATACAAGCACCTTCTATTGTACACACCCGTCAGACTATCCAAATTGGCCTGATAATATAGTTTTCGAATAATAATGCCGCAGAAAAAGAAAAGCACCAGTTGACCAAGGATACATGAAACCAGAAAATTGTTTACCCCCACAAATTTATAAAAAATAAACCCAACCAGCCAAATTCCGGCACCGATTCCAAGGAGTATAATCGGAGCAAACCTAAAGAAAATTTCCCTCATTAGAATTCCCCTATCTTATTTACTTTTCTGTGACCGACTCACAGATTAAAAAAGTCAGTTCCATTGTTTATTGGAATCATAAAAGAAAATTGCAAAAAAAACATCACCCAAAAAGGTGACTTGAGCTATTTACTAACAAAAAAACATTTTCCGTAGGAAAATTATTCTATTTCCTTACATCTATTTCAATAAGTTCAACTCCTTGGCTTTGGTTACAACTTGAACTCTTCTATTGACCTGAAGTTTTCCGTAAATATTTTTTATATGGGTTTTTACTGTATTAACTGTCATATCCAGCTTTTTACCGATTTCCTTGTTGGACAGACCTGCTGCAATGAGATAAAGTACCTCCAATTCTCTCTCAGTAAGGGAAACAGTAGGAGGCAGGCAAACTTCTTTCTGTATTTCTGAGGCACTCTGTTCCAAAAAGGACTGCATAGTCTTTGCGTAAAGCATTTGTCCTGCCAGAAACTTGGTTAGTTCCATTTTCTCTTTAGAAAAAATCCCGGTCATAAAACTGTTTTCCAGGTATAAAACACCCACGGGAATGCCTTGTAACTGTAATGGGACACAGGCAATAGATTTTACTTCCGAGTTTGCTATATAGGGGTCTCCTGCAAATATTCCCGCCTGTTTACTATCATTCACTACTATAGGTTCTAAAGTTCTCGCAACATACCGCACTACTTGTCTTGAAAGTCCGGGCATTTTTTCCAGGGAAATTGGTTTGTTAAAGAAATTGGTATTATTCTTGCTGTCCTTTATTGCCTCGATAAACAATTCATCGTCATTTTCTAAAATTAAATATCCTTTATCTGCATTTGTGCTCTTAAGTGCCAATTCCAGGAAGTTTTCCAATAGCTTACTTGGCTCAGATTCCTCGCAAATATTTCTCAAAACTTCTTGTATTGCCCCGGTGTCAAAACTCTCCTCTTCATTATTACTGTGTGAGGATAAAAAGATACTTTTTAGTATTTCCACCGGGTCATACATTTCTTCTTCTTTGCCTGCAGCACTTTCATTAATTAAAACTGGGTATTCCCGTTCCAAACCCTGCACTTTTGCCTCTGCTCCCCATTTTTTATATAAATGAAAAGCATCACTTATATATGCATTGGAAATCCTTTCCCTATAGTCAGCTTTATAGAACCTGGCAGCCAATTCACAAGCAACCGCTTCCACATTGAGACAGCCATTTTTTTGTGCCGCCAGGATGGCTTTATCATACAATTCACCAGCTTTCTGTTTTCTGCCGAAGATTCTTGCCCTTTCTGCTTCAACCAGCAGGTATGTATGCAGGAAATTTTCGGGACAAAAATGCGACCATTTCTTCATCATTCGTTGATTATTTTTTAGAGTATTTTTACACCGTCTCTTTTCCCTGTGCGAAAGCTTGTCATATACAGCAGCAATACAAAGAGAATGATAGAAATTAAATTGCGCAGACAGCATTAACCCCATTATTGCTCCTTCGCAGCTTTTTACTTTCTCAGCGGCAGCCAGGGCATCAAAGTAATCGCCAAATAGATAGCAAAGCTGCATCTTGGAAAAATAATAGGTTGCCAACGCAGCTTTATCACTTTCAATCAACTTAATATAACTGCTTTCGTCAATGTCCTCCACACCAGTAAACGTGGAGGATGATCTCCCCATTAAAGTGGAAACAGCTTGGCCATAGATTGCAACGTTGTTAGCAAGATTTTCGTGCTTTATTTTTTCGGCATAGTTCCTGCTTTTTTGAACCTGTTCCCAAACCTTATTTAGAATTGTGCCCATTAGGTATTGGTTTTCGAGAATAATACAGTGGGAGTATCCTGCTATCAGGATGTTTCCTGATTCAATAGCATATTGTATTGCTTTTTCTAAATATTTTTGACCTTCCTTCCAGTAACTTTTCCAGTGAGATACAAGGGAACCAAAGGTAAAGTATACGATACACTTGGAAAAACTTCTGCCGGCTGTTTCCACAAGGCTTATAGACATTTTGCCTAATTCGTCCCCCACATCATAATTACCCAATCCAGTTCCCTCAGTTATGGCATATCCCAAATAGCCTATGGAGGATGTATCTGTATTGCCATATTTAACTGCATGATTGCCGGCCTTTATTACCGCAAATGCATATAAATCCGGGTGACTGGTACAAGTTGCAAATATCAAACCTATTAGCAGTTGAGCCACTTTATTTTGAACAGGATTCTTTATTTCCGGCAGTTCTGCCAAATCTGCTATACTCTTGTTGCGCATTTGCCATTTATAAACCAAAACTTCCCTGACAATGTCCAGCTTACCCGGATTGGCCGGAACCTTTATCCCCAAGTTATTCAACTCATTAATACATATATTTACAGCCTCTTCATATTTACCGGTTCCCGCATACAGTAAAGCTTTTACACTATTAACCTCTGCCCTCTCAAGCTTTGTTTTCACATATTGAATCATCACATCAAACAGCCGCTCAGCATTAAAGATTTCACCCGCCAGGTATTCGCACTGGGCACATTCCAGGTATAGGTCGTAGGACAAAGGGTAGAACTGGTCCCATGAATTAACCGGCAGAAGTTCCATACCTGCCCGGAAAAAGTTTACCGCTGGATTATAAGCACCGGATGCTTTTGCCTTTTTTCCAGCCACTAAGTTATATTGAGCAAGTTTAATCCTTTCTGAAGAATCAGTTATCAAATCCAACCCACGATTTATATGGTCTAATATAGACATTATTTTTCCATTCAGTTGGTTCCGGTCAGTGTTCTTTAACATCGACCAACCAGTCTTTACATGAGCTTTTTTCTTTTCTTCCTCCGAAAGAAGAGAATACGCTTCCTGCCTGACTATGTCATGCAGAAATTCATAGACATCTTCTGAACTGTTGTCTGGTGGTTGTAAATTAGATATGGATAGGACAAGCCCTTCCATTACCGCAGGGCGAAGAAGAGAAGCAGTCTGTTCCCCTGTCATTTCACAGACAGCAGCTAGCGTTTTCAAATCAAAGTAATTTCCAATACAAGAAGCTAGTTTTAAAATATTTTGCGTTTCCACCTGGAGTTTTTGGAGTTTTTCCAGTACAAGGACTGCAGCATCTTCCGGCATTTTGAGCTGTTGTATGGATTGTTCCTCCCATTGCCAGCAGCCCTCTTTCAAATCAAAAGAAATGAGGTTTTCCTTATAGATTAATTTCAATAACTGACCAAGGAAAAAAGGAATACCGCATGTTTTTCGAAATAGCGTTTCAGCAAGAGTACCTGCTTTCTCCTCTGAACAGTTTAGCGCTGCTGCAACAAACTCCTTAGCCTCCGAAGGACTAAAGGGAGTAAGGTTTATTTCCTCTATAGCTGTTCCATCTTTCCTCATTCCCTCAAGAGCAGCCGACAGGGGGTGTTCCGGCCCAACCTCATTATTACGGTAAGCGCCGACAAAGAGCATGTGGGTTAGCCCTGTATCCCTGCACAAGTACCTGATAAGTTCTAAAGATGACGTATCCGCCCACTGAAGATCATCTAAAAATATTACCAACGGATGCTTTTTTTTCGCAAATACTTTGATAAAATCTCCAAATACCAGAAAAAAGCGGTTCTGAGCCTCCCTTGGCTGAAGCTCTTCTACCTGAGGCTGCTTCCCGATTACAGTTTCCAATTCAGGAATCAAAGCTGTGATAACGGCTCCGTTTCGCCCAAGGGCACAAAGTATTTTCTTTTTCCATGTTTCAAGGTTTTCCTTAGGCTCTGTCATCAACTGCTTGATGACACTTCCCAAAGCAAAAGCAAAGGGTGCATAGGGTATGTTCTTTCTAAGCTGATCAAACTTTCCATATCCAAAATATCCTTTTTCAATTGCGACAGGCTTAAGGGTTTCATTCACCAAAGTGGTTTTACCGGTACCTGCATAACCGCTCACAAGAACAAATTTCCCTTCACCAATGCATGCATTCTCGAAAGCGGTTTTTATTATTTTTTCTTCGGTTTTCCTTCCAAAAAGTCTGCTGGGAAGCTCTAAACGAGGAGACACATCCATTTTTCCTGGAGAAAATTCGCTGATTTCTCCCTTAAGGTTCCACTGCCGGCGACATTCTTCCAGGTCCTTAATAATTCCATAGATACTGTGGTATCTTTCATCAGGCACCTGGGAAAGGAGCTTCAAAATAACGTTTTGTAAAGGGGGTGGAACTGCCGGACTAATGTTAGCAATATTTCCCTCTTTCAGTGAGCTGCCTGTCAAAATCTCATAGAAAACCGCCCCGAGAGAATAATAATCACTGCAGTAGTCTAAAATTCCCTCTGTACATACAGTTTGGTTAAGAGGAATGTTTTCCGCAGTCCCCAACATACCTCTAACCGGCATGGCATTTTCATTTTTGGACAGATATGCCCTGCTGAAATCAGCGATTTTTACTTTCCCTGTGTTAACATAATATAATATGTTCTCCGGCCTTAAATTTCTATGAATTACACAATTTTGGTGCAGTTCCCCCAGGATATTAGCTAATTGGACTGCAATATCCAGGAAGGTAGGAATATCTACATGGCTGTTTTTAATATATTCACTCAAAAGGACACCACCAAGGTCTTCCATTACAAGGGCATATGTATCTCCGGCTTTTTCCAATCTTAAAGGTTTAACGATCCCTTCAATCTCAAGATTACGGGTAATCTCACATTCATTTACAAGTTCCGATATTCCGGCAGGGCTAACGTCCTTTTCTTTAAGCACCTTAATGATAACAGGCATGCTGCCCTCCACTGTACAGCCCCTGTAAAGAATTATCTTGTTGTTTTGGAAAATTTTATCTTTAATTACATAACCAGTTAAAATAAACATTTTATATCCTCACAATTCTTCCATTTGTTAACCTTTCAAAAGAACAGTCCCGCCATACAATTCCTAAAGATAAAAATTCCTAATTATATTCTAACATGAAATTATTGTTTAATTGGGTAATTGTTGTCTTAATATCTTGGCACTCTACTATTTCAAATCGGCTAAAAAAAACGGCAGCATTAATCACCACCGCTAATCAGCATAAAATATTTTTTTCTAGAAATTTTTTTCCCTGAGGAAGGCTTCATACTCTTGTACTTGCGAGCAGAGGAAAAACTTTTGCCGGTAAATTTACAGATTCTGAAGGAATAAACGGACTACATTAGCTCCCCCAATAAAAGTGCCTAAAGAACCGCCCACATTGGCCAGGGAAACAATTAGGAGTATTCTAGTTACTTTATTATTCCAAAAACCTTTCAGAGTGAAAATGTCGTCACTAAGGTTTTCAAAATCCCTAACACTTGGCCTTCGAATGTAGGCTTGAGTAAGCCCGGCAAACCACCCAGCCGCAATCAGAGGATGTAAAGTAGTTATGGGAGCTACAACAAAGGCAGTCAGTATGGAAAGCGGATGTCCAAGGGCCAGTGCCGTTCCCGCAGCTGCAAAAGAGCCCGTCCAGAGAACCCAACTCAAAGTTTGCTGTGCTCCCACTACAGGGTTGGAAATAAAGGTGTATACTATGAGAGCAATGATGAGAACAGGTATTGACCAACCAATAATTTTTGTAGTTTTTGATCTGGGAGGAACTTGGTTTAAAGCTTTGAGGTCATGGTCTTTTTTTATTTCTTCTTTAATCCCGGGAACATGAGCTGCCCCGAGGACAGCAACTATCTTATGTCCTGGGGCTTCCTTTATCTTCTGGGCCAAATACTGGTCCCTCTCATCAATCAAAGGTACTTTCAGCTTGGGAAAACTCTGCGTAAATTCATTGAGTATCGAAGTCAGCATATCCTGGGATTTTAACTTTTCCAGTTCCTTTTCCGTAATGCTTTCATCGGAGAAGATACTGAGAACAATCTCAGTAATGAGTTTAATTTTCCCCCAAAACCCTATTCCGTGCCAGATACGGGAAAAAGTAATTTGAATGTTCCGGTCAGCCAATACTAAATTTGCCTCAATCTCCTTGGCTGATTCTATTGCTTGGATCATCTCCTGTCCGGCATTAATTCCAAATTGTTTCGCAATACGTTTTTGGAAGGATGAAAGCAAAAGATTTACCAAAAGCAGAGTGGCCTTCTTTTCTTTAATAACCTTAAATATATCTGTATCCTGCCATTTGCTCCCTTCGGTTATGGTTTTATACCTGTCTTTGTCTAATTCAATACAGACAGAGTCAGGTTTTTCTATTTCAATTACCTCTTTCACTTGTTCCGCGCTGTACTTGGAAACATGGGCAGTACCAATTAAAATGAACTCTTTTCCATCTAAACTTAACCTCGTAATGTTTTCCATATTACCGGGCATAAATTTTACCTTCCTTTTTTATAACGGAATTCCCTGGCAGTTAGAATTCTTCGTTAATAACAATATTACCACTAAAAGAATAATACAAAAATAGTTGGGATAGCATTAAAACATTGGCAACGTCAGTATACCCGCATTTTTCTATGACTGATAGCTTATTTTCATTGTATTCTACTACAAAAAGATACAATGCACACCTCTCGGCTAATGAGCTACAATTTAGGACGAGAGGTGTGCATGTTCTTTCGCAAGCCTGGAAAAAGGATGTCAAAAATCAGGCATATCTTTCACTCTATGTTCTACATTAGTATTTAATAAATTTATCCCCCGGGACACCACAAATACTACATTTTTCTGGAACAATTTTTTCAATATTACCGCATACTGGGCAGAGATAATAGAATACTTCTTCTGTCTGGTCAAGGTTCTCTAACGCTTCCTTATATAGCTTGGCATGAACCTCTTCTGCTTTCATTGCAAAAGTAAAGGCCATGAGAGCAGCTTTGTTTCCTTGGGCTTCAGCTTCTTTTACAAATTCGGGATACATCTCTTTATATTCATAGGTTTCGCCTGCAATACCATCTTTCAGGTTATCAGCAGTTGTGCCAATTTTCCCTGCAACTTCAAATTCTTTTAAGGCATGTAAAGTTTCAGCATCAGCTGCTGCCCTGAACAATTTAGCAGCATTAAGCTTTCCTTCTTTTTCAGCTTTCTTGGCATAAGCCAAATACTTTCTATTAGCCTGAGACTCTCCGGCAAACGCCTTCATCAGATTATCAATGGTTTTGTTTTCACTCATTAGTTTTTCCTCCTCTTTTTATTAAAAGTTTTAATTGATTATTCCACTGTTTCTTGTTGGAAAACTTCTGAATTTTGATTGAAGTAAGAGCAAAAAATTTTGTGTTTTGGCTTTGTGGAAGCTATCGCTTCCCTATATCATTACCTCCTTCCTTCACTTGATATCATTTATATTAGAAAGGCATCTTGGACAGAGTCCTTTAAAATATACATTTTTATCATTGATCTTAAATGTGCTCAAATCTTCGGGGATCAAAGAATCTATATCAATAGGAAAATCAAATATTGTCCCACAGGATTCACATTTAAAATGTCCATGATTTTCAGTCACAATGTCATATCTGGTTTCTTTATCTTCTATTGTAATTACCTTTACCAAACCTGCTTCCGCTAAAATTCGCAAGGTGTTATAAATCGTTGTTTTTGATAGCGTAGGTATATCCTTCTGAAGGTCGATAAAGATCTGCTCTACAGTTGGATGACAGTGATTTTGGGTAAGGTATTCTAAAATCTTCAGCCTTTGATGTGATAGACTAATATTTTTTATCTTTAATTCTTGCATTAAATTTTCAAATGTAGCATCCATTGACTCACCACCAATTTAACAGTAACTATTTTTATTATGTAATTTATACCGGATTGTAATGGTTACAATTAAATTATACCTTTTTCCAATATAAAATTCAATAGCATATGGAAAAAATTTTTTGCTTTGCGCTTGCATTCCATTACTCAACCTCATTAACAGGGATGAAATCAAGCAATTCACGGTCAACTCTGCTCGGCAATTCCATCAGTAATGAGTTGGTAGCAACGCGCCCCATACCTAATGTTCGAGATTTCCGGCTCCTTTGGGTAGGCCAAACACCTCAAAATTTCATTCGATTGGTTATAATTATTTTCCTGAGCAACCTTTCTACGCAAAAAGGCGCTCATCCCATAATGTGCGCAGTAAAGAAACGAACTGCGAGCCAGTATTTTAACTGACTTTCACATTATTAGATGAACGCCTTTGTTCAATGTTTTATTCTCTTTTTTCTATGCTGCATATTAGCAATAGGCCGTTTCCTTCACCAATTCAATAATTCCGAAATCACTATCCTCAATTGTCATCAACGTCTGCGCCAGGCGACTCTTACACCGAGTACCACCAGGCCTGTCATCCCCAGGATACCAATTAGCGCAGCACCAGGTGCGTCATCAGTTTCCCCAATGTAAATGCCGGCAATGCCAATCAATACACCGATGACAAAAAGAAAGAAAGCAGTGCCCCATCCCTTGAGCCTGACTTTCTGCAAAAAGTCCACCTTCCTTAATAACTCCTCACTTTCAAATTTCTTGATAATTTAGTATCTTAATTTCCAAGGACTTATAAATTCATCAACAAGTCACCTGAATTTCCTGCATTAATAGTGTATTTTTATCTCCAAGTAAGTATGTAAGCATTTGATGTGGATAATAAAAGACCCTGTTGCTGATCTTTTTCAGGTCCATTTGGAATCCCACATTTGCGGTAATGCCTCAGTAGCAATTTGATTTACTTCAATATTAGCTCTCTTGTGCAGCATTCGCTCGCATCATAATTTCCTGGACTACCGACGATTTGGCATCCGCATAGTGCTGAACATGCCGCCACTTATTCTTTGCCAAGCTTCGTTTAACTTGTGCATATTTCTTCCGATTGCTCTCATTGAACCGGAGCCAATTACGGAAGCGAAGCATTCTATCAATCTCAGGTGTGCCCGCGCTGAACACATGTAGATTGATGTCAGTATCAGGTCCTTTAAACAAGCGGTGTTCCAACCAGTCAGACTCCCGAATCCGTAACTTATATCCGGCTTTTTCCAATGCCGGGACATAGGATGGCTCATCGGCAGAGTCCTTCACAACCAGCAGCATATCAATTATTGGTTTGGCACAAAGCCCAGGTACTGAGGTTGAGCCCACATGTTCAATCTGCAGCGCTTTGCTGCCGAGTACTGCTCGAATCCGGTTGGCCTCCCGTTCAAACAAATCAGGCCAACTTGGATCGTATTCAACAAGAGTGATTGGGGCATTGTATGGCTTAAGCTCACCAACCGTATTTTTTTGCAGATCGTCATCAGTCGTAGTCATGAAGCTATTATCAGATATCATTTTATCATACTCCCTTGTTAATTATTTCTGAGAGTTTATACTTAACTACTGTTTTTTCTTTGCTATATAAAATACATAGCTGTAATACTCTTTAAAGCGGTAGTACATATCGGCCTCAATTTTGCCGGCTTCAACGAATTCTTTGACCTCATCGGCATAATTATATTTTCTCAGAAATGCTTCTGCATTTTCAATAAGTGGCTGATAATAATTATCTAACCAGCATTTATCATCCAGAATAAAATGGGCAACGTTACTATAACCGCATTTCTCAATAACCGATAATTTATTTTCAATTGTATCAATCTCCGGATAGGCATTAACCCAGTACCCTTCAATTTCATCCGGTCTTGTATCGGTCAGCCATGATATTTCAGAAACAGCGATATAACCGTTATCCTTTAGATACTTTCTCCACAGGGACAGCCCTTTTTCAAAACCGATGTTGTAGATTGCCCCCTCCGACCAAATAACATCAAAAGAATTTTCCTCGAAGGTTAAATTATCCATTAACATTTCTTTGGCTGTAATACGGTCAATAAGGTTATTTTCTTTGACTCTTTTCATAAGTGTTTCCAAAAACTGCGGCAGCATATCGACAGCTGTGATATGTGCTTCTGTGTTTTTTGCAAGGGTAATTGTCTGCTCACCTGTTCCGCAGCCAATGTCCAATATTTTCGTTTTTTTATTCAAATGAGGAATAAGCTTAAGCGCTTTTAATGTCGCCTCTTTACTGCCCGGTCCCTGCCGTTCGTTATCCTTGTGATACTCTATGATTAATTCTAATAAATCCATTTTAATTCTCCTTGTCAATATTTGTTTCATCTATGATACACTTATTTCCTTAATAGTCTTTCCATTTCCTCTCCACCAAACGCTAACCCAGTGCCCCCCATTATTAAGACAACTTTGTTTTTGATGCGGTACAGTTTGTTAAACCTAAAAAAGGCTGCAGCGCCACCGAAAGCACAAAAACACGAGTTTCGAAACCTCCGGCTGTTTAATTTTCTTCATAGGAATGCCTTGCTATCGAAATAATTGAGTCATATAAGTATAAATAATGTAACTTCAGATATGTTAGCCGCAAAATGCGAGAATGTGCTAATCCAAGCATTTTTGTTTTGTGAAAAATAATCCCGTAAAAAATGCTGTTTATGAAGGTAAAGATAAGACCAAATATAATAACCATAGTATTTCCTGGTTCATAGTGGCCAAGAGTAAATAATAAAGAGGTTATAAACAGAACCGGCACAATCGGAAGGATTTTACTAAATGTATTTTGGAAGAACGCTCTCCATGCAATTTCTTCTCCTCTGTTAGTGGGTAATCCCACTTTGGTATGTAAAATTTTTCAATAGGAAGACTTTTCCCCCACCTTTCCGTATGAAAAAGAAATAAGGCCCTCAGTATCTGTTCGTCAGCCTGCCACCACCTTTCTTTTGGGAAAGCATAGGATATATCTTCTATCACAATCCAATATTTATTTTCGTTTTTATATGACCAATATAAAGCCGGAATATGGTTGCGAAATTCCTTAAAAAAAGAGGAACACTTTTTATAAAATAAAAATTCCTGGGGTGTTGTCTGCTTTACTATAATTGAATGGTTGAAAGAAAAAACAACCCGATAACACCCACCTTCAGCTTTGATACCATTTAACTTGTTTATAAGGAGAGGTTTTCCGTATGTTTTTATAAAAAATTGTTGTATATTTTTGGGAAATTGTTTTATAAGATTCATCTGTTATCGTGATCCTTTCTCTTTCTAAAAAAACTTTAGCACCCTTCGAAAAAGCCGATTTCCTCGGGTCCATCAGGATATCCTCTTTTATCGTACAAACCGTAGCTTCTGCGTATATTTGGCTCTTATTAATATAGTCCCCCACCTGCCTCTTGGCTAACGCAAGCACGGAAGGAGAGAGGTGGGGGTATTCCGCAAGGAAATAGGATAGGCTACAATTTCATTCCGCAAGCTCCGCAAAAGTTTGCGCCGGGGGAGACAGGTTTGCCACACTCCCTGCAAAAGTTTTTTGCAGGCACCGGCTCAAAATTAAGAGGCAAATCCTCATTACAATTAAGGGGTAAGAACAACCAATCAATCGTCTCACCATCTTCTGAAAAGCCGATAGCACCAGCGGGAGATACAACATAGAAGCTGTCTTCATCGGCAGGGTTTTCTTGATCATGGATTTCCGCAAGTCCCAGCAGACTTTTTTTGCGGTATCTGTCATCGGAATAAGCAAAACTCCATCCAGCGCAGAGTGTTGCGGCGAATTCCGCCGCTTCCAGCATAGTGTCGAATCTGTTCATCAGTCAAACCTCCCTTTTTATATTTGAACAACTTTCTATTTAAACAACAAGTTGTCACAACGTTTACAGCGGTCATTTTGAATGGGATTCATCATGGAACACACGTTGCAGTAGATGATGCGGTCTTTAGATTTATCGTATTTTTCGTAGGTACCGAACTTGGGATGGTATCGCACCCGGTCACCTACAGCCAGATAGTCATACATATCCCGCTGGCTGTCCCTTTCGGTAAGTTTCTTTTCTTTCCCGGTATCAGTGCAGAAGACCGTTGTATATTCCGTATAAGTCCTGTAATTTTCGTCCTCTCCGCCTTTGTGCTCGCTGCGCTCCTTGCTGAATTTGTTGACTACAACGCCCTCCCACATGGGCTGTTTTGCCCGGCGGAGAGCAAATAAATTGACTATCAGCATCACCAGGGCGATACCGGCGCCAATGACAACGGATTCTCCAAAAGGAAACTCGTCTATAAACAGCCCTGCGACAGGAAAGCCGAGGAGGGGTACGAAAACCAGTATCCCCATGCAGCCGATAGAGCTCTGTCTGTTTTTCTGCGCAGCCTCCAGTATTTCCGGGCTGTTGTACAGAGCCGAAAATCCCACAAGCCCCGTGCCCTGTGCTTCACCCCTTTGGGGGGACGCAGAACCGGCCGACTGGGGCGGCGACAGGGGTGTTTCCGGGATGTTAACAGCCGTGCCACAGCCAATGCAGAATGCCGCATCCTCCGGTAGGGTCGATTCGCAGGCGGAGCAGATATTGGTGTTATGCTGTTGCACTTTCACACCGCACTTCGAGCAAAAAACTGCCCCTTCCGGCAACCCATTTCCGCAGTTTTGACAAAACATATTTGCATCACCCCTTATATGGTTTTGATGTGCGGCCACCTTCTGTGTCCCTTTCTTCGATTTCTTCCTCGCCTTTAATGTACCTGTAACAAGAAAAATCAGGAATACACAGCCGGGAGGGGCAAGAAGATGATAAAGCAAACCTCTGGCACCCATTTGATCAAAGTCGGTGAGGGCGGCGGGTTTGTTGATATAAGGGAAGAAGGAGAAGTAACTGATAAGCTCGGAGCGGGTTTCACCTTCTTCGAGGCCAGGCCACGCCTCATCGCTGTTATACATCACATGGCCCCGGTATTCCTTGCCGTCCACTGTAAAGTAATAACC
>LFTO01000173.1 GCA_001513335.1 Clostridiales bacterium DTU086 | reverse complement strand
CTCCGGTACGTGGCTGATTTAAGCTTGAAGCTAACGTACAGCCGTTAAGGAGGTTATCTTCATATATAACATCCAAAAGGTAATGCCCTGGTCTGTTTATGGCTATCACAGATTCTCCCGTCAATAAGGACGGGAGTTTTTTGTTGTTAGAACTTGTATGAGTAAAATTAACACCAAACCAGACCGCGATAGTATCAGGTGCGGAAAGTGGTATTTAATTTTTTTATCCATAAATGCCAAATTCATACATTTACTCCTTAAGATTAAGTCTGAAAATTCCGATAAACGTTATAAGCACTCTCTTTTGGGGATAATGGAAAATACTGGTTCAGATAATGTGCGAAAATTTCGACAAATAATACAGACTCTCTCTGTTGCCTGTTTTTGATTGAAATTTATTTTATGGGAGATGACCCGGTAAGTTGTTGGGAGTAGAACATACAAACGACAATTTTCAAAAAGGACTCCTGGAATCGGAAAAGCATAAATTGAAGACCCAACTGCCGATTTGGGTGCTTGTGATTATTTCTTTGTATGCGTATATTTATGCTGCCCGTCCTGACTGGGTGGCGGAAACAGTGGCCGGCTTCCTTATCTTTGCTCTCCTGATGCTGATGAATTACTTTTTCGGCTTTTACGGCCTTGCCGCCACGGCGCTGATTATCCCCATTAATTCAGTTATTCAGTTCCTGATGTGGATGGAAACAGGTGATGCCTATAATTTGGCTGTGGTTGCAATGAGTGTGTTAACTCTTCTCGCCTCAGCCATTATTTCCTATTGCGCCGAAAAGGATAAAAGGAAACATAGAATTCTGGAGTGGTCATCTGTTACAGATGGAATGACCGGGTTGTACAACTACCGGTATTTCGATCAGAGGCTGGAAGAGGAATTATCCCGTGCGGAGAGAAACGGGGAGACGCTGGTTCTCTGTATGATGGATATCGATGAATTTAAGAAATTTAATGACGATTGGGGACATGGTAAAGGGGATGAAGCCCTTAAAGCGACAGCAGAAATCCTCACGGGAACTTTGAGAAATTATGACGTCATCTGCAGGTACGGGGGGGATGAGTTTGCCGTTATCTTCCCCAATTCCGGCGCGGAGGATGTTGTTTCTGCAATGAACAGGGTAAAAGTCTCCTTCCGGGAGAGTATTTTCAACTTTGTCTTTGATGAATCTTCTAAGCTGACATTGTCCATAGGTTTTTCTGTTTACCCTTGCCCGGCAAAAAACAAGGATGAGTTGATTTCACAGGCGGACAGCGCATTGTATTACGCAAAGAGCCTAGGCGGCAACAGGATTGAGCAGTACCAGGAGGAAATAAAGGAAATGCACAAAAAGCTGGAATACAACAGGCAGCTGGAGGTGAAGCTGAGGAGCCTTCTGGAAACGGTCTCGGAGAAGGAAAAATATATTTGTGCTCACTGCGAAAGGGTAGCCAATTATGCGGTATTAATCGGTCAGGCTTTGAATATGACTCACGAAGAGCTCTATTTCCTTAGAATCGGGGCCATGCTTCATGACATTGGGAAATTCAAAATTCCGGAAGAGATATTGAACAAAAAGGGAAAGCTGACGGAAGAAGAATTTGAAGTAATAAAGGAACACTCTGTTAT
>LFTO01000237.1 GCA_001513335.1 Clostridiales bacterium DTU086 | reverse complement strand
GCCCGGGAGGCCTGCTCTCTGGGAGTGCCTGAAGATATAATAGCTATTGATGTTCGGGAAGCATGGACGAGCCTGGGAGAAATTACGGGAGATACGGCTTCGGAGGAAATTGTTGATCGGATTTTTGCCGATTTTTGTATAGGGAAGTGAGGTGTCAGGAGTGTCTTTTAGTGCAGGGCATTATGATGTGATTGTAATTGGGGCAGGGCATGCAGGTTCGGAAGCGTGTCTGGCTGCTGCCAGGTTAGGGTGTAAAACCCTGTGCCTGACCATCAGCCGGGACGCTGTGGCCATGATGCCCTGCAATCCTGCCGTCGGCGGTCCCGGAAAAGGTCATTTGGTAAGGGAAGTGGACGCTCTCGGGGGGCAAATCGGGATTAATGCCGACAGGACATACCTGCAGATTCGCATGCTTAATACTGGCAAGGGGCCGGCGGTCCGGGCTCTCCGGTGTCAATCAGACAAAATGATGTACCAGCTGGAAATGATTTCGGTAATGGAAGAGGAAAAAAACCTGCAGCTAAAACAGGCCATGGTTGAAGAAATTCTGGTCAAAAACGGCAGGGTCCAAGGAGTCAGAACTCAGACGGGTGCCGTCTATTGGGCTCCTGCTGTGGTAATCGCTTCCGGCACATACCTGCGGGGACGGGTAATCATCGGGGATGTGAACTACAGCAGCGGCCCCGCCGGACACTTTCCCTCTATCGGCCTGGCGGAAAATCTGAAAGCCCTGGGTTTGAACCTTGTAAGGTTCAAAACAGGAACTCCCGCAAGGGTAGACGGGAATACGGTAGATTTTTCCCTGCTGGAGGAACAGCGGGGTGAAGACAGGGAATTATATTTTTCTTACTTAAGCCGGGATTTGGAAAGGCCCAATATTCCCTGCTGGCTTACATATACAAACCGGGATACTCACGAGATTATCAACCGCAACCTGGAACGCTCACCTTTGTTCAGCGGTGTCATTGAAGGTGTGGGTCCCAGATACTGCCCCTCTATTGAGTCAAAGGTTGTGCGTTTTGCCGGAAAAGAAAAGCACCAGGTATTTCTTGAACCGGAAGGACTGCATACACGGGAAATGTATGTCCAGGGAATGTCAACCAGCCTTCCTGAAGATGTCCAGCTGGAAATGCTCAGGACTATTAAGGGACTGGAAAAGGTGGAGATGACACGTCCCGGGTACGCCATTGAGTATGACTGCCTCGTTCCCACCCAGCTGACTCCAGG
>LFTO01000124.1 GCA_001513335.1 Clostridiales bacterium DTU086 | reverse complement strand
CATGATCCCTGTATCAAACACGAAAATAGGACGAAAGAGTTGAAAGAGACCTCAATGCAGCGTATGCACAATGAAAGGAGAGAATAGAAATGAAAGATTTAAAATGTATTACCTTGGATGTGTCAAAAGATAGCAGTCATATCCAAGCGTTTGATTCTGACTTGTTGAAGCTATCAAAAGTTAAGGTTATTGAGCACACACTGGAAGGTTTTAATGAACTCATACGATTGTATGAGTTGCTTGATCACCCGATGGTTGTTTTTGAAGCAACTGGTGTTTACCACCGAGGACTTCAGAAGTTCTTAGTTGATTCAGAGATCCCTTATGTGATGATCAATCCTTTAGTGTCGGCTNNACAGATAAGAAGGATTGCAGAACGATTGCGAAAGCATACTTCACAGCAGACCCTAAGGACACTCTGGTTGAACCGTTAGTCGAGTCACACCACCACCAAATGCGTCAACTGAATCGCTATTACGTTGACTCTATGGTGCACTTAGTGAAGGCTAAAGTATCATTTAACGCCAAACTCGATAGTGTCTTCCCTGGTCTTAAAAAAGTGTTTCCTGATTTGTATTCTGATGCAGCAATTGCAGTAATTACGAAATATAAGCATCCAGATATTATTAAAGGAAAGAAAAGTGATGAGATCGCGAAGTATCTAAAAAAGAATTCGAGGCACGGTGAGGCGTACTGCAAACGGAAAGCAATTGCGATATTGGAGTATTCAAAGGGAACGTGTTCGGGTTGTAAGAAAGACGATATTGATTGTGATATTCTTGTGGACTTGATGGGCACAGTTTCATTCTTCAATGCGAAGTGCAAGAACATATTAAGTCAGTTAGTGGAGCTTTCACGCGAGACGGATATCTTTGGACCGATNNTCAGTATCCCAGGAATCGGAGAAAATCTTGCAGCTAGGATTGTAGCAGAGATTGGGGATGTCACACGATTTAAGGGTCCTAAACAACTGATCGCATATGCAGGAACGGACCCTCATGTTTACCAATCAGGGATTCGAGACGGTCTTCATTTAAGTATATCGAAGAAAGGCAATAAGAATTTGCGGACAGTATTGTATCTCGCAGTATCCTGTCACTTGAGAACAAAGACAAAGAATACGACAGTAATCACAGAGTTTTATGAAAAGAAAAAGCAACAAGGGAAGCCACATAGGGTCGCACAAGTTGCTTCGTTGAATAAATTATTGAAAGTAATTTATTCGGTGTCTATCAATAAGACTATCTTCCAGTAAGATAATCTTATTATACAACAGAAAATAAAAAAGTTCGATAAAATCGTTCTTTTCGTCATGTGACTGAGAATGGACGTACATCCAAAATTCGTACTTGACTTTTATTAACTAATTTTTTTATTAATATC
>LFTO01000185.1 GCA_001513335.1 Clostridiales bacterium DTU086 | reverse complement strand
TTTAAGAGAGCTCAGGAGGTTGTGAGGCAGCATCATGCAAACGTTACAGTTGCTGAAGGGGACTTGAAAAACCTCAAAAATTTACTCCATGACAACCGGGGTTTTTTGATTGCCCTGCTGCAGAATCCCAACTTATTTGAAAATGAGTCTTTTACGGATCTGCTTTGGGCACTGTTTCATATAGCGGAAGAGCTTTCCAGCCGTAAAGATTTGGACAACCTGAGCAATGCGGATAAGGTTCACCTTTCAGGGGATTTAGCCAGAGTATATAAGGCCTTGGTTTGTGAGTGGCTGGGCTACCTGAATCATTTGCAGAAAAATTACCCGTATCTTTATTCATTCGAAATGAGAACGAACCCGTTTAATCCCTCTTCAAGGGTCGAATTCATTGATTTACACGAAACGGAAGCTGGATAAAAGAGCATTAGACTATTAGTACTACCTCCGGTAAGTGGCTGATTTAAGCTTGTAGCTAACGTACAGCCGTTAAGGAGGTTATCTTCTGTATAACACCAAAGTTAATGCCCTGGTCTGTTTATGGCTATCACAGATTCTCCCGTCAATAAGGACGGGAGTTTTTTGGTTAAAACTTGTATGAGTAAAATTAACCCCAAACCTGACCGGGATAGTTTGCGGTGCGTAATCTGATATAATTTTTTTATCCGGAAATTCCAAATTCATACATTTACTCGTTAAGGCCTGGTCTAAAAATACCGATAAACGTTATAAGCGCTCTCTTTGCGGAATTATGGAAATCACTGTAAAATACCTGGTTCAGATAATGTGCGAAAATTCCGATAAATGATATGGACTCCCTCTTTTGCCTGTTTTTGATTGAAATTTATTTTATGGGAGATGACCCGGTAAGTTGT
>LFTO01000201.1 GCA_001513335.1 Clostridiales bacterium DTU086 | reverse complement strand
TCCCCTTCAGCAACTGTAACGTTTGCATGATGCTGCCTCACAACCTCCTGAGCTCTCTTAAAGTCTTCTGGCTTCCACTCATTGGAAAACTGGAGATGCCCGCTCAATTCTTTATATTTTCCATCAAAATCGGCAACAAACCCAATAAGTTCAGTGCCAATTTCGCTGAAAAACACTCCGATGACCATATTGAGTTTCTGCATTCTATTTTTTATTTCCCTTGATGTGAGTATTTTGTCGATTACTAAAGTAACCAGGATTACGGATACAAATACAAACCCTGTCTCTTCCAGGAGAAATTGGAGAATTGCCGCCGGGTCCTTAAAAAGAATAAAATCCACGGTGTAGCAGGTAATTGCAATGACTATACATGCCGTTACCAGAAATGCCATCCACCTGGAATCACTTAAATTCCCTTTATTCATGGTGTTTCTCCCCCTGCCCCTTGAGATGTTTTTCTTCATTATATACTAAATCCGCGCAAATTTTAGGGCACTCTATTCTTTAGAGGAGAAGAACACAATTTCCGCCTCCAACTCCTTACCAGCGTGCAGCAGTCCAAAGGAAAACTGTTCCTGTGTCCTTTTGTCCGTAGGTGAACCGGGATTAAATATCAGGATACCTTCCCGCTCCGTGATGACCGGTATATGGCTGTGGT
>LFTO01000021.1 GCA_001513335.1 Clostridiales bacterium DTU086 | reverse complement strand
GATTTGATGTACTTGGCATGGCTCTGAAATTATACAACTATATAGAAATGGAACTGGCCGGCTCGGGGCTGGAGATTGAAATCTTTGGGGAAGGTGAAGAAAATATACCGGTTTCAACGGATAATATAGTCTATAGAGCTGCACAGAAGGTGTTTTCCAAAGCAGGTTTCAAGGCAAATGGCCTGCGCATAAGGCTGGAAAACCACATCCCTGCTGCCAGGGGGCTGGGCAGCAGTGCTGCTGCCCTTGTTGGAGGAGCCCTTGCCGCAAATGCCTTATCAGGAGGACACCTGAGCCTGTCCCAGCTGATTGATATAGCCAGCGAAATAGAAGGCCACCCGGATAATGTGGTTCCTGCCATGGCAGGTGGAATTACCCTCTGCTGCCAGCTGGACGGAAAAACAACTTACAGAAAAATTGAGCCTCCTCAGAAACTTAAAGGTATAGCGGTAATTCCTTCTTTTGAATTATCCACCAGGGCAGCCCGGGAAGCGCTGCCCGAAATGGTACCTTTAGGAGATGCCGTATTCAACATGGGAAGGCTTTCCCTTCTGATTTATGCCTTCCAGAAGGGAGATAT
>LFTO01000062.1:1890-2674 GCA_001513335.1 Clostridiales bacterium DTU086 | reverse complement strand
ACAGCCTGGCGACGGTGAAGAATCTGTTGAAAAAGCAGACGGCTGGGTATCCCAAGAGGACGATGGTAGTGAAGAAACCGGTGCGGGCGCTGATGGACAAGAAATGGAGGGAGAGGAACCTGAACCGGAGTCTGAGGGAGATTATGCCACAGACTCGGAGGAATCTTCTGAAGAAGATGAGACCCGGGACCCCCTTGGTCTTCTGATTGCTATGGCATTTCCGGGGGAAGAGATATTAGCCCAGGAGGCATTTGGGGAGTTAGTTTTTGACTATTATCTTCCCAATCAAAAATTGGCTTTTTTCAATGCTGCAACAAGCCAAAAGGTTTCCCATATCAGTGAATTGGCCCTGCGCAAGATGGGTATTACAGTTATCTACCTTGACCCGGAAGGAATTTACAACATTAAATCATTGCAAAGGCAGATCAGGCGCATTCAGTTACAAAAAAATTCAGATCAGGCAAGGATTTTTAACTTATCCGCAGAATAAAATAAAGAATAAATGTGAATTAACAGTAAACAATAATCACTGTCGAAAAACTAAAAACATATACTATGATGGTGAAAGGGTTAAGTCAATCAGGGGAAATTTGTTAGCGAGCCGTTGCCGGTGAAAATACGGTAAATTTCCGATTGACACGCCGCCCCGGAGTCTGCAGGTGAAATAAGCCTGCCGCTTGACGCGTTAGAGTCGTTATTCATAAGCCAGAGTGGATTGCTGCATAACGGCAATCAATTAGGGTGGTACCGCGAGAAAATCTCTCGTCCCTTCGGACGTGAGGTT
>LFTO01000062.1:0-1774 GCA_001513335.1 Clostridiales bacterium DTU086 | reverse complement strand
ACTCCCCAGAGAGATGTTGGGTTTGACGAAATTGCTGAAAGGATATACCGTTTTCCTGAAGTGCGTTCAGTAATGCTTATGTCAGGTATGTATGACCTTTCCGTGGAGGTTACAGGAAAAAGCCTGAAGGATGTTGCTTTATTTGTGGCCCAAAAATTAGCCACCTTAGACCAGGTCCAGAGCACTATGACCAATTTTGTACTGAAGAGGTACAAAGAAAAAGGTGTGATTTTAGATGATAAAGAGCAGGACCATCGGCAGGTGATTACTCCGTGACAAAGATAAAACCGCGGGTATCGCCGCTGGTGGAAAGTCTCCCTCCCTCAGGAATACGCAAATTTTTCGACATAGTTGCCAACACCAAGGGAGTTATTTCCCTGGGGGTTGGGGAGCCGGATTTTGTGACTCCATGGCACATTAGGGAAGCCTGCTTTTATTCACTGGAACAGGGTTTTACCATGTATACTTCCAACTGGGGTCTCCTGGAGCTCAGGAAGGAAATTAGCCGGTTCATGGAAAGGGAGTACGCTCTGGAATATAATCCGGAAAATGAGATTATAGTTACCGTTGGGGCTAGTGAGGCAATTGATGTGGCCATGCGGTCCGTCCTGTCTCCAGGTGACGAAGTAATCCTCCCGGAACCCTGTTATGTTTCTTACAAACCATGTATTCTTCTTTCAGGTGCGAAACCTGTCGTTGTTGAAACTTTTGAGGAAGATGACTTCCGGCTGCAGCCTTCAGCCATTCGGGAAAAGATTACTCCCGAGACAAGGGTTCTTGTGCTTTGTTTCCCCAACAACCCTACAGGAGCAATAATGTCCAAAGAGGATCTTGAAGAGATAGCCCGGATTTGTGTAAGCTACGATTTACTGGTAATTTCCGATGAGATATACAGCGAACTGACTTACAGCGGTGAACACGTTTCTATTGCTTCCCTCCCGGGAATGAAAAACCGTACCATACTGGTGAACGGGTTTTCCAAAGCTTGGGCAATGACCGGCTGGCGCATTGGTTTTTGCTGCGGTCCAAAAGATATCATTAACGCAATGGTGAAAATTCACCAGTATACCATTCTGTGCGCCCCAATAATGTCCCAAATGGCTGCCCTGGAGGCTCTAAAGAGTCTTAACGGGGAAGTAGGGAAAATGGTCAATGAATACAATAGGAGGCGCCGGTTTGTTGTCAGCAGGCTGCGTGAGATTGGGCTTGATTGTTTTGAACCCCAGGGTGCCTTTTACGTTTTCCCGTCAATAAAAGCCACAGGTATGACTTCAGAGGATTTTTCCCAGCGGCTGCTGGATGAAGAAAAGGTAGCCGTGGTGCCGGGGAATGCCTTTGGCGAAGCGGGAGAGGGGCATATTCGTATTTCCTATGCCTCGTCAATGAAAAATCTAAGTAAAGCCCTGGAAAAAATGGAATCTTTCCTTAGCCGCAGGATCAACAGATAAAAGGAGAAATCGGAGGACAGCGGTTACTGTGAGCTTCTGCTGTCCTTTTTTTGCAATTTATGCTATTGAAAATTTTAATGTCGTGATAGGAGGAGGGAGGAACCTTTTGTCCGGCTTTTGGGTTCCGGTAGATAAATCTGGTGTACCCCTTGCGGTTTATAGAAGCCTTAAAATGAATCCTTGCCGCCGGTTTCAGGAGGTAGATTTTTTTACTCCGGAATCTCTTCAATGGACATTTTTTGTATAACGATATTTATTTCCAGTACATGCAGGGAAGTCATACGCTCCAGGATATCAGCTATCCTACTCCGGGTATTTTTTACGAT
>LFTO01000172.1 GCA_001513335.1 Clostridiales bacterium DTU086 | reverse complement strand
CCTGAGGGTAATCAAAGACAACACTGATGCCCTTGGCCGCCCCTGTTTAAATAATACTGCAGTCGTCCTAGTGAACCGAAGCAGGACCGAAAGCGCCGTTGTCCTTTTGGATCTTGGCCTTTGGGCAGAAGACCAGAATAAATTGGTGGATGTTCTGGATAATTATCAAGAAATTTCCCTTAATAACAGTCAGCTTACAGTGGAACTCAGCCCCTTGGAAGGAAAAATTTATTTTACTGATAGGTGGGCAATGGAGAAACCACTCAAACGCAGAAGTGGTATACTCCTACATCCAACTTCCTTACCTTCAAACTACGGGATCGGTGACCTGGGCATAGGAGCCAGGGAATTTGTTGATTTTCTGGAGGACGGCAGGCAAAAACTGTGGCAGATACTTCCGTTAAACCCACCGGGATACGGCAACTCACCTTACCAGTGCCTTTCAGCATTTGCAGGCAATCACCAGCTCATCGACATTGACCAAATTGTGGAACAGGGACTGCTCCGACAGTCTGAAACCATAGATCTGCCTTCTTTCCCGGAAGATCGAGTGGATTTTGATCAAGTTTCTGTCTATAAAACTGACCTCCTGAGAAAGGCATTTAGGAAGTTTCAACAAAGACCTCCCAGTCCCGCCTTCAAGGAGTTCTGCACCACACAGAATTACTGGCTGGATAATTACTGCCTTTTTATGGCCTTGAAAAAATACCATGGCGGGGCGCCGTGGAACCAGTGGGAAGAGGCTGCAGCCTTTCGCTGTGATTACGCCCTGACCCATTACCGGGGACTACTGGCAGATGAAATAGAGTTCCATAAATTTTTACAGTTTGAATTTTTTTCTCAATGGAGTAAATTAAAGCATTATGCAAACAGTAAAGGAATCCAAATAATTGGGGACCTACCCATCTATGTTTCTCATGACAGCAGCGATGTTTGGACCCACCCTGAACTATTCCACCTGGATCAAGGAGGTAATCCCACCAGGTTAGCAGGAGTACCGCCGGATGATTTTAACGAAACAGGTCAGCTTTGGGGCAACCCTATTTACAGGTGGAAACGAATGGAAGAAACCGGGTATGCGTGGTGGAAGGATCGCCTGCGCCACTTATCCACAACTGTGGACCTGATCCGTATCGACCATTTTCGAGGTTTCGAAGCCTATTGGGAAGTCCCAGCGGGAGAAGCAACAGCCGTAAATGGAAAGTGGGTAAAAGGGCCGGGTTCAAAATTTTTTGAGGCAGTAATTGAGGCAACAGGAAAGGGGAAAATAATTGCTGAGGATTTAGGCTTTATTACTCCTGGCGTAAAGGAATTAAAAGAAAAGTTTGGCTTTCCGGGAATGCATATTTTACAGTTTGAAATGAAGGACGGACGTTTTAACGTCCCTCTATACGAGAGCAACAGCGTTGCTTATACCGGCACCCATGATAATGACACCATTTGGGGCTGGCATTTAAAAAACTGCGCAGACAATACCACCCCGGGACAAACAGCGGAGGAAGTCTGCTGGCACTATATAAAAATGGTAATGCACACAGACGCTGAGACAGCTATAATCCCCTTGCAGGATATCCTCTGTCTTGGAAGCCGTGCCAGGATGAATACTCCCGGCACGGCCACAAGAAATTGGGAATGGAGGTTTTCTAACGAACAAGTAAGTGCTAAAATCGGGGAAAAACTGCGGAAGGTTACAAAGTATTACCACCGTTGAAAACTAACCAAAGAACTTTTTGGGCAGTTTCTGAATCTCCTTAAGCTTCCACAACCCTGCTTCCGGCTTCACCTTTGAAGACCAATCGCAGCAGGGGCGGTGTAGCCACTGTAGTTACAATCGTCACCACTATCATGGAGGTAAAGAGGGCTTCTCCAATCAAACCGCTGTCCAGACCTATCTTGGATATAATCAGGGCCACTTCCCCACGGGCTACCATTCCGGCACCGATTGCCAGGGAGCTTTTGAAGTTTAGCCCGGACAGCATGGCCCCGGCACCGCAGCCTACCACCTTTGTCAGTACTGCCAGTACCGTGCAGATTACTGTAAACATGAGCAGTCCGCCTGTAAGGCCACTCACGTCTGCAGCAAGGCCTATGCTCACAAAGAAGAAGGGGATAAAGAAGGAGTATCCTACTGACTCTATCCCTTCATACATTTCGTGCTGGTAAGGGGTCATGCTGATCATTAACCCCGCCAGGTAGGCGCCTACTATCCCGGCCAGGCCCATAAGCTCTGCACCTGCTCCAAATGCCAGGGCAATTATTATCCCTGTGGTAAGAACGGGCACTGTCACACCAAGGCGGGAGGCAAATTTTAAGAGCCTGGGTATTATGGTCATGCCTACCAGTATGGCTATGGCAAAGAAGATAACTACCTTTAAGCAAATTACCCCTACTTCCGCAAGGCCGCCGCCCTGCCCAAGGGTAAGTCCCAGGACTATGCTCAAAGTGACAAGACCGAGGATATCGTCGATAACGGCTGCCCCCAGGATGGTGAATCCTTCTCTTGTCTGGAGTTTACCCAGTTCTCGCAGGGTCTGGACTGAAATGCTGACGCTGGTGGCGACCATGATGGTGCCGACAAAGAGGGCGGTTGCCCAGTCGTAGCCGTA
>LFTO01000079.1 GCA_001513335.1 Clostridiales bacterium DTU086 | reverse complement strand
TCCTGAAACAAGTGGCCTTTTCTATTATACTGCCAGTTATACCAGTACACATAACTTGCGCCAATACGCCTCATGCTATTTGCCAATTGCTAATGTCAATCAAAAAGTTTACCACCGTGACAACCAAAAAGTTGACCACCCCAAGGCAGTTTGTTAGTCTGTTAGGTTTTTCAAAACAATGTTCTGTTTGCTTTCCTTGAACCTGTAAGACTCACCGATAAAGGGAATTACATGTGCGTGATGAGTTACCCTGTCCAAAAGAGCCACAGTTAAAGCGTTATCTCCAAACACCTCCCCCCAACGGCTGAATTCAAGGTTTGTTGTAATGATCAAACTACCCTTTTCATAGCGTTCGGAACAAAACTGGAACAGCAGCGGGCTTCCGGCACCCAGGTTTATGTAACCCAGCTCATCCAGGATCACCAGGTCAAACTTGTTCCAGGTTTTCAAATACCTTGGCAGCCGGTATTCACTCTCCGCCAGTAGAAGTTCTTGAATAAGGTCGCTGACTTTTGTGAATTTGACCTTAAATCCTTCCTGGATCGCTGCCACGCCTATGGCCGTGGCTATGTGTGTTTTCCCTGTTCCGGATTGCCCTACGCAAATGATGTTCTCTCTGTCTTTGATAAATTTGCATTCTATCAGCGGAATAATAGTGTTCTTAGGAAGTTTGGGAATACTGGTGAAATCAAAGGTTTCGATTGTTTTAATCTCCGGAAATCTGGCTTGTTTTAATCTGGTACTAAGACGTTTTTTCGCCCTGCTTTCAACCTCTGCTGCCAGGCATCCGGCCAGAAAAGCAACAGGAGTCTGGTTTAAAGCTGCTGCATCCCTAGCCATATCCCTAAAGGTTGCTTTAAGCCCAGGGAGTTTTAGCTGCTTGCAGTAAATATCAACAAGGGCTTCTTTAGGATCAAGGATCTCAGTCATGCAGTTTCCCCTCCCAGCAACCGGTCAAATTTGGAGGGGCTGTCGACGGGAACCTCAAGTCCCATGGTTTTAATCTGTGAAGAATTGTTGACTGCGGTATTGGCAACTCTTGTGATCAGCAACAGCCGGATATTGCTAAAGGTCAAAATGCCGGATTTAATGGTTTGTTCAATTGCCCAAAGCACATCCTCATATTTGAATTCCTGGTTAAGGAGCAGTATCTTTGCAAATTCCCGATATCCTTCAGGGTGTTTGCAGCAAAGGTGGACCCTTAGTTTTTGATAGACTTCCGGGAGCTTTCTAACTACCAAAGCATTCTTGACTGCCCTGGGTTTTGCAGCAAGCACCGGCAGGTAGTGTTCCAGTCTCATTATCTTTTCGCCACGGCCATAACAGCGGTCATGGGTGGTCACAAGTTTGGAAGAATCATAAACTTCTATCCTGTCTACAAATGCTTCAATTCTTAACTGCCTGCAGCTGTATTTTACAGGTACTGAATAATGATTGCGGTCAAATTGAAACAGCAGCAGACTATTCGCTGATACTATGTGAGTCCTGGAACACCTAAAGGGTGTGGTAGGTAAGGGTCTTAATGCCTTGCTTTCCTGTTCCCATTCAGTCTTTCTTTTTTGACGTTCTCTTTCACACCAGGACAGTAATTGTTGATTTAGTTCTTCCAGGGATTTGACTTTTGGAACGGGAACCATAGCATTTTTACGGACATATTTAACTAAGTTTTCGATGGTTCCTTTTTCATTGCCCCTAGCTGGGTTGCAGAATTCACTGTCAAACAGATAATGTGCCCTTAGACTTGAAAATATGGTATGTTCTTGTCTGTATGGACCCTTTAATATCTTGGTGACGGCAGTTTTGGGATTGTCATAAACCAACATTGCCGGTATGCCGCCCAGCCACTCGAAAGCTCTTTTGTGACCTTCAAGGAAGGCTTCAAGTTTCTCAGTAGGCGAAGCCCAGACAAAGGGCACAAGACTTGCCTTAAGCC
>LFTO01000238.1 GCA_001513335.1 Clostridiales bacterium DTU086 | reverse complement strand
CAGGGGACGAAGTTGTTGGTGATGATAGCGATCAGGCGCTCCCTGGGGGAATCTATAATCCTGGCAGCGGTAACCCCTGCAGCGTTGCACCCGAATCCCATGCTCATAGTTAACGCCTGTTTGCCGTGAGTCCCAGCGTGTTTGAAAATACGGTCGATGTTAAAAGCAACTCTGGGGAGGTATCCTAAATCCTCCAAAAAGGTGAAAAGGGGAAAGAAAATAGCCATTGGCGGCAGCATAACGGAAACAACCCAGGCAAAGGTACGGAACATTCCCAGTACAACAATACCGTGGAGCCAGCCAGGTGCACCAAGAGCAGTGAATAGTAAGGTCAGCTTACTTTCTACAGCAAACAACAGAGTGGAAAGCAGCTGTGACGGGTAGTTGGCACCTATAATGGTAATCCAGAAAAGGACACCCAGCATCAGCAGCATGATAGGGATACCGGTAACCGGGGAAGTCAAGATGTCATCCAAGGTGCTGTCCCAGTCAAAATGCCGTCCCAATTTTTTCACGGAACGCCCGGCTATGGCTGCAGAGTGAGAATAAAGAGTGCTGACGATTAGATCGCCAAAATCCTTCCGGGTGTTTCCTTTGAATTCACGGGTAATTGCAAGAATATGATTAAGCTGAGATGAATTTGAGTTCATGTTTGAGCTTAACCTCCAATTCCTGAACAATATCAGGAAGAAAATAATTTTCTATAGATTTGAGCAGGGTGCTGTCACCGTCAAGGAGTCTTAAAGCTGCCCACCTGGAATTAATAAATCCTTTAAGTATCTGCTGCAGCAAGGGCTCCAGATGTGCAACGGCATTTTCCACTTCTGGCGGGTATTCTATTTTCCTGGGGGATGGAACCAGGTTCCCATGGGCAACTTCCCGAATAACCTCCAGGAGTTCCGGGATTCCCTCCCCTTTTGTTGCGGAAGTGGCTACAACGGGAACGCCTAACTCGGAGTATAACTTTTCCGTATCAACCTCTATCTTTTTTCTACGGGCCTCATCTATAAGGTTAACACATACAATTACCCTGGGAGTAACCTCCAGAATTTGAAGAACCAGGTTAAGATTTCTTTCGAGACAAGTAGCATCTACAACTACAATAGTGGCGTGTGGTTGGGCAAAGCAGATAAAGTCCCTGGCTGTTTCTTCTTCCACTGATTTGGCAATTATTGAATAAGTTCCTGGAAGGTCGACCAGGGTGTAGCGTTCCCCGGAAAAACAAAAATGTCCTTTTGCCAGGACTACGGTTTTGCCCGGCCAGTTTCCTGTGTGCTGGTTAAGGCCTGTGAGATAGTTAAACAGCGTACTTTTCCCTGTATTTGGGTTTCCGGCGAGGGCAATTATCAGGTTATCCTGCCCATCATCAAGATTAAAGGCTTTTCGTAAAGCCCTGAGCCCGCAGGCCTGAGAGGTTAGTCCCACAGCAATCCCTCCTTAAGTTGGCTATTCTGTTACCGGGGCTTGTGGACAGGGCAAGTACAAAAGTCTGTATTTATCAGAGCAGCTTCTTCCTGCCGCAGAGCAATTATTGACCCGCGAATTAAATAAGCTGTCGGATCACCTAAAGGNNCTTTTTCTAACGGTTTCCACAATGCTTCCTTCGGTAAATCCCAGGTCCAACAGCCGCCGCCTGGTTATTCCTTTTGCAGTAAGAGAGATAATAGTTGCACTGCACCCCTTGGGAAGATGATGCAGTTTTGTCAAGTCAAACACCTCCTTTTCATGTCAGTGGGCTTAAAACTACCTCTTCCTAGCCACATTATGAGTTTTTGAGGGTTAATGCTAATGGGAATGAAAGCCAAGGGAGGGTATAGAAAAAACTGCCATTAAACCAGGCAGTTTTGGGACAGCGTCGAACCACAAGCTTATCTAAGGAAATAATCTAATATATAAGTGCCTAAAGCATAAAGCTATTCCAGGAGTTCTTTTTTGATATTGTTAATTTCAGGGGCTAATTCTTCCAAGTTTTGTTCAATCTTTTCTTTGTAAGACCAGTCTATTTCCTCACCGTATTCCACTTCTCCTTCCAATTCTTCGGTAAGGGCAATAATGCCTTCAGCAATTTCTATCAATTTGGGTGCAATTGGATCTTGGGAGCCTTTAACAGCATCGATATAACGCTTAGAAGAGCTTTTGGCGGAATCAGCGATAATTCTCCAGTTGAATTTGGATATGGTTTTATCCTGAAGAGCTTCGTAGAAGTCCATAACTTCTATATACCTGCTGTTCAGGGAATTGTATATCATAACCAGGTTCTTCTTCGATAGCTCTTTACTTTGTCCTCCGCACCCGGAAAAAATAACGGTAATCAGGACCATTAGAGCGATAAGACAGATTTTTTTCATTTTACGGTACCTCCTCCAGTTTTGTCATAATATTAAAACATTATTGTTGTGAAATCAATCATACGACTTGTTCACCAATCCT
>LFTO01000054.1 GCA_001513335.1 Clostridiales bacterium DTU086 | reverse complement strand
TTTAAGCGCATTGGCCATGGCCTGCATTGCCCCCGAGGCATTGAATACACCTATTGCAACTAGCATGCCAACCAGGAAAGGGATAATTTTTATTGCAGTGGTAAACCCCTCTTCAGCACCTTCCACAAAGGCCTCATAAACCGGGACACCTCTCAAAAAAGCAATTAAGGGAATGGAAAAAATCATTATGGGGATGGCCCACCTGGAAATCTGTTCTACAAGCTGTACCATAATTAAGGCCTTCCCTTCCTTTTTTTCCATATTGCTGCAAAGATCCTGTCACAGGTAACTGCTGCAGTGGTAGCACAAGCCGTGGCAAAAATAGTTGTGCCTACAACAGCTGTAGGGTCAGAGGAACCGGCAGCTACCCTTACCCCGAGAATTGTAGCGGGGATTAAAGTAATACAGGAAGTGTTGATAGCCAGGAGGGTGCACATTGCTTCACTGGCTTCTTTTCTACCACTGTTAAGTCTCTGTAGTTCCTTCATGGCCTTAAGCCCCATGGGTGTAGCGGCATTTCCCAAACCGAGTACATTAGCGCTGATGTTCATTACAATTGCTCCCATGGCCGGGTGGTTTTGGGGTATGGAAGGAAAAAGGTGTTTCGTCAGGGGTCTTACTATGTAAGCGATAAAGCTGATAATTCCCGCCCGTTCTGCTATTTTCATTAATCCCAGCCAGAGGGCCATGATGCCAACCAGTTCAAAGGCGATATTGACCGCATTTTTTGCTGCCTCCATGGCGGATGAAGTGACTACTTCAATGTTTCCGTTCAAGGCTGCTACGGCTATACCTGAAAGGAGGAGCGCCAGCCACACAATGTTTACCACAACACCATCTCCTCGGGTCTTTCTTGGTACAAGTTATGAGAAATGTAAGAAGAATAGAACAGGCACCCTCTTTTGGGGATGCCTGTTTGCTGTATTTTCGCTGACAGTTGCTGGCGGCTCATTACAATTCGCCGCAGGAGGCGTATAAGTTCTGCCTTACTTATTTATTTTTACTTCTTTAAGCCGGAGCCAGGTAAGCGAGAACATTTACCACCAAACTCCAGAGGGAACTGAGAAAACTTGGTTTTTCGTAGTCCTGCGAGGCAAGCAGGTTGACCATCCCTACAACTTCTCCGTCAACCTTGTAAATGGCCTTGCCGTATATGGTTCCTTTTCTTAGGGGGAGGGGAATATTTTCAGGTACTGTTATTTCCATTTGTACCTCATTTGCTTCTTCCAGGCGCAAGGCGGCATATAGAGGTTCGGCAGCAATAAGGCCTAATTCCTGTTTATTTTCCAGGGTTACCTTTTTTACAACTTCCCCTTGGGACAGGAGAAGTGTCCTGTCAAAATTGTTAAAACCATAATCGAACAGCTTCTTAACCTCCTCGGTTGCCACAGGGCAATCCATAACTACCGCAATCAATCTCATACCGTCTCTTGTTGCTGAAGCCACAAGGCAGTACCCCGCAGGAGTAGTAAAGCCGTTTTTAATTCCATCGGCACCGGGATACAACTCTGGGTTTTGAATAAAAGCATTTTTGTTGGTGAGCATTCTGTTCCACTCATGCCCTGCCCAAGGGATGATCCTTTTCTGGGTAGCAACAATCTTTTCGAATTGTGGATTTTTCATTGCGTACCTGCCCAGGAGAGCTAAGTCATAGGCACTGGAATAGTGGTTTTTATCGTGGAGTCCGTGAGGATTAACATAATGAGTATCCACAGCGCCGACATCTTTTGCCAGGGAATTCATCATTTCCACAAAATCTTTTTCACTGCCGGCAATATGTTCGGCTACAGCTACGGTTGCATCATTAGCTGAGTTTAGGAGCATAGCGTAAATCAAATCTTCCAGGGTAAGTACCTCTCCTGTTTCCAGCCATATGGCCGACCCGCCTGTTTCTGCAGCATATTTACTGATAACAACCTTGTCTTCCAGATTGCCTTTTTCCAGGGCGATAATCCCGCTGGTGATTTTTGTGGTACTTGCCTGGGGCAAGCGCATATGGGGGTTTTTTTCATAGAGTACCCGTCCTGAGTCAGCATCCATTAAGACTGCTGATTTAGCGTTGATTTCCATGGCTGGTGCCACAGCCGGGAAAAATAGAAAAACACAAAAGAAGGAAAGCAAATATGTAATCCAATTTCGTAAATGCAACGAAATCATCTCCGAATTTTGGCGAATTTTGATTGCCTCAAAATATATTCGAGACCAATTACGAATTTCCTGTTTCACAGAACTGCTTCCTTAAGTTACCGAATTTGAGGCAAAAAAAACACCGGTCATTTTCGGCCGGGTTTTGGAAAAAACAAATTTTTAGTTGGTTGATAGGGTTTTGGTTAATTGGGTGTGGTATAGGGGTTATCATTGGTGTAAGTAGCATCGTTGGAAATCCCTTCGCCCTTCAATATACTGCGGATTTGATTGAGAAGCCTGGGAGCTGCATCGATTAAATGATCCAAAGCTGCATTGCCTTCGACAGGAAGCAATCGTACTTCCCGTCCACTGCTAACCAGAAAGCCGACAGGCCTTACTGATACACCGGCGCCGCTGCCTCCCCCAAAAGGGTAAGAGGAGTTTTCAGATTTGCTGCCTCCGGAGGGCTCAAATTCTCCTCCTCCTGCTGCAAAACCTGTACTCACTCTGGATATCGGAATAATGATACTGCCGTCAGGTGTTTCTACAGGGTCACCTACGACAGTGTTGACGTCAACCATTTCCCTAATGCTTTCCATTGCCGTTTTCATTAAGTTCTCAATTGGATGGTCGCTCACGCAGTCTTACTCCCTTCGAGACTAATTTGAACATAAAAGCCAATACCAGCAGACGAATAACTGCAATAATAATATAGCCCGTAGGCAATTTGAATATACAGTCTAACTCAGTTCTAATTGTTTCCTGGTCAAATACAGGGGTAATATCAATGTCTGTATCGCAATCATCGGAATTTATATTTTTTTGCAGGAAGCTGAAAAGGATTCCTTTAAGACTCCATAATATTCCGCTTCCTATCCCTGTTGCCGCCGCATCACCAAAACCGAGTTCTGTCTTCCAAAAGAAGCGTATGCAGGTAATATGTCTAATAAGCCACAAATTGATGCGAAAAAAATCTTTTACAAAGTCGAGGGTCCTGTTTGCAGGAGGTAGTTTTTGAAATTTCTTTAATCCCTTTGTACCAGCATCATCACGTACAGTCTTTTCTTTGGAAACCGTTGGAAACTTGACTGTATACCTCAAGAAACCAAGGAGGCGAAAGATTATTTTTCCCCGGACAGATGTTCCTTCCTGGATAAAGTAGAGGCGAAATTTCAGAGGCAGAAGGCATA
The DNA here is from genome assembly GCA_001513335.1 of Clostridiales bacterium DTU086. GTDB lineage: Bacteria > Bacillota > DTU086 > DTU086 > DTU086 > DTU086. Next base: position 10,139 of record LFTO01000054.1, on the reverse strand, counting down.
AAAGGGCAAAAGCCATTATAATTACTGGGATTATTATCTGGGGCTTCATGGTGGAAATAACCTCCGTGAGATATCACCCCATAGTATTCCCTAATTCAATGAAAAGAAGACAGGCGGTTTTACCTGTTTGAAAAAATTTCCGTATTATTTTGTAAACAAATTATCAGGTTAAAGGGCAGAGAGGGACATGACCGGTAGATGGAGGAGAAGTTGTTTTTTACGGCAGGCATTCCTTATCAGGTTGTTTAAATTCTTCCAGAGGTGGAAGGTCATCCAGCGACTGGAGGTTGAACTGGCGTAAAAATTCATTGGTTGTTATGTAAAGAACCGGTTTCCCGGGAGCATTTTTCCGTCCCTGTTCGGCTATCAACCCCCTGTCCAAAAGGGTTTGCAGTACGCCTTCAACTTTAACTCCGCGAATTGCTTCGATTTGCAGTCGGGTTACCGGCTGTTTATAGGCAATAATTGAAAGGGTTTCCAGGGCTGCATGTGAAAGAGGCCTTCTCCGTACAGGAAAGACTTTTTCAATGTAATCGGCATGCTCCGGCCGGGTGCACATCTGCCAGCCCCCGTCAAGCAGAACAATATCGAGGCCTAAGCTCTCCCGAGAATAAATATTGCGCAGCTGCTGGATTGTGTATTCAACCACATCTGCATCTAAACCGCTGAGTCTGGATAATTCAGAGGTTGTGAGAGGCTCGGGACTTAGAAAAAGCAGGCATTGTACTGCAGCTCTGTATTCTTCAAACATTATTTCACAGACCTCCTAGCCTAAGGTACGGCTCCGGACAATGATAGTCCCAAAAGTATGTTCCTGGAATATCTTTACTTTGCCTAGGCGGACCAGCTCCAGCAGGGCCAAAAAAGTGACAATTATCTCAGCCTTTTGGGCATGGGGCGGAAAAAGCCTGTCAAATGTAATGCCCGATTCCCCTCTTTCGGCAACGATACCGGATACAACTTTTATTTTGTCCCTGACATTGAATTCCTGACGGGGGAGTTCAAAAGCCGGCTGTTCCTTAGTCTCAGGTTCCCGGTGCAGTATGGTATCCAGCGCGCTTAAAAGGTCCTCCAGGCAAAGCCCCTCAAGGTAAGTGCTGGTGCTGACAGAATTAACATAATTTTGCAGATCATGGGGACGGACATAAGCTTTTGGTTCTTCCTCAAAACGCTGTTTAAACAGTCCGGCAGCTTCTTTAAAAGTCCTGTACTCCATTAAGTGCCTGGCCAACTCCTCGGCAATATCTTCCTCCTCCTCTTCTTCCAAAAGGTCTTGTTCCGGCGAGGGCAGGAGTTCTCTGACTTTTAGGGAAAGCAGTTTGGTGGCCAGGACAAGAAATTCGCTAAGTTCATCAGCATCAACGTTATTGGTTTTTATATAATCAAGATACTGCCTCGTAACCTCTGACACCGGGAGATTTTCTAGATCAAGCTTTTTTTTCTCTGCTAAATCCAGCAGTTCCTTTACTGATTTATCGGCAGTATCGGGAATGGACAGCACCGGTTTAAAGCTCATCGTGCCCAACCTACATTCTCATTGCGTCATAGACGGCATCTAAAGTGGCACCTGCTGCTGATCTGGCTTTTTTGTCACCCTCGGCAATTAGTTCTTCCAAGAATCCTTTTTTCTTTTCCAGTTCATAACGTTTTTCCCGAATGGGCTTAAGGCTTAAGTCCATTTTTTCTGCCAGCTTCTTTTTGCACTGGACGCACCCAATTTCTCCCCTGCGGCAGGCTTCTTCTGTTTCACAAAGGGTTTCCTTATCATAAAGGGATTGGTAAGTGTATACGGTGCACACATCGGGATTCCCCTTGTCTGTTTTGCGAATGCGCTGGGGATCTGTAACCATTAATTTTACCCTTTCACCCAATTCATCAGCAGTGCAGGTAATGGCAATATCATTGTGGTAGCTCTTGCTCATTTTCCTGCCATCGATACCGGGGAGGACGGCAAGCTTGGCCAATTTGGCCTGAGGTTCCGGGAAAACTTGATGGTCATACAGATAGTTGAACCTTCTGGCAATTTCACGGGTAAATTCCAGGTGGGGAAGCTGGTCTTCACCTACAGGAACGGTATCGGCACGGTAAGCCAGGATATCCGCTGCCATTAATATAGGGTAACCCAGAAATCCATATGTGTTAATATCTTTACCCTGTTCTCCCAGCTGCTGAATCTGGTCTTTGTATGTGGGAACCCTTTCCACCCATGAAAGGGGTGTAATCATTGACAAGAGCAGGTGCAGTTCCGCATGCTGAGGTACATGAGACTGGATAAAGATAGTGCTCTTTTCCGGGTCAATGCCCACACTCAGCCAATCAAGGAGCATATCACGTGTTTTTTCTTTAATGAAACCGGTTTCATCAAATGAAGTGGTCAGAGCGTGCCAATCTGCAACCATGTAAAAGGTCTCATATTCCTCCTGAAGCTTAACCCAATTTTCCAGAACACTCAGGTGCCCAATGTGCAGTGTCCCGGTGGGTCTCATTCCGCTTAGTATTCTCCCGCGCATAAAACAAGTCTCCTTTCGCTTTTATCAGTTTTTTACCTTCAGTCTTAAAATGTAAAGCCGCTAAGGTAAATAAAAAAATCAATAATAGCCCTTACAGGCCTGCCAAGCAGTAAATCGATGACAGGTGTTACAATCAAAATTATCAGAATAGCAAATCCATACCTCTCAAGAAATTCTACAACTCCGTAATATTTGTATGGAATGAGGCCTGCCAGTATCTTGGAGCCGTCCAGGGGAGGTATTGGAAGTAGATTAAAAACAGCCAGTATTACATTATAGAATAATAGCAGGTAAAAAAATTGTTGTAAATATGCCGCTCCAGGACCATAGTAGCCTGAAGTCAGCAGAAACCGCAGTGCAACTGCCGAAAGATACCCTAAAATCAGGTTCATTAACGGACCTGCAAAGGCCACATACGCCATCCCCATTTTCCTGTCGCCCTTAAACTGTAGGGGATTGACCTGGACGGGTTTTGCCCAGCCAAAACCGGCTATGACCAGAAGCAATGTCCCGATAGGATCCAAATGCTTTATCGGGTTTAGAGTAAGCCGCCCCTGGTACTTGGCAGTCTGGTCTCCTAAAAAATAAGCAACTTTGCCGTGAGCATATTCGTGAAAGGTAATAGCCACTAAAATTGCAGGAATTGCTGCAAAAAACCCCTGCAAACCGCTAAAAGGCAATCAGATCACTCCTTCTTGAAGGAATTTCCATTATCCCCTTAGGCGCCGGGGAAGCACCTCCTGGCGCAGCAGATCCTCGTAGGTTTCCCGCCGGACGATGATATCTGCCTGCCCGTCCCGGACAAGTACAACCGCCGGCCTGGGAAGACGATTGTAATTGCTGGCCATGGTATACCCGTAAGCGCCGGTACAAGTAATGGCCAGGATATCACCAGGTTCCACCCGGGGCAGGGAGATGTCCTTAATTAAAATATCTCCTGACTCGCAGCACTTTCCTGCAATTGTCACGATTTCTTCAGGCTCATGGAGTGCCTTATTAGCTATAATCCCCTCATAAACGGCCCCGTAAAGGGCGGTTCGAATATTATCCGTCATGCCGCCATCCACGGAAATATATTTGCGTATTCCCGGAATTTCTTTGTAGGAACCTACCGTGTAAAGTGTTGTACCTGCCGGACCTACAATGGAACGCCCTGGCTCCACAATTATTCTGGGAACGGGCACCCCGTACCTCTCTGCATATTCAGTTGCAGCGCTGATAATATTTTCGGCATATTCTTCTATTGTTTTTGGTGTATCTCCCTTGCTATAGTAGATGCCGAAACCGCCTCCCAGGTTCAGTTCTCCAATAAGATACCCTGTTTTTTTATACATTTGGGCAATAAAATCAATCATTATTTCGGCTGCAGCAGCAAAAGAATCTGTTTCAAAAATCTGGGAGCCTATATGGCAGTGTATTCCTTTAAGAGTAAGAAGTTCTGACTTCAACACTCGCTTTCCTGCTTCCAGTGCCTGACCGGAGGCCAGAGAAAAACCGAATTTTGTATCTTCCTGCCCGGTCTGAACGTACTCGTGAGTGTGGGCCTCTACCCCTGGGGCAATACGCAGCATAACCGGGACCGGTTCATCTCCAATTTCCTGGATTATCTCTTCAAGGAGAGTCAGTTCATAAAAGTTGTCAACCACAATTTTGCCTACATGTGATTGTATTGCCATTTTCAGTTCTTCCCTGCTCTTGTTATTGCCGTGAAAATAAATCCGACGGGCGGGAAAACCGGCCTGTAGGGCAGTGAAGAGCTCTCCGCCGGAGACTACATCAAGGGACAGGCCTTCCTCTTTTATAATGGCAGCCATGGCCTGGGTAAGGAATGCCTTGCTGGCATAGGCAGCATCCCCTCCAAGATTATCAATGAAAGCCTTTTTAAATAAACGGCACTGTTGGCGGATATAGTTTTCATCCATCACCCAAAGGGGTGTGCCGAATTCTCTGGCAAGTTGGACTGTATCACACCCCCCAATTTCCAAATGGCCTGCAGGATTAATAAACATAGTTCCATGAAGCTTCACAGGCATCTCCCCTCTCCAAATCTTTGTCTCTTTTGAACATAGTATTAAAAATGGCGGCATGAGTTAACTCAAAGCCGCCAGGCAGATTTCTCAGAACGATACTCTATTTTATCATAACCATCAAGAGAGGTCAATTTTATCCTGTCTGTTGTGTCTGTTTTTGTGCTTGTTTGCAGAGCCCATCAACAGGCATTTCCGACCATTTTCCGCAGCGGTCTCCCCACCGGGCAAGGACAGCAGCCAATGTCTTTAATTCCACCACTTCACAGCGGTTTGCACAGCTGGTGCACTCAAAACTCTTTACATTAAATTCGGTACTGCAGAAAGAGAATCCCCGGAAATTCGTTCTCGTTCCCCTTTGCTTAACGGCGTCCCGGGCAAGAAGTGCTGCCCCGATTGCTCCCATTACATCGAAATACTTGGGTACAACTATGTCAGTATTTAATGCCTTGCTTAAAGCCTCCCGCATCCCTTTGTTAGCAGCAACTCCACCTTGAAATACTACAGGTGCAAGGATTTCCTTTCCTTTACCGACGTTGCTCAAGTAGTTGCGCACGAGAGCTTCGCAGAGACCTGCCACTATATCTGCCAGGTTGTGACCCATCTGCTGCTTGTGGATCATATCTGATTCGGCAAAAACAGAACACCTGCCTGCAATCCGCACAGGGTTTTTGGCTTTCAGTGCAAGGGCTCCAAACTCTTCAATAGGAAGGTTTAATCTGGCTGCCTGCTGGTCCAGGAAAGACCCGGTTCCGGCAGCACATACTGTGTTCATTGCAAAATCTGCAACAGTATTGTCCCTGAGGATTATGATTTTTGAGTCCTGTCCACCAATTTCAATAACCGTCTGGGTTCCCGGGACTTCTTCAAGAGCAGCAACAGCGTGGGCGGTAATTTCGTTTTTTACTGCGTCTGACCCTGCAATAACGCCGGCTAAATACCGTGCACTCCCTGTAGTCCCAACAGAACGGATTTCCACGTCACGGTTTCGCTGGTAAATTTCCACAAGTCCTTGCTGCAGGGCCTGTATTGGCTGGCCCTTAGTTCTAATATAGATTTTGTCAAGGAGTTCGTTGTTTTTGTCTATCAAAACAATGTTTGTGCTCACTGACCCAACGTCAATTCCCAAGTCGGCAAAGGCCATATTGTCCTCCTCCCGTTAAAGACCTTTAACAGCGGTAAGTTTCTTTGAGTTTTGTTTAGAACGGTAAATCATATCTACAAAGGCTTCCAGCCTGGTCAAGAGACCTGCCTCGCCGGATTGTTCGTCCACGTAAATAGTCATTATCGGAATTCTTTCCCTTTGTGAGACTTCAGGCAGAATTGCCTCAGCAACAATTTCCGGTCCGCAAGTTAAGGGCGCTATTTGAATCACCCCGTCAAAGCCCTGGCGGGCATAGAGGACGGTACTTCCAACAGTCTCTCTACCATGGCCGCCCACCATGTGGTTTAAGTAAGGGGATGCCAGTTTGCAGGCTTCCTCGGTTCCTTCAATGTCAAAGAATCCGTTTAATATATGGTCATTTACCCAACTGCTCAAATACAGAGAACGGTGGGTTTCGGCTCCCATTCTTCCCAGGTGCCTCTCAAGATTATGGTTTACAAAAGGCTCAAGAACAGTATAGATTTCCCCTACAACAGCAATACGAATGATCTGTCTTGATGTTTCGCTTACCAGACTGTCCAGTTCCTCCAGAACCTCTTTCTGGACATCAAGGACATCTTTACGGGTCCTGACATAATCGAGTTTTTCCAGTGCTCTGTTAAATACGGTATCAGCGGATCCGGGGTTTTTTTCCCGTGCCCTAACCTTCTCTACTTTTTTTTCAATATTGTCAGCTACGCAGCATTTTAACCAGCCCAGCCTGACTGCTGACAGGGCTTTTAAAGGGCTGCACTTTTTCAGCTTTCCCAGCTTGTGAACTAACTCGATAAAATGTTTTTCCGGGGGTTCGATGATAATCATTTCCATGGAATAACCCAGGTCATCCAGAATTTCTTTTTCCAGCCTTGAATAATAACCAAAGCGGCAGGGACCTACTCCCCCTGCCATAACAATGGTATCTGCTCCCTTTTCCGCTGCTTCAATGAAATTGCCCAGGTTGATTTTTAACGGCATGCAGATAAATTCCGGAGCAAAACGGGTTCCCAAACTGAGTGTCCTTTTGGTTGAGGGAGGTGGTATAACCACATCCATACCTAATTCTTCAAGGAGTGTTTTTACGGGCACCCACATAGTACCCATGTGAGGAAATGTTACTTTCAAGAAACTCCCCTCCAACTAATCATGTCAACAAAGGCCTCAAGGCGGGTCATTACCCCTGCCGTTCCGCTGTGTTCATCAAGTGTTAAAACCTGGAAAGGTATTTTCCTGTCTCTGCGCACATACCTTGCGGATAAGTCCTCGATCATAGAGTCGGGTCCGCAACCGAAAGCCTCTACGTAAAGTATTCCGTCCACTTTTCCCTCGTCTATATAATGGAGTACACTGCCCAACAGCCTTTTACCCATAGTCCAGAACATTCTCTTGGGAAGTCTATTCGCATAGGCATCGGAAACAGCTGTAGGAATAATGTCGGGAGTGATTACTTTAACTCCCATATTTTTTAGATGGCGGATTAAATCCATACTGATGTGTGTGTCGTAAAGGTTATAAGCATGTCCCACTACGGCAACGCACATTCTTTTCATGTTACATGTAACAGGTAGTTCCTTCCCCTTTTCAAGGGAGTCCAGCACATCGCATGGAAGGTGGCCTTTGTATAACCGGTCTTCGAATTCCTTTTGGAATTCTTCCGCATCATCCCAGGCCTGGTCAATAATCCTGTCCCTGCTTTCCAGGAAATGTCCCACTTCCCTGGCCGGCCTGTAAATGGAAGAAGAATTTTTGCTCAGGTCAAAGGTAGTATCAATTACGGTAGGAAGATCTTTCACATTTGAACGAATCATATCCGGGAGGCCCATAAATTTTGGGCAGATATATGTTTTTCTTTCCAAGCTTACAAGTCTTGGAAGGAACATCAAATCTACCTTATTTTTCAGGGCGGTTACGTGGCCATAGTAGACTTTGACAGGTAGGCAGGCCTCATCTACTGCGCATTTTATGCCTGCATCGATAATGCTTTTATTTGTAGGGGGCGATACAACTATCTGTGCTCCGAGGTTTTCAAAAAATCTCTTCCACAATGGATAGTAATAATAAAAAAAGAGCGCCCTTGGAATTCCAACTTTCAGCGGCATGAGACTCCTCCTGGAAGATGTATTCTAAAAATGTAGTATTGACGAAAGGGTACGCAATTATTCCCTGTACTAACAGAAATTAACAGATAATGTTACCAGATTTTCTTCCTCTCCCGCCGTTTGCGCCTGGAGGCAGGTCCGTTTTCCAGTTTGATTCTAACCTTCTCTGGCTCAGGTTTGGCAGCGGCCCTGCCAGGTGTTGCCTGCCGCTTGTAATCCTTTGATGGGCCGGCAAAGGGGCGGAGATTCTGTGTGGGAACAGGAGGCCGGATGAGGATGTCTCTGAATGACCTTAGATTGAAAGGAATTAACGGCCACAAATAAGGAACCCCGAAAGATTTTGTCCCAATGAGCAGCAGGAGGATTAAAAAAACTGCTCCTGCAAAGCCGGGCAGGCCGAGGACAGCTACACTGACGATTAAAAATAAGCGAAAAAGAGTGTTTGCCTGTCCCAATTCCAAACTGGGAGTAGCAAATATTGCTACAGCTGCAATTGCTGTATAGAGGACAACTTCAGGGGAAAACAAACCTACACTAATGGCAATATCCCCAATTAGTACAGCGGCAATTAACCCCAGTGCAGTAGTAAGGGATGCCGGGGTATGGATTGCGGCCATGCGCATGAGATTGATTCCCAGTTCGGCCAAAATAAACTGGATGGGAAGGCTAATAGATCCGGGTTCGGCAGCCCCGATAAATGCCAGAGACTCGGGAAGATACTGGGGATTAGTAGCCAGGAGGAGCCACAGGGGCATTAAAAATACTGACAAGAAGACTGCAGCGAAGCGGAGCAGGCGGATAAATATTCCTACCCCCAGACTCTGCCTGAATTCCTCTGCATGCTGGAGGTGGTGCCACAGGGTAGAAGGCAGAATAATTACGCTGGGGGATGTATCCACTATAATAAGGACATGTCCTTCCAATAAATGAGCTGCAGCCACATCCGGACGCTCGGAATACCTCACCCTTGGCAGCGGGTTCCAGAAGCTGCCGGGGGCAATAAGTTCCTCAACGGATTTTTCTGCCATTGGAATCCCGTCAATGTCGATTTGGTTGATTTTGTCCTTAACCCTTTGTACTAATTTATCATTGGCAATGTCCTCGATGTACGAAATGCACACATCCGTTTTTGAGCGCCGCCCAACTTGCACCATTTCCATTCTCAGTTTAGGGTCCCTAATACGCCGGCGGATTAACGCCGTGTTGAAAACTACCGTTTCCACAAATCCGTCACGGGAGCCCCGCACCACTTTCTCCAAATCAGGTTCCTGAGGCCCCCTTACAGGGTATTCCCGGGCATCAATAATTATAATTTCCGATATACCATCAATTACCAGTGCTAGAGGCCCGGCCAGGACTTTGCTTACTGCATCGTGCAGGTCATCAGTAGTCTCCACTTCTATGTAAGACAGGTAGCGGTGAAAAACTTGTTTCATGGGGGTGGGGCGCAGGTCCTGGGGCTGCAGCATGGCGAATGTGGTGAGAATGCGTTCCATTATTTCGTCTTTGGCAAATCCATCTACAAAGAAAAGAGCTGCTTTTCTGTCACCGATGGAAATATCCCTGCGTATAACATCGAAACTACGGTCAACTCCTAATTCCTGACTCATCCAATCAGAATTTCTTTCCAGGTCAGCACTGACTGGGACTTTACCTTTAGTCACTGCCATTTAGAAAACCACTCCTTCGTAAGATTTCCTTCACTGCAGCCGTTGTTATCGGTGCCTGGTTGCTGTCTGCTCCGTCCTGTTTTCCGATATCGCCTACCCCGACAATAATAGGGATATTTAATTTGTTTAAAACGTCAACGGTATCACCCTGCAAGTACTCTTTAAAATCTTCCGGTTCTCCGTGTTTATTCACTGGAGCGTCAACAACCTCACCATTTTTTGTAATAGAAAAATCTACAAGTGTACCCCTGGCGCTGTGTGTATTTGAAGCCACAGCCACTACTCCCAATACCTCAATGTCAGGGTGCTGGACAATGTATTTCAGAGCCTGCTCCCCTCTCCCCTGGGAACTTTTTCCCCTGTCATCCACCATAACGAGGACCGGATCAGAAGCCGCCTTTTTGACCAAATCAACAATCTCCGGCCCGCTTAAAGGGGTGGGGTTACCCCCTGACAGGGAAATACACCTTCCCCCGACTTTTTGAGCCACTGTTTCCACTGAACTCCGGGCCATATTGTCACCATCAGTAATCAAAATTACTTTTCGTTTCTCCATTTCTACTCCTGGGGGTTAAAAATAACGGCAACTATGAAACCAAAAAGTATGGCGGCTGCAACTCCTGCTGCTGTGGCATTAATTCCACCTTTAAATATTCCCAGAAAACCTTCCCTGTTGATGCCCTCAATTACCC
>LFTO01000235.1 GCA_001513335.1 Clostridiales bacterium DTU086 | reverse complement strand
CACCTGGGCAATGCCAGGCCGATGGTTGTATTTGATACTGTTAGGCGGTACCTGGAATATTCAGGGTATAAAGTAACTCTGGTGCAGAATTTTACCGATGTGGACGACAAGATTATTAACCGGGCCAATGAAGAAGGAATGGACCCGGGAAAACTAGCCGAAAAATATATTCAAGAATATTTTAAAGATGCCAAAAGGTTAAATGTAAGAGATGCTGATGTCCAGCCGAAAGTAACTGAGCACATGGCTGAAATCATTGAAATGGTTGACGGGCTGATAAAAAAGGGCCATGCTTATGAATCCGGGGGCAGTGTTTATTTCGATGTCCAGAGCTTTAAGGATTATGGGAAGCTATCCGGTCGCTCACTGGAAGACATGAAAGCAGGGGCAAGGGTTGAGGTTGATGCCAACAAGAAACACCCCCTTGACTTTGCCCTCTGGAAGGCCTCTAAAGAAGGAGAACCGGCATGGGAAAGCCCCTGGGGTCCCGGCCGGCCGGGATGGCATATCGAGTGCTCGGCCATGTCCCTGAAATACCTGGGCAACGGTTTTGATATTCATGGCGGGGGTTACGACCTGGTCTTTCCCCACCACGAGAACGAAATAGCCCAGGCAGAGGCCTTCTCCTCTGAAACGTTTGTCAGGTACTGGGTGCATAATGGTTTTATTACGGTAAATGAGGAAAAAATGTCCAAGTCCCTGGGCAACTTCTTTCTTGTCAGGGATATATTGGACAAGTTTCCCGGTGATGTAGTTAGGTTCTATCTCTTATCAACCCATTACCGCAGCCCTCTTGATTTTGATGATGCCAAGCTTACTGCTGCGGCAAAAGGTTTGGAGAGAATTAAGTCCACTGTGGCTGCCCTTGATGAGGCTGTTGAGGCAGCAGGAGATCAGGCACAGGGGGGCCAGCCGGTACCCAGTGGGGAAACGGCCCAGCTTCAGGAAGCTACTTCGAAGGTGTATGAAGATTTCAAAAGGGCAATGGACGATGACTTCAATACCGCTCTGGCAGGTGCTGCTTTGTTTGATTACTGCAAAGCAGTAAATTCCTACTTGAACGCCTGTATGGGCGGCTGTGTACCTGATATTAATATTCTCTCTGGGGCGCGGGAGGTTTTTACCACCCTGGCGGGAGATGTGCTGGGGATTCTGTTTGAAGCCGGTGAATCGGCTGAAGGTGGGGAGGACAGCCAATTGATCGAAGAACTTGTACAGCTTTTACTGGAAATTCGGGAGGAGGCCAGGGGGAAAAAAGACTGGGCAACCGCTGATGTAATCCGGGATCGCTTGGGTGAAATAGGCATTGAAATAAAAGATACGCCCAAAGGGCCTAAGTGGAATATTTACCCGGAAAAATAAGAGGGGTGGTCTTGTGTTTGACTTTTTACCCCTGGCGCAGCCCGCAGGCCTTTCGCCTGCGCTTCTTGCGTATGTAGGGGATGCAGTTTTCGAAGTATATGTTCGTTCTGTCCTGGCAGCAAAGTGGCCGGGAAATATGGACGAAATCCATCACCAGGCTGTTTTGAGCGTAAAAGCTGAAGCCCAGGCCAGGATGTTGAAATATATTGAAGACGCCTTAACTGATGAAGAGCGGGATATTGTCAGGCGGGGAAGGAACAGCAAGGCAGGCCATATCCCCAAAAATGCGGCCATGATGGATTACCGCTACAGCACCGCCTTCGAAAGCCTCATCGGTTTCCTGTACCTGGGAGGCCAGGTGGAGCGCCTCAGTGAAATACTGGGTAAACTGGAGGGNNNNCCGTGGCGGCGGCGGCCCGTCTGTGCTATTCACAGACACATGCTGCAGAACTCAAGGAAAAAATGAGTCAGGACACGGTAGATTCCCTTTTGGATCGCATTGCGGAAATGGGTCATTTGAGCACTTTTGAGCATGCAAGTTTTACTTTTGCCATTGAAGGGGTAAGCAGGGCGTTAACGCACCAACTGGTAAGACACAGGATAGCCTCTTATTCACAGCAGTCGCAGAGATACGTCTCGGAAGAAGCTTTTGAGTATATCATGCCCCCCAGCATTGCCAGTAGCCCTGAAGCTGCTGCTCTCTTTAATGAACTGATGGGGCAGATAAGGGAAGCCTACACTACTTTGAACAGTCTGGTTCCTAAAGAGGATGCCAGGTATGTGCTTCCCAACGCCTGTGAGACTAAAATCGTGTGTACCTTTAATGCCCGTTCCCTGCTGAATTTTTTCAGCCACCGCTGCTGCAATCGTGCCCAGTGGGAAATTCGGGAACTGGCTTACAAAATGCTGGACCAAGTACGGGAAGTGGCACCCGGCCTATTTGCTCATGCAGGCCCTCCCTGTGAAGCAGAGGGGATTTGTCCGGAGGGCGAAATGAGCTGCGGAAAGTGGAAGCAGGAATGATTTTTAAGAAGGGGGTACCTCCCTGGTGAAGGAAGTAACTATTGAAGGCAGGCAGCCGGTCCTTGAAGCCCTAAAGGCCGGCAGGAAAATAAAAACTGTCTACATAGCTGAAGGCACAAAAGGGACAACCCTTGGAGAAATAAAAAAGAAAGCGGAACAGCGCAGCGTCAAAATCCGGTATGTGCCCCGGCAGGACTTGGAAAAGATGTCGGTAACAGGTTCGGAGCAGGGCGTTGTTGCCCTAGGGGAACCCAAAGCCTATGTAGAGGTTGATGATATTCTCCAGGCGGCGGTTAGTAAAGGTGAACCGCCCTTTGTATTAGCCCTTGACCAGATTCAGGATCCCCAAAATTTTGGCTCCATAATAAGAACTGCAGAAGCGGTAGGTATACATGGTATAATTATACCCAAAAACAGAGCCGTTGCCGTGACCCCCAGTGTTGTTAAAGTATCTGCCGGTGCTGTGGAATATGTGCCTATTGCCCAGGGCAATATTGCGGCAGCCCTTGATTTTTTGAAAACACAAGGCTGCTGGGTAGTGGGAACAGAGGCCAATACAGGTGTGGACTGCTTTGAGGCGGACTTAA
>LFTO01000150.1:1697-3358 GCA_001513335.1 Clostridiales bacterium DTU086 | reverse complement strand
TGTGAACTGGCACGGCTCATTGGTATTGACTGCCCCAGTGCCACCACCGGAGTTGCAGAAGTGCTCTGGCAGGTGCCCCGGGGTACCCTCGGCCGGGTCTATGTAGTGGCTTGCATTAACAGTGTCTGTGCAAAGTCCGGAGATGTCCTCGTTGTGCGAGAGTAGATAAATAAAGGCTGCTGAAAAATTCCTCCGGAAAGATGCCTTCCGTGGGCAGAGAACCTGCCGCCTTTTGTATCAATACCGGTGACCCTTACAGGCGTTCCACCGGTTTTTTATTGTGCCTGAATGAGCTTGACCCTTGCATGCCAGCCCTATGCGGAAAAATTTTGCCCTATCTTCCCGAAACGGCTTTTGCCGGAAGCCGCATGGCCCCCGCAATTGTACCGCAGGCACCGCAGTATGTTATAAGCAAAAGCGTTCCAAGGCTTTGCCTTTGCTGTTTTTTGCTGTAACCCCCGAAAAGGCTGTTGTGCAGGGGGCCTTAATGTTCCCTGCTAAAAGCAGGGGAGGAAACAGCAGGATTCATTAGGCGGGCCGGATTTTTCGATCCTCTCACCCCCGGTGAACGGCTGTTATTGTGCCTGCAGGAAAACGCCGGCAGGCAGTGAATATTCATAAAACAGGGTTCTGCTAGGAGGTGCCTTCATGAAAAGAAAGCTCATTTTCTGCTTAGTCCTGGTTGCAATGATGCTTTGTTTTGGTGGGGTAGCTCAAGCTTCGGAGGTTGTTATAGACGGGAAGAGCCTTGTATTCGACACTAAACCGGCAATCATTAACGGAAGAGTTTTGGTTCCTTTCCGGGGAATTTTTGAAGCATTGGGCGCTGAGGTCCAATGGTACGGCGATACCGGAAAGATAATTGCCCATAGGGGAAACACAACAATTGAGATTAATATCGGAGGATCTACATTAAAGAACGGGAAACCCGTTTCCCTGGATGTCCCCCCGAGAATTATCCGGGGCCGGACTATGGTTCCCATAAGGTTTGTTTCCGAAGCACTGGGAGCCCAGGTCCACTGGGATAAGGCAAGGCAAAGGGTAGTTATCATCACCGGCAAAATGCGGACTATTTTATATACCTGGCGGTACGGGGGTAAAACGTACCGCTTCGGGCCGGTGAATTTAACGGAATATGAATACCAGTCCATATTGAGCTACTACAGGAATAAGCCCCACCCAAGACTGGCAAGCAATTATGCCCACTTGAGCACTTATATTTATTCTTACGACCCTGACGGGGAAAAGATCCTGAAAACGCTGGTTAAACGGTTAAAGGAGTTAGCCGAAAAGGAAGGCATTAAGGGAGACAGGGTAGTCGATTTCGTTGTCTCCTTTGTACAGGCATTTCCCTACATCAGCGACTCAGTTTCAACCCCTTATGATGACTATACCCGCTACCCCATTGAAACGCTGTTGGAGAGGAAGGGAGACTGTGAGGACACAGCCCTGCTGATTGCTGTTCTCCTGAAGGAGCTGGGGTACGGGTCGGCTCTGATTATCATGCCGGAAGAGGGGCATGCCGCAGCAGGTGTCCTGGGCGGTGAAAATATGTACGGCACCTATTACCAGGTGGGAAACAAAAAGTATTTTTATCTGGAAACCACCGGCACCGGGTGGCCTATCGGAGTGGTTCCTGACGACTTCATCGGCGCCAGGGC
>LFTO01000150.1:0-1601 GCA_001513335.1 Clostridiales bacterium DTU086 | reverse complement strand
CCCTTACAGATACTTCTCATAAGGCATTGTTTCCAGGACAATTGATTTGAAACAGTCCGGAAAAGGGCTGTCCTGGATACTTCGGGAAACCTTACACTGATTAACACAGCTAATCTGCAGAAGATTGATCAGATATGCGCGACTATCAAGGTCCAAATTAAGGGGTGTACGGGATGGACGAATCAAAACTGAGAAGAATAGTCCTCTATATCATACCTGTCCTTACTCTTGCCGCTGTTGTCCTTTTTCTCAACGGCGGGCAGTACCTGAAAAAACCTGTGGAAGATACGGATGATTTTCCCCGCTGCCTGCAGCTGCTCAAGGAGGACATTAATAACGAGGACTGGGAGGCAGCCGGCTCAGACCTGGATAAACTCCAGGCATCATGGAACAGGGTTCTTACAAGGATACAGTACGGCGTAAACAGAAATGAAGTTCACCAGATAAATATCAGGATTTCCCGGATCAGGGGCGCCATCCAGGCAAGGGATAAGACTGCCGCCTTAATTGAAATAAACGAACTTGAGAACCACTGGAACGCCCTGGGCACCCAGGCCATGGCAAAAGATACAATCTGGTTATGAAAAAGTGTTGCGGGCATCTCCAGCCAAAAGCGATCCAAAAAAGCAGGTTAAATACAACCTGCTTTTTAGCTATTTGCCCCTTGATTAAGCGGCAGATCGGTGTCCTGCCCTGAAAATGGAAACAATTCTCCCCTCCTGTATCTCAATGGCGCTCAAATATCCTCCATAAACACATCCGGTGTCCATTCCAATCCGTCCTGTCGACACAAAGGGCTCATATTTTCCGTGTATCAAAAATGTGGGAGTGTGGCCAAAAACAACGGTCTTTTCTTCTCTTTCCGGACTGAAAATGAATTTTTCCCGTAGCCACAGTAAATCATGTTCACTCTGTTCCGGAAGAGGAACGCCAGGCTGTATCCCTCCATGGACATAAATGAAGTGATCGTCTTCGAAGAAAAAAGGAAGATCCTCAAAGAAATCGATATATCTTTCCAGGTCCTCGTTATTCCGGGCAAAGCTTTTCAGAGTTTCTTCCCCTCCGTTCCAGAGAAAACATGTATCTCCCCTGCGGAAGAAGTCGACTGCCATTTGTTCATGGTTCCCTCGCAGGAGGACTACATGTTCCTTTCCAAAGTCCTGCTGCAATTTCACAATTGTGTGTAAGACACCACAGCTGTCCGGACCCCTGTCAATATAATCCCCAAGCATTACCAGCCTGTCCCGCTTTAAGTCGGGTTCAATTTTACCCAAAAGATTGTTAAGTTTCTCACAGCAGCCGTGGACGTCACCGATAACAAATGTTTTCATTTTAAATCCCCCTTTCTTTGCCTTAACACAATGTTGCCAAGAAACCGCCTCTTGTTCCCTGAAGCCCGGCTTCAGAATTGTTACGCCAGGAAAAAAAGTGAGTGCAACCAGGACTGATTGCACTCCAGAGAGGCTATTTTCAAAAAATAACCTCTGATACAAAGGAGGAATTACAATGACAAACCATGTAAGGCGATTTGCTGTTTTCAATAAAATTATATTACAAGCCTGGTTCCTTTCCCTGAAACCAGGCTTCATATTTGGTTGACA
>LFTO01000032.1 GCA_001513335.1 Clostridiales bacterium DTU086 | reverse complement strand
TTCACAAATAACGGTTTTTGAAAGGTCCTTGTTTCCAAGGGCTTTTTGCCGTTTCGGGAGCAAATTTTGCCTTTGACGCGAGACTTTGTGGAATGGCGCGTTCTGGCACTATTTAGAAGCTGCACACTGTTCTATTTAGAAAAAGTTTAGAATTTCCACTCTGCCGGTTTATAAACGTCTGATATAATTTTTGGTTAGAACCTTGTTGCGCAGGAAGTGATGGCTTGAAGATAATCAACCGCATTATGATTTCCAGCGCTTTTTTGGTGCTTCTTTCCCTTGTTTTCCTGCTTGCCGTTCTGAGTCTAATAATCTTCTTGTTCCCTGATGATCCTGGCAAGGAGGTTTTGGATAAAAACGTTTTTTACGCAGGGGAAATACTCCGCGATTTTGACGTTTCAACGAAAGATTGGGATACACTAAATGCCCGCCTTGACCCATTCGGTTACAAGCTGCTTGTACTGGAGGGCGATGACACAGTCTTTTCCACATTGAATGATTCACAGGGCCGCATCATAAACAGTCTCAAGACGCTGGAACTTGACCAAAACATACTGGCGGGTGAAAATCAAGATTTGACCTTTGTTGGTGTGGCTGACGGGGAATATTCAATATTTGCCGTTGGAGGCAGTAGTGATATCTCGCATGTTTCCAACGGCTTTCTGAAGTCCTTTCTGATATCCGGCCTGTTGGTCATTGCGGTTATCCTGCTGCTCGGCCAGCTATTCACCCGCAAAATGGCGTGGCGCATCCTTCAACCATTGAATGCTTTGTCGGATGGGGCTAAGCGGATTGAAAACGGCGATTTTTCCCAACCGATAGTGTATTCGGGAAAAGACGAGTTCGAAGCTGTCTGCATAGCGTTTAACCACATGCAGGAGCATCTTTTGAAAGAACGGGAGAAAAACGCTGCTTACGAAAGAGCCAGGACGGACCTGATCACCGGAATCTCTCACGACTTAAGGACCCCCCTGACCTCTGTCAAAGGCTATATCAAAGGTTTGCTTGATGGTGTGGCCAATACCCCGGGAAAACGGGAGCAATATCTTTCCATAGCATACGAAAAAGCCTGTGATATGGATGAGCTTTTGCAGAAGCTCTTTTACTTCTCAAATCTTGAAACAGGTAATCTGCCCCTTTCTCTTGTGCGGGAAGATTTAGGAGATTTTGTCCGCAGGTTTGCGGAGGATATGCAGGATGAGTTTGATCATAAAAACATAAAAATGACTCTGAATATAACATCTGTGCCCCACCCCGTGGAAATCGACCCAGAGCAGATGCGCCGGGTATTGCTTAACCTCACAGAAAATGCGATTAAGTATGCAAGTGGTGAGTCCCTTTCTTTGAGTATTTCCGTTTGGTATGAGGGCGGAATGGAACACCTGCTGTTTACCGATAACGGTCAGGGCGTGCCGGAAGAGCACCTTCCCTATTTATTTGAGCGGTTTTGGCGGGGCGACGAAGCTCGCAGCGCAAAAAGGGGCGAAGGAAGCGGCCTGGGGCTGTACATTGTAAAATATATCGTGGAAGCCCATAGCGGATCTGTTACGGCTAAAAACGATAACGGGCTGCAAATCGATATTTCCCTGCCCAGCGAAAAGGAGGAAATCCTTTGAAGAAAATACTTATCATTGAAGACGATGCCGAAATCGCAATGCTGGAAAAGGACTATTTGGAAATAAACGGCTTTGAAACAGAAGTTATAGCGAATGGAAAACAGGCGTTGACGGCTCTTATTGGAGGCGGCTATGACCTGGTTTTGCTGGACCTGATGCTGCCCGGCCAAGACGGCTATCATATATGCAGGCAAATAAGAGACAAAACCGATATTCCTATCCTTATGGTAACGGCTCGCACAGAGTCCGCCGATAAGATCCGCGGGCTTGGCTTGGGGGCTGATGATTACATTGTCAAACCTTTCGACC
>LFTO01000068.1:1807-2932 GCA_001513335.1 Clostridiales bacterium DTU086 | reverse complement strand
GCCTGGATAGCTTTTGTAGCTATGATGCTCTATTTTATCTTTGTATATAATAAAAAGTGGCTCCTGGCTGTTCCGGTGCTGGGTGCCCTGACGCCATTTATTATGCCTTCCAGCGTGATTGCCCGTTTCAGCAACCTTCTTGACCCAACCTACTATCAGATGAGTGCTGAATACGGCAGGCTGGCCTTCTGGGGCACTGCCCTGGAAAAGATCAAGGAGAGCCCCCTGGTGGGTGTGGGACTGGGTACCTTTGGCGACTCCGTGCCCCTACGGCACAATATCCCCTTTTCTACCTGGGTTGACAACCACTACCTGAAATTTGGCGCCGAGATCGGGATTCCCGGGATGCTGGCTTTCCTTGCCCTGCTGCTTGCCCTGTTCCTTTTGGCCCACAAGCTTTACTCCCGGGGGGAAACGGAGAATAGGCGAATTTTTGCCCTGGGGATAGCCGGTGTGATTATCACCATGGGGGTGCAGAATGTAACTGCCAGCATCTTTGAAGGCCTGGCTAACGCAATCTTTTTCTATACCTTTGTTGGTATTCTCTTTGCGTTTCTGCCCAGGAAAAAGAAAGAAGGCTGTAAACGGGAATGAAGGTAATTCAGGTTATCGGCGGCGGTGAAAAAGGCGGTTCCCGTAAATATATAATCCAGCTCTGCAGGGGGCTGATTGAAAGGGGGCATACCGCTGAAATCGTGTGTTTTCTTGAGGATGCGGTATCTGCTTCAGCCCGTGAGCACGAAATACCGGTGACTGTCCTGCCCATGGGGAACATTTTTGACCTGAGGGCAGTCAGTTATCTGAAAAGGCACATTAAGGAGCGGTGTCCGGATCTGGTTCATACCCACGGGGTGAGGGGCAACTTTGTGGGCAGGCTGGCGGCAAAGGGTGCCGGTGTAACTGTGGTGACCACGGTCCACAGCTCCGTTTACCAGGATTACTCCCACCCCTTGAAAAAGCTCCTTTATCACCGGATTGAGAAGGCCACCCGCAGGTATTCTTCCAGGTTTATAGCCGTTGCCGGTTCCCTTAAGGAGGAGCTGGAAAGGGACGGTATTTACAGTGAAAAAATAGACGTTGTTTATAACGGGATTACCCCCGATTTTATACAGGATTACTCAGATT
>LFTO01000068.1:0-1700 GCA_001513335.1 Clostridiales bacterium DTU086 | reverse complement strand
GAAGAAATCGAAAGCTTTAGGGCTGGATGATTGTGTGAGTTTTTTAGGATTCAGGAATGATATTTTCCGCCTCCTGTCCGAGGCAGATGTATTTATCCTTACTTCCAGGATGGAGGGACTGCCCATTACCCTTTTGGAGGCAATGGCTGCAGGGACTCCTGCGATTGTCAGCAGTGTCGGGGGTATGCCTGAGGTTATCCACCTTGCCGGAAACGGCTTGACAGTTGATGTGGATGATGTTGGCGAATATACCCGGAAAGTAAGGTTCCTCCTTGAAAACGTCGATTTGAGAAATCAAATGGCCCGCAGGGGGCAGACAGCCCTTGAGGAATATTTTTCGCACCCGGCCTTTGTATCCGGGACATTGGCTGTGTATTCCAAGGCGCTGCAAAAGAGGTGACCAGGGTGAGGAAAGGGGTCCTGATTGCAGGGTATTACGGGGCGGGGAATACGGGGGATGAGGCAATCCTCTCGGGAATGATCTCAGCCCTGAAGAGTGAGGGAATCAAAGACATTACCGTTTTGAGCCGCAACCCGGAAGAGACAAGAGGGCTGCACGGTGTTGACAGTATTTACTGCGGGCGCCGGACTAAGGGCCTGGCTTCCGTTTTCCGCTGTATGCGCCGCAGCCAACTCTTTATTTTAGGGGGAGGCGGCCTCCTCCAGGACTACACTTCCCGTGTTGTCCCTTATTGGCTGAGTCGTGCCGGGCTGGCAATGGCTGCCGGTACTCCTGTAATGTATTACGGCCAGGGTATAGGCCCTTTAAGAACTGTAAAAGCAAAAAACCTTGTGCGCCGGATATCCAACAGGGTGCGCTATATTACCGTAAGGGACGAGGAGTCACGGATTCTGCTTCAGGAATTGGGGGTAAACCAGGTTCCGGTGGAAGTTACTGCTGACCCTGCCCTGGGGATTGTAATTACCTCCCATGGACACAGCCTTCTGGAAAAGGCCGGAGTTTCTTTGTCAGGGGACAAGCTGAAAGTTGCTGTTTCCCTGCGGTCTTGGGAGGGAGAGGAACAGTACCTCCCTGTGCTGGTAAATGCTTTACGGGACCTGCGCAGGCAGTTTCCGGTGCAGTACATCTTCTTTCCTTTCCAGTATGGGTGTGATGAAGGGGTGTCCCGCCTGGTGCTGGAGAGCCTTGGTACAGGAGAAGATTGTATTGTGGGGGGGAAGCATACGCCGGAGCAGGTGGCCGCAATGCTGAAAGAGATGGACGCGGTAATTGCTATGCGGCTCCATGCAGTAATTTTAAGCGCTTTGTCATGTATTCCGGCTTTTGGTCTAATTTATGACCCTAAGGTAAAATGTTTTATGGAAAGGGCAGGGATTGCAGATTATTCCGTTAATTTAGATGATATTGTCAAAGACAGCCTGCTCCCATCCAGGCTTGCCGCGTGGCTGGCAAAAAGGGAGGAAATTTCCCAACAGATGTCACCCGGGGTTGCGGAAATGACTGCCCTTGCAGCAAGGAATGCCAGAATTGCCCGAGATTTAATAAGCTCATAAGTATGACCGGGTTTCATTTGGGATGTTAAGTCCGGAAGGGATAGAAAGGGGAAAAACTCCCTGCTTTAGTCAGCAGGGGATAAAATAGAGAGGAAAGTGCAGCGGCCGGTGGCCCCGGGGATCTAAAAGGCGGATTGCCAGGTCCTGGAGCGTTTCCGGTCCTTTGGCACCGCAACGGTGTCAAG
>LFTO01000139.1 GCA_001513335.1 Clostridiales bacterium DTU086 | reverse complement strand
TCGCAGAAGTTGGACCCGTAAACCCACCTGGTGTGGGGCCAGATCCCCGGAGCAAGGATTCTCACAAATTGAGCATCCGCGTAAACATCAGCATATAATTCCCGCACCTGCTCCTCCGTAATATCCTCTGTGAGATCAGCATAGACAGTGCTTAGAATGCCTCTTGTAATCGGCATTAAATGAGGGGTAAAGGATACCCGCAACCTCTCACCTGCCAGAAACCCCAGTTCCTGCTCAATTTCCGGCCTGTGCCGGTGACCTGAAACACCATAGGCGTTGATATTTTCATTACAGTTTACAAAATGCGTCTTGTCGGAAGCTGTCTTTCCCGCTCCGGAAACCCCTGACTTGCTGTCAGCGATAATGGTCCCGGGCTTTACCAGCCCTTCCTGTACAAGAGGTGCCATTCCCAGGATAATGCTTGTAGGATAACAGCCTGGATTGGCAACAATCCGGGCTTCCTCTATCTCACTGCGGTAAATCTCAGGGAGCCCGTATACAGCAATATCCAACAGTTCCGGATGCAGGTGTTCAACACCGTACCACTGCCTGTAAACAGAAGGGTCCTTCAATCGGAAGTCAGCCCCCAGGTCGATTACCTTAGTGCCGGCTCCATATGCTTTGGCAGCAGCGGCAACAGCATGGCCGTGGGGAAGGCAGATAAAAATTACGTCAGAGTTTTTCACTATTTTTTCTATATCCTGTTCTTCAAGAATATGTGTGACACAATGTCTCAAGCTGGGATATATGTCAGCAATATCTTCCCCTGCAGAACTGCGGGAAGACAGAATGGACAGCTCAACTGCATCATGGCCGTACAGCAGCCGGACCAATTCCGCTCCGGTATAGCCTGTTGCTCCAATAATGGATGCCCTGATCATAGAAAAACCTCCAACAGCAAAATTATTATTGTTGCACCTAATGCAAATAATTATACATTTTTTCGCATAAACATTCAACAGGGAAAGAGAGAAGTTTTCAATTTTTTTGAGATATTTTAGGGATTATAAGGAGAGCGCAGCCATCCCTTGAACAGGTTAGGAAAGTTCCCGGCATGCAAACATTTTCACCACCAGGAAAGAAAAAGACGAAAGCCAGACAATTACTTTTGAACACAACGGGAATTGACCGGACAGGGAAAGGGGGATACCGGATGTATCCCCCTTTTCCTTAGGTTGAGGTTCAGTCTGTGTCCCAGCCATCGAGAGGTGAGAAAATATATTATTACAGGAGAGGTTCACCCTAATATGCTAGAACTCGCTTACCTTGTCATACTGGCTGCTGTTTTTATACATTGCAAACAGACGGGAGTTCTCCCGCATCTGGATATCATAAGAAATGTCGATAACCTTCCATTTCCCGTCAACGCAAACTTCGTTCCAGGCATGGTATCCTTCCACATTATCCCCGTAGCCCTTTACCAGCTTGGCAGGGATGTCCACACTGCGCAGCATGGCCGCAAACAGCGAGCTGAAGTCGTAGCAGATTCCTTTCCGGCTCTTGAAAGTGCTGTTAATGTTGGGGAGGTAATTTGACGGAAGCTTGTCCAATTTTCCGTAATCATAGGTGAAGTTTGATACTATGTACCGGTAGATGGCGTCCAGTTTCTCGGCGTCACTTTTCTTCCCCTGGACCAGCTCCTGGGCTTTTTTAATTGCGGGATCATTATAATCCCAATCAATAAGCTGGACTGATTGGAGGTAAACCCCTGAAGCATCCTCCAAATTTACGGTTTCCTTTGCCAGGTAGCGGTATTGATTTCCCGAAACGTTTTCCAGGACCGCAACGGTATACGTCCCGTTCCCCATCTGGAGGGGGAAAGTCTCGGAACCTGAACTCCCGTTGAGATTGTAATAGAGGCTCTTACCGTTCTTCTCTACCATTACCTTGAACTTCTTTCCCTGGCTCAGGGAATAGCTTAAGGTAACAGCCCCCTTATCTGCCTGCAGGATATTGACACCCGGAGTGCCTTCAGCAGCTACGGCAGGCACAGCCATAATGAAAGTTAAAAATACGCTGATAATAATGGTGGAATAAAAACTAAACCACCGCTGCCTGGACATTCTCCTCACCCAGCCTTTCCAGTCAGTCCATGGAAGCTTTACTTGGCAGCCCGACTATCATGGCCCGTTTCCGGGCTGTAGACTCGTGGCTTTGCGTCCCTGCATTTCAACAGGTTTGCCTTTTTCAAGTGCTGTTTGAGGGTTAAGCGAAACAACCGCTTACCGGCAAACGATGGCACTTGTATTTTTTTCGGATAAACAAAAAATCCTTATTGGGCTGTCCAATAAGGAAGTTATGCCAAAAAAGCATTTCGTTTATCCTTAACCGGCAACCCGACTATCATAGTTTTTCAACCGTAGACTCGTGGTTTTGCGTCCCTGCCTTTCGACAGGTTTGCCTTTATCAGAAAAGTAACAATATTAGGTTGTTGCTAATATTTTAGCATACTGGCAAAAAAACACAATAGAAAAA
>LFTO01000064.1 GCA_001513335.1 Clostridiales bacterium DTU086 | reverse complement strand
TGGAAGTGGCCCGGGCAAATAAGATTGAGATACCAACACTTTGTCATGACGACCGGGTAAAGATATATGGTTCCTGCGGGATTTGCGTTGTAGAAGTTAAAGGGAGCAGGAAACTCATCCGGGCTTGTTCCACTGAAGTGGCCCCGGATATGATCGTTTCTACCAATACTGCAAGGGTACGCCAGTCCAGAAAAATAACCCTGGAACTGCTCTTGTCGGATCATTCCGGCGACTGCCGGCCCCCGTGTGTTAAAGCCTGTCCGGCCAATACCGACTGCCAAGGGTACGCCGGTCTAATTGCCAATGGCCAGTACCGGGAAGCTGTTGCCTTAATCAAGGAAAAAATCCCTATCCCGGCCAGTATCGGACTCATCTGCCCCCACCCCTGTGAAGATGAGTGTCGCAGGCAGCTGGTAGAGGAACCGGTTTCCATTGCCGCTTTGAAGTATTTCGTTGGGGACTGGGATTTGGCATGCGGTGATCCTTATGTGCCGGAAGTAAAGCCGGCTACGGGAAAAAGGGTGGCTGTAATCGGTTCCGGTCCTGCGGGACTCACTGCAGCTTATTATCTGGTCCTAAACGGGCACCAGGTTACCGTTTATGATGCCATGCCTGAGCCTGGGGGAATGCTGCGCTACGGGATACCCCAGTACCGCCTGCCTAAGGAGATACTGGATAAGGAAATAGATCTTATAGCCCAACTGGGGGTAGAGTTTGTCTATTCCATCAGGGTGGGGACTGACATCAGTTTAGAATACTTGAGAGAAAACAATGATGCTGTCTTTATCGCTATCGGAGCCTGGCGCAGTTCCAGGATGAGAGTCCAGGGCGAGGATACACCTGGTGTTTACGGCGGAATCGATTTCTTGAGAGAAATTGCCCTTAACGGAAAGGTGGAAATAGGCCGGCGGATAGCGGTAGTAGGCGGCGGCAATACAGCCATGGATGCAGTGCGCACTGCAATAAGATTAGGTGCTTCTGAGGTTTATTGTCTCTACCGCAGGAGCAGGGCGGAAATGCCGGCGGAAGATATTGAAATACAAGAGGCGGAAGAAGAAGGGGTAATTTTCAAATTCCAGGTGTCCCCCAAAGAGATTGTTGCTGAAAACGAAAGGGTTTCCGGGATTCGCCTTGACAAAATGACCCTGGGGGAACCTGATGCTTCGGGGCGTCGCAGGCCTGTCCCCACCGGGGAAGAGGAGTTCCTGCCGGTGGACAATGTTATCGCCGCTATTGGGCAGCAGGTTGTGCCGGAAGCTTTGTCCATAGTAGGCGTTGACAAATGGGATAATATTTTGGTGGATCCTGGTTCTCTAATGACGAGTATAAACGGCGTATTTGCCGGAGGTGATTGTGTTACCGGTCCGGGAATTGCCATTGAAGCTATAGCTCAAGGCCGCCAGGCAGCTGATTCTATAAATGCATACCTGGCAGGGCAGGAGTACAGGCATGAAGAGCCTTTCCTGGTTGAGAAAACCGGTGTAACGGAGGAATCGTATAGCCATATTGACAAGGAGCCCCGCCGGTCTGCGCCTGTTGTGGCTCCTCAGGACAGAAAAAACAATTTCTGTCAGGTAAACTTTCCTATGGTAGAAGAGGATGCCAGGGCCGAAGGAAACCGCTGTCTTGAGTGCGGGTGCCTGGACTATTTTGAGTGCAGGCTGATCAAGTATGCCAACGAGTATAGTGTCCAGCCGGAGAGGATAGAGGGAGCAAAACACGGTGAGGTTTTAAAGGAAGAGCACCCCTTTATGGAACGGGATTCCGAAAAATGCATACTCTGCGGATTGTGTGTGCGCACATGTGAAGAAGTAATGGGCGTAACGGCATTAGGATTGGTGAACCGGGGCTTTGACAGCATTGTATGTCCGGAGTTCAACCTGCCCTTGAAGGATACAGGCTGTGTCTCCTGCGGTCAGTGTATTGCAGTGTGTCCTACAGGGGCTTTAACGGAGCGCAGCACCACAGGCAAGAATGTGCCTCTGGAGCTGGAGGAAACACCAACGGTATGTTCCTTCTGCAGCCTGGAGTGTGAAAGAGTAGTCAATACCCGTGGCGGCAGGGTGATTAGATGTGTTCCGGCAGAAGGAGGAAACCTGTGCAGCAAGGGCAGATTTGCCTTTGAGGCTTATAACAGGGAGCGTTTGACCCGGCCCCTGGTGCGCCGGGACGGTAAGTTGGTTGAGGCCGGCTGGCAGGATGCCCTGCTCTATGCGGTCCAAAAAGCCCAAGGTATCAGAATAAGAAATAATGGTTCTGCCCTGGCAGTTTTTGTGTCTCCAGCTTATACCATGGAAGAAGCCCATGCTGCCGGGTGTTTAGGCAGGATTGCCCTGGGTACGGATAATATAGCTACTTTTTCCCGTAACCCTGCCAGGGGGTTAATAGATGTTTTTGGTGACGGGATATCAACTAACAGTATGGATGAGGTTTTAAGCACCGACCTGATTCTTATGGTGGGTTCCTTTAACGAAAGCCAGATGGCGGCAGTAAAGGTAAGGGAGGCAGTAAAAGAGGGTGCTGCATTGGCAGTCATCAGCCCGGAAGAAACCCTGGTGGATGACCTGGCAGCTTTGAAAGTATTTGCAGACAACATCAGCGGCCTGTTAAAGGAAGTACTGGCAGCGGTAATTAAAAAGGGACTTACTGCCGGTGGATTTATTGATGCACATGTTGAAGGTTTTGAAGAGTTTAAGGACTCTCTGGCGGGAATCGAGCCGGGGGAAAATTCCTCTTCAGTTGCCGAGCTCTATGCCCGGGCAAGGAACGCCATGATTTTAATTGACGGAAACCTGGTTAATGTACCCGGGGTTCAACTGCTGGCCGACCTGGGTTTGATAACAGGTAAGATAGGTGTCCCCCGCAACGGGATGGTATTGGTAACGCCGGGGGGCAATGCCTGCGGCATCAGCCATGCCGGGATACATCTCTGCCATATGCAGCTTGGTTCAAAGCTGCAGGAGGGAAAAATCAAAGGGGCCTTCATATTCGGTGAAGATCCTGTTGGGTCCGGCAGCGTAAAAGGCGATAGTCTCCGGGCATTGGAGCTGCTGGTAGTATCTACACCATTCATGACTCCCACTGCAGAACTGGCTGATGTAGTGCTGCCTGCTTCTACTCCCCTGGAAGTTTCGGGGACTTATGTCAGCGGAGACGGAAAGATAAAGAAACTGCGCCAGGTCAGGAAGCCGGA
>LFTO01000204.1 GCA_001513335.1 Clostridiales bacterium DTU086 | reverse complement strand
CAAGCACCGCAGTGAATACATTTTTCCTGATCCAAAACAACCTGCTGGCTCATAGGCTTAATGCTGATGCCTTCCCTACTCAAAAAGTCCAGCCCGTTTTGAATATTTTCCTCTTCTGCCTCAACCTCCACCAGCAGTTTCCCTTCTTTCCCTGCGGTTATGGTTCCCCTGAGAATATTTATGCGCAGGTCATAGTCCTTAACCAGGTGGTACGTGAAAGGCTTATCTGAACATTCCGGAGGAAACTCCAGTATGAAACGCATCTTTTTCATCTTGTTACTCCTCCTCACTCAGGATTAAGGGATTGACTTTTTTCTTCTTGGGCAGAGGCTGGACCGGGGGGTTCAGCAGAAAGTCCCCGGCCTTAATCCATTCCTTGAGCTCCCTGGCAATCTCCCGTGCCTTATACAAGCTGGAAAGAGGAGCGGTGGGAATTCGTTTTCCGTTTACAACAATCTCCCCTGACCTCAATTCCCCGTAATTCACCTTAGCCAGTACAGGCTTATCTCTCCTTTGAACGCTGTAGTCGAAGAGCAAAGTAAAAATATTCTTGTCTTCTACTGAGGCATTAACTACCATTTCCTCATCTAAAATGGGAATTGGCACTCCCACCCCTACAAACAGGGAAATTCCGTAATTGTGAAATACAGCTGCTTTAATGTAATCGGGACTCATTTCCTTCATATCGCCGATAAGGCTTAATGTAGCCCCTGCGCCAATAGGCACCCCGTTTTCACCCCGGTCTACTTGAGATTTGTGCTGTGTGCCGTACCAGGCAACGCAGCCCCTGGCACCTCCCAGAAATATGGGTGTACCAATCCCAATGGTCCTGTATTCAGGGTCATTCAGCAAAGGGCTTAACTGGCCTGAAGTAGAATAGGTGGCATTGCCAAATCTGGGTAGAAGAACTCCCATATACGTATATAATATCCTCTCGGAAGAGTTAGTTGCTGCCCCGTAATTTTGGTACGCATTTCTGGGGTTGAAGAGAAATGCTTCATTAAGATTGTTAATATCAATGTACCCCTGTACTTCCCGGTTTGGGTAACAGTCGCTGCCGCTCCCGTAAGCCTTTAAAAACACCTTTTTGCCGGCAATCAAGTCCTCAATTACATGGGCCCCTCCGTAAGATTTTCCGTTGCGTTCAGCTTCCTCCGTGGCTCCAATATAGGTATCAACAGCCGCAAGCCCTCCACTGGCAGGTACCCCATTCAACCAAATCTTATTCATCCTGATAGGAGGGTCGCTGTGACCAAAATTGAGGAATGCTCCCGAAGAACACATGGGGCCAAAAGTACCTGTTGTTACTACGTCAACTTTTTT
>LFTO01000111.1 GCA_001513335.1 Clostridiales bacterium DTU086 | reverse complement strand
GATGCAGAAAAAGCGTTTGAGAAATATAGAATACAATAATAAATTTTTTAACGTTTTATGCCTCAAAGGAAATTTTACTGGACTTACATGTCACCGCCGGGATATAATTGACCCGGGAACGCCGAAAAGAAAATGACCCACCCCTGTAGAATATATCCCTCTGAAGCAATAGCCAAAAAGATTCAGGGGGAAAAATATGCTAAGGAGTGGGACTGTGATAAGATTACATGAACTTTACGCAAGTGGCAAGAGTATTCGAGAAATTGCCCGAATTACGGGACACTCCCGAAATACCGTACGCAAATATTTGCGCGCCAACGGAATTCCAGAGCCTCGATATGGCAAAAAAAGAGGTTCTAAACTCGATCCCTTTAAGCCTCTTCTGGATGAGTATATGGCCCAGGGGATTTTCAACTGCGAAGTGTTGAAGCATCTGTTGAGAGAACGGGGTTATACTGGGGGCATCACACTCATTAAGGACTATGTGAAGCCGCACAGGCCGCCAAAGCAGATTCCGGCAGTACAGCGATACGAAACAAAACCTGGTTATCAAGCACAGGTAGACTGGAAGATATGCGAGTACATAGATCTGAACGGTGTAGTGAGAAAGATTCCGGTGTTTGCGATGGTACTGGGCTACTCTCGCGCTATGTACATCGAATTTACAAAACGATGTGACATTCACAGCTTTTTACGTTGCATGGTAAACGCGTTGGAGTACTTCGGCGGAGTTCCGAAAACAATGCTGACCGACCAAATGAAAACGGTCATACTGGGCATGGGGGATAATCGAAAGCCCCGTTGGCATCCGCTGTTTGAAGACTTTGCCGCAACGGTTGGTATGGTTCCCAAAGTCTGTCGCGTGAGGCGGCCACAGACAAAAGGCAAGGTGGAACGGACGGTCCGGTTCATAGAACAAAATTTCATGCCGGGCAGACGATTCACGGATGTGGAGGACCTGAATCGTCAAGCGAGACAGTGGTGCGATGAACAGAACCGACGTATTCACGGGACGACCGGAGAAAGACCCATCGATCGGTTGGTTGAGGAGCAGCTTGGAACACTTCCGCCTGCGGATCGTCTGGCGAAGTACAGGTTTGAAGTCCGAAAGGCAAGCCGAGATGGATTTGTGAGCTATGATGGTGTGCGATATGGCATACCATGGCAGTACAGCGGACGGGAAGTGAAAGTACGGGACATCAATGGGTTCATAGAAATTTACTGGGAGAAAGAGCTGATTGCCCAGCACAAGAAACATTCCCAATCGCGGATGTGGGTTATGTGTGAACAGCAGTATGCGAACTTGGGCACAGCCCAAGGGTATGCATATCCTAAGCCTTTGGGCATCCAGATTCCGGTTCAAGACGTGGAAGTACGCCCACTGGATATGTATGAACGGCTGACGGGGGTGGGAGCATGATAGAGCTGGAACAAGCCCGCCACCGGCTGGAAGAGCTAGGCATGTGGCAAGCCGCTCAATTGCTGGAAGCCATTCTTGAAGCCGCCAGTCGTAGTCAAAACACATATTTGTCTTTTCTTAATGAACTGTTGGAAGCAGAGCTCCAGGAGCGCCAACGCCGAAACGTCGAGGTGCGCATGAAATTGTCGCATTTGCCCTACCGCCGCACCTTAAGCGAGTTCGACTTTTCCTTTCAGCCAGGAATTGACGAACGGCTCATCCGGGAGCTTGCAGGATTGACCTTCATTGGAAGACATGAAAATGTGCTGTTTCTGGGCCCTCCTGGAGTTGGCAAGACACACTTGGCTGTTGCTATTGCCATGGAAGCCATTGGGCAAGGATTGCCGGTCTATTTTGTCTCTCTCACGCAGCTCATCAACGATTTGAGGAAAGCATATGAAGAGAATCGTCTTGATAAGCGTATGAGGGTGTATTTAAGGCCTCGCCTTCTGATTGTGGATGAAGTGGGGTATCTGCCGCTTGACCCTCTGGCAGCGAATCTGTTTTTTCAGCTAGTGTGTGCCCGCTATGAGAAAGGGAGCATGATTCTGACAAGCAACAAAAGCATTGGTGAGTGGGATGAACTAATGGGCGATCCTGTCCTGGCGACAGCGGTTCTAGACAGGCTGCTGCATCACTG
>LFTO01000141.1:5266-5806 GCA_001513335.1 Clostridiales bacterium DTU086 | reverse complement strand
GAATTCATCAACAGCCTGCCAAACGTTCCCAGGGCAAACCACGTTGAAAAGATCCGGAAGGATATTGAAGAAAAGAAAATTGTTCCGGAACCGTCTAGCTATTAAGAAATCCTTTGGAAATACGACGGATGCCGCCCGAAAAAAATAGGGTTCGGCTGGAATTTTTGAATAATGAATTGCCAGATAATGAAGACTATTCAAAGGAACGATTTAATCAGAATTAAGGAAGGTTTTCGGACGGAACACAATTTGCAGTGGGAAAAAGGAAAGGCAATTACTGCCATTCCTGTTTATAACAGAAGGAGGTGATAAGGGGGGTATACTTACTTACTTAAATGTATGTCTGGTCTTTAAAATCAGCTCTCAAAGTACAGGTTTAAGGAGGCTTTTAGATGCGTACTGTTCCTGAAATTAACACACTAATTGACTGCGGGTTAGGGAAAATTCCTTGCGACTTGGTTCTCAAAAACGTTAAACTGGTGAACGTTTGCTCAAAGGAAATCTATGAGACAGACATTTACATTAAAGGTAAAAGAATTG
>LFTO01000141.1:0-5244 GCA_001513335.1 Clostridiales bacterium DTU086 | reverse complement strand
ACGGCTGAGAAGGAAATAGATTGTGGCGGCTTGTACGCACTTCCGGGATTCATTGACGGTCATATGCACTATTCATCTTCAATGATCAATCCGGAAGCTATGGCCCAAGCCATCGTTCCCCAGGGGACAACTACCCTGTGCGTGGACTTTATGGAAATTTCCAACGTCACCGGGGGAGAGATTATTGATGTTATGCTGGAAAATGCGGATAAACTGCCCTACCGCATAGCCATTGAGGTTCCTACCCGGGTACCTACCGCTCCCGGACTGGAGACAACGGGCAAGGTTATTGGCGTCGAAGAAACCAAGAAACTCCTTGGCCTTGATGCAACTGTTGCTTTGGGTGAGGTTGCTCCGGCTAAGATTTTACAGCGTACCGATGACAATATTCAGAAGATTTGCGACGCCATCAATATGGGCAAAGTGGTAAACGGCCACGCAGTGGGATGCAACTTCCAGGAGCTTAGCGTATATGCTTCTGCAGGCGTCACCGATGACCATGAACCTGTAGAATGGGAAGAAGCTCTTAACCGTCTGCGTCTTGGTATGCATGTAATGGTTAGAGAAGGCAGCGGTGCACGCAACCTTAAAATGTTTGTGGAAAACGCCTTAAAATTAGGTTACAGCTTTGAAAACACCTTTTTCTGCACCGACGATAAGCATATTACCGACATCAATGAAGAAGGCCACATCAACCATAACGTAAACCTGGCCATTAAATTAGGCGTAGATCCCATGACAGCAATCTCCATGGCTACGATAAACGCTGCCAAGCATTTCCGTGTTGAGCAGGATTACGGCAGCATAACTCCCGGTAGATTCGCTGATATCATTCTGTGCGAATCCATCGAGAAGGTCCAGCCTAAAGCCGTCTACTTCGAAGGTAGAAAGGTTTTCGAAAAAGACGTAATGCCCGTTGCAAAAATTGAAAGAGTTTACCCGGAATGGGTAAGAGACACAGTTCATTTCAAGAAACCCATCACTGCCGAATCCTTTAAAGTTCCTGCTCCTGCCGGCAAGGATTCAGTTACAGTTAACATTGCTGAGCTGGTTGACGATCAAATCGTCAATAAGTGGAAAACTGCCGTACTGCCCGTAAAAGACGGTCTGGTAATGAGGGATCCGGAAAACGACATTATGAAATTTGCCGTCTGTGAACGTTATGGCAAAAATGGCAATGTTAACGTAGCCTTTGTAAAGAACTTCAAACTGAAAAAGGGTGCTGTT
This sequence comes from Clostridiales bacterium DTU086, assembly GCA_001513335.1. Classification (GTDB taxonomy): domain Bacteria; phylum Bacillota; class DTU086; order DTU086; family DTU086; genus DTU086. The sequence goes on along the minus strand of LFTO01000141.1, from coordinate 4,017 downwards.
GCCTACTCTATGTCCCACAACCATCAGAACGTATGTGTTCTTGGTGCAAGTGACGAGGATATGGCTGTGGCTGTCAACGAAGTGGCTAACATCAAAGGTGGACTTGTCACCGTTATCGACGGCAAGGTGATTGCGTCCATGCCTCTGAGGATTGGCGGCCTTATCAGCGAAGAGCTTGAAGCCAATACCATCGCTGAACAGCTGACAGCAATGAACGAATCAGCCAAGGAAACAGGCTGCACACTACCTGCACCCTTTATGACACTCAGCTTCATTGCTCACCCTGCAATCCCTGAATTAGCTCCTACAGATATGGGATTGGTGGATGTTAGCAAACAAGAATTTATTTCGTTGATTGTGGAGTAACCGGAGCCAAGTCAAATCATGATGATTAAGCCTTCGAAAAAGGATTTGCCAAGGTGTTACAGCCATTGCTCACCTCCAAAGTAGTGCGATGACGGCACAGTCTCATGCATTTTTTGACAGGGAAATGCATTGGTAAGAGACAGAAAATTTCACCTTTCTTTTTAAGGCCTTCGTCATGATTAACTGGAAATAGAGGAAAAGTGGATGAGCAGTCCGGACGGAGAGACAGGATTTATGTCTCCAGGCGATACCGTCTCTCCGTCCTGGAAACTGCTGCAAAATTAAGTCACCGGGCAGAGCCCAGGAAAAAAGGAGGTGATGGCGAGAGCGAGGACAGAAGGGTAAGACTAGTCAATTAGTGTCCAAACTATTACAGGTAATTTTTCAGGAAAAACTATTTTGAGATAGCGGAGAGGAGATGAACTAATGTCAGCAACTGCATCTTGCAAGTTTCCGTTATTAGATCAATGGAAAGAGTTTAGCGCAAAAAACAAAGTATTGAGTTTAATTGATGATGTTATAAGTGGATATGCACAAATTGCTTTTACCGACAATACCTTTTCAGGATTATTGATGATTTATGCAACTTATCTTGCCTCGCCAATAGCAGCCCTGTCAGGGGTATGGGCAACATTTGTAGCAACGGTTGCGGCTCACATTTTTGGCGTGCCTAAAGGTGCAATAAAATGTGGAGTATATGGTTTCAATCCTGCTCTTGCCGGATTGGCAATAGGAATCCTTTGTGTATTCCCGGACATGGGTCGACTGCTGTTATTCTCCGGCATAGCTGGAATATTCTGTGTTGTATTTCAAATGGCCCTGGTAAGCTTATTATCTAAGTGGGATGTACCACCTTTGGCTCTTCCTTATTGTATTACAATGACTATCTTAATTCCTGCCACCTTATCCCTAAGTGGATTACAAGTTTCCGGAATAGCACAAGGCTTTTTTGAAGTGGGGCAAGCGTCAGGTCCATGGACATCAGGAGAATTTGTAACTGCAGCATTGAATGGATTAGCTCAGGTTCTTTGGGTTGACAACCCGCTTACAGGTATATTGTATGTAGTGGCTGTTCTCATGGCATCCAGGATAGATGTATTATCCATCATCATTGGTACAGTAGCCAGTACTTTACTTGCAATCGCTCTGGGATTGCCGAAAGGTATGGTATTTGCCGGGATATTTGGATATAATGCTGTTCTGGTTATGCACGTACTAACACGCGGATTTTTGATCAACGCACGCACCTATTTATTTGCAGTGATTATGGCTTCCCTGACAGTAGTTTTGGGAGCGGGGATTAGAGTTATTATGGCTCCTATAGGAGCAATATCATTCTTCGCAATTCCTTATGCCGTAACATGCGTTTTGGCATTCTTGGGCAGGGATATGCTTAAAAATTTCACCTATGTTCCGTCAATCAATTGGGGTGTTCCTGAAACAATAGCCAAAGACTTTAAACAGGATTCAACCTCTACTGAGGTGACCGCTGCTTCATAGGTTTTATTCAGGTAATAGTTCGGTCTTTATCATTTATTCTCATAAAATCACATTTTTACGTGACTTAAATGTTGTATGCTGCAAAAATGTTTCGTGAATATTTCCTTTCAAGTTACCGGCCCGGCATTCATATTTGTAGCTGCTGTTGCACCATATTACCATCAGGGGAGCGCCGAAGTGCCGGAAACAGAAAAAGGTCTAGGTGCGCTGAGCTTGAAGGGGAGGCACCAAGCGCTGGACAGCCGGTGCCGGATGTGGTTACTGAGTTTTGTGTCAAGTTACCCGCTTGCCGCCGGCAAGCGGGTTTTTTGGCACTTGAGGGTTTATATCATACTAAGGTGTACGACACCATCTTCAGGGCCGAAGACGGAAGGTGTAAGACATCTTTTCCGGGAAGTATTTCTCGAAGAATATTGTCCTGCAGCAGGGCGCGGCGGCAGATGGTTATCGGTAAGGGGATTTCCGCCTCGACAGCGGTATAAAACAACAAGGAGAGAGACGGATTGGACACTGACTATATTAAACGCTATGGAAAGCTGCCTGCAGTGGCGGATGCAATACAGCTTAAAGAGACATTCAGGGAAAACGAAAAATTGCAGGACGCCAAAGAGGCGTTGTTAAAAATGCCGCTTTCCTCCAGGGATGTGGAGGATGCAGCACTAAGGCTGGATAAATTTGCGCCGCTAATTATGAGGCTCTTTCCGGAAACAGCTTGCATGAAGGGGCAAATAGAATCGCCCCTGGTGGAGATAAAATCTTTTAAAAGGAATTACGGTAATAATGTGCCGGGACGGTTTTTTATTAAACAGGACAGTGAGCTTCAGGTTGCGGGCTCGGTCAAGGCAAGGGGCGGCATCTACGAAGTATTGAAGCATACCGAGGATTTGGCTTTGTCAGCGGGACTTATCGATAGGGAAGATGATTATGCCAAATTAGCATCAACGAGGTGCAGGGAGTTCTTTTCCCGGCATACTATCCAGGTTGGTTCCACAGGAAATCTGGGTCTGAGTATTGGAATATCAGCTGCCGCTCTGGGTTATCGAACAATCATTCATATGTCAGCGGATGCCAAACAATGGAAGAAAGACCTGCTTCGCAAAAAAGGCGCGGAAGTAAGGGAATACGAAACGGATTACCTGGAGGCAGTCAAACAGGGCCGGGAGGACTCGGCCAAATCAAAAAACAGCTATTTTATTGACGATGAGAATTCCAAAGATCTTTTTCTGGGATATGCGGTAGCAGCAAAGCGCCTTAAAGCACAGCTGGAGGAAAAAGGCATTTACACCGACGCCGAACATCCCCTTTTCGTCTATATCCCTTGCGGGGTGGGTGGAGCTCCTGGCGGAATAACATTTGGGCTAAAAACATTATTCGACAATAACGTGCACTGCTTTTTTACGGAGCCCGTAAGGAGCTGCTGCATGCTGATTGGAATGGCTACCGGGCTTCATAACCAGGTCAGTGTGCAGGATTTTGGTATAGACGGCAAAACCTATGCCGACGGGCTTGCCGTGTCGCGGCCCTCCGGCTTTGTAGGAGAACTGATGGAGCCCCTTTTAAGCGGTATATTCACGATATCGGACGAACGGCTGGACTCCATACTTCGGGATCTTTATACAAGCGAAGGTATATATATAGAACCATCGGCCTGTGCAGCCTTCGCCCCGGTTGTCTGCGGCAGGGAGCAATTGAAAGGCTATATTGAAAAACACGTACATGGCCAAAAAGATGGCATTACACACGTGTTCTGGGCCACAGGCGGATCCCTTGTACCGGAGTGTCTCAGGAAAGAACTGCTTGGAAAGGCATATAAAGAGCTTGGCCAGTAGAATTAATATGCTTTCAAAAATGGGAAAAAATATAAGTCCCGTAGCGCTGTTTCAGCGGTACGGGATTTTTTTGGTGCGCCCGGGATGGGCGTAATCTATAGGGTGGAAGTCCCGAACGGGAGCTGGCGAGCGCCTACCGTTAGCTAAAGCAAGGGTGTCCATCGTGAGGTGGAATCTGAAGGAAGCCGACGGCAAAGCCCCGCCCGATGAACAAGAACCGCATATGAGGCTGCATTTTGGGCGGGCGAGTCTGCCAAACAAGACGAAGTCCAACACTGCCCGAACCCAATGCAGTAGATGCGGCGGGTACATGTGATGAGGG
>LFTO01000067.1 GCA_001513335.1 Clostridiales bacterium DTU086 | reverse complement strand
GTTCTGGAGTGTACCAAAAAAGAGATCCAGGAGAGAGTGCCCCAGGTGCTGAAAATGGTAGGGCTGCAGGAACGGATGCATGCTTACCCTACCCAGCTTTCCGGGGGCGAACAGCAGCGCGTGGCTATTGCCAGGGCCATTGTGAACAATCCCTATATTTTAATTGCCGATGAACCTACCGGCAATTTGGACCCTGATACCTCCAGGGATATTCTGAAGATTCTAATTGACATAAATCGACGGGGCACCACGGTGATTATGGCCACACATGCATGGGACCTGGTCAATGAACATAACCGGCGGGTAATCAGTTTATGTAAAGGTGTCCTGGTTAGCGACGGGGAGAAGGTGCAGTTTGCCAATGAAGCTTAGAACCTACGGCTATTTTATCAGACAAGCCTTTAAGTCCATTTTTCGCAACGGGTGGATGAGCGCAGCTTCTATAGCTACTGTGTCTGTCTCTTTGATAATCCTGGGCGCTTTTGTCCTGGTAGTGGCCAATACCAACTACATTGCCTCCCAGATGGAATCCGATGTGGAAATTGCCGCCTATCTGGAAGTTGAAACACCGGAGGAGGAAACTGAAGATATCCAGGAGACTATTTCCGACCTTGCCGGAGTTTCCCAGGTGGAGCTGGTTACCAAGGAAGAGGGCCTAAGACAGCTGAATGAGCAGTTCGGTAAGGATCATGACCTGATTGCTGCCATGGGAGGAGAAAACCCTCTCCCGGATTATCTACTGGTGAGAGCGGAAGATCCGGAAAAAGTCCCTGTACTGGCCCAAAAAATTGAAGCCCTGGATTATATTGAGTCCGTGGACTACGGACAGGGCGTTGTGGAGAGGTTGTTTTCCCTGACCAACTGGATAAGGGTCGGCGGTCTCGTTACTATTATCCTTCTTGCCGCTGCAACTGTTTTCCTGATTGCCATCACTATCAGGATAACAATTTTTGCGCGGAAAAAAGAAATTGAAATTATGCAGTGTGTGGGAGCCACCAGGTGGTTTATCCGCTGCCCGTTTTTTCTTGAAGGAATGTTCCTGGGGTTTACAGGTTCTCTAATAGCTTGTATTACCCTGTACTTTTCATATTTATTCCTGGTAGGCAAGATTAACAGCGCTTTAAGTTTTCTCCCTGTTGTAACGGACTTAAATCTCTTGTTGAGTATTCTTTTAATTGTGCTTGTTGCCGGTCCCTTTGTAGGGGCAATAGGCAGTATGCTGTCGCTGCGCAGATTTCTTCAGGTATAGGTTTTTGCAGTTATTATTTTTGGGAGGGAGTGGACATGTTTCGGAAAAACCGGCGCTTGTTAGGGTTGCTCTGTGTCCTGTTTATAGGCACGACACTACTTATCCCTGCTTACGCTTCTAATACTGACTCACTGCAAAGTGAGAAAAGAGCACTTGACAGGCAGATACAGAGGAAGGAAGCCCAGCTCAGAGAGACAGAGAAGGAGCGGAAGGCTATCTTTGAACAGCTTAGAGGGATTACCAACACTATTGATAAAACTGAAAAGGAATTGGAGAACATACAGAGCAAAAAAGCTCAGACTGAGCAGGCAATAGCCAAAACGGAAGAAGAGCTGGAAGAGGCCCAGGAAAGGCTTGAAGAGAGAATCGATATCCTGGGAACGCGCTTGAAGGAAATCTACAAGCGGGGTAAAGTAAGCTACCTGGAAGTCCTTCTGGAAGCCACCAGCTTTAGGGATTTTCTTGTCCGCTACCACCTCCTGGAGAAGATTGCCGAGCAGGATATGGAATTAGTGGAAGCAATCGAGGCCGAGCGTCAGGCAATTGCTGACAAGCAGGCAAAGCTGGAGGCCGACCGGGAACGACTGGTAGCCCTGGAAAAGGAGCATCAGGATAAGCTTTCGGTTCTGGAAGAGCAAAAGAGTGAGAAAAAGAAAATAATGGTTGCTCTGGAAACGGAGAAGGCTGCCATAGAAAAGGGACTGGCGGAACTGGAGCAGGCCTCCAGGGCCATTGCGGCAAAAATCCGCGCCGCCCAATCCGGGTCCTCAGGCTATAAAGGCACTCCCTCAGGAAGATTTATCATGCCCGTTTCCGGGCCTATCACTTCTCAATACGGCATGAGGAGACACCCGGTACTGGGCACAAATCGCATGCATACCGGTATCGATATCGGAGCTTCCCAGGGAACACCCATCAAGGCCGGGGACGCAGGAGTTGTAATTCATGCCGGTTGGCTGGGGGCTTACGGGAACGCAGTTGTTATTGACCATGGGGGCGGCCTTTCAACTCTATATGGTCACATGAGTTCAATCGGTGTCAGCGAGGGGCAGCAGGTCAGTACCGGCCAGGTTATCGGCAAAGTCGGCAGCACCGGCTGGAGTACCGGTCCGCACCTGCACTTTGAGGTCCGGGTGAACGGGGAACATACAAGCCCCTGGTCTTATCTTTAATATTTTTTCAGGTGCTTAATCTCCCGGAAGAATGTACAGAATATGTAACAGAATATGTAAGAGAGAAAAGGGAAAGGTTGTGAGTTAATGATTCAGCAGAAACTTCCCCAGGAAGTTCTTCGGGGGAAAATACTGGCAACCAAGGTACTGGTTAAAAAGCAGTGCAAAGAAATCAAAAATGTGGAGACAGAAATTTTGGAACATGTGGGAGGGGAAGACCTGGAATCGGCAGGGTCCGAACGCCTGGAGCAGATCGGTAAAGGCCTGAGGGATTTCTATATTTGTATTGAAAACGCACTTGGTTTTATTGCACATAATTTTGACGGTGGAATTCCCAAAGGGGAGAAGGTGCATGAACTGCTCCTTGACCGGATGGCGTTACCCTATAAAGAAATCCGTCCCCCTGTTCTGGATAAAGTGCTGAAGGAGAAATTGATGGACTATTTGCAGTTTCGTTTGGATCTGGAGAAGGATGCTCTCTCGGTTCAGGACTTAAAACGGGTAGAAGACCTTGTTAAACAGATAAAGAGCGTTTCGGCAAATGTCCGCCAGCAGTTGACTGACTTTTTTGCCGACATCAATGAGTTTCATGGTTTGGAGTAAATTGGCTCCCGGCAGTGACCGGGCTTTTTTATTACCTCTCCTGGGGAATGTGTCGATAACAGACAAATTTCCTTGAAAAATGGGCAAAAATTATAGGTTTCAGGGTGAGATGGGCGGGAGTTGTATTGGGTGGTTCATTCTAGTAATATATTGTTGTATCGGTTATTATATATAGTCTTATCGAAGGATTGGTGGTGTCTGTTTGAAAAAGAACGGTTTTTGGAAGGGCTTCATAGTTGGGATATCGGTGATCATTGGCTTTATCGGCTTACTTATAGCATTTGATGTGGGTCACCTGGGGCAGGCCGCAGAGGTATTTTTCAAACTGCAGCGTTTTTCCTACCAGGATGTTCCCTTTTCAAAGTTAATTGACGGGGTTATGGAGGGGATGGTAAATTCCTTGGGGGATCCTTATTCGGCCTATTTGGACTCCGCGGAATACCGGGATTTGGAGCAGAATATTACAGGCAGTTACGGTGGAGTTGGGATTCTGATTACTGAAACTGAATCCAGCACCTTAGAAGTAGTATCTCCTTTTAAGGGAACCCCTGCCTACCGTGCAGGCATTAAGAGCGGGGACATCATTGTAAAAATTGGCGACAAAGAAACATCTGGAATGGAACTTACTGAGGCGGCTAATTTAATGAAAGGCCCCCCTGGTACCAAGGTGAAATTGACTGTGCGTCCAAAGGGGAACGGGCAGCTTAAGGAGTATGTCATCGAGAGAGAAGAAATTCATATACCTTCCGTTGAGGGGCAGATACTGCCCGGCACCAAGATTGCCTATATCAACTTAATGATGTTCTCCCAGCAGACGGAAAAGGATTTAATCGAAATTTTTGAGAAGATTAACGTTAAAGAGGCAGAGGGAATAATTCTTGACATGCGGGATAACCCCGGGGGAGACCTTTCCGCAGCGGTGGATATAGCCGGGTTTTTTATCCCCCAGGGACCTGCAGTGCATATTGTGTCCAAAACGGGCAGGGATTCTTTAACTACTGAAGATAAGTATTTGAGCAAAAAGCTGGTGGTGCTGGTAAACGGGGGGAGTGCCAGCGCGTCCGAAATCGTTGCCGGGGCCATTAAGGATAACGGCACCGGCATGCTTGTGGGTACGACAACTTTTGGCAAGGGACTTGTCCAAAGTGTTTTTGAGATAACTCCCAATTCGGCACTGAAGCTTACTACGGCAAAGTATTTGACACCTAAGGGAAACGATATTCACGGGAAAGGCATTACTCCCGATGTTGTAGTTGAGATGGATGCCAATCTGTCCAGGGAAGTCCTTCTCTATGCTCCCATGCTGGAAAAGGACGTTCAGCTGCAGGAGGCAGTGTCCTTGATTAAACAAAAATAACGGGGTTCAGAGTTTACCAGGTTAACAGGGGGTTAATAAGTGCCGGACCAAGCTTCCACTTCTATAAGGGGGCAGCTGAATTGGCCGCGATTTCAATGATACCTTGTTAATTTTGTGGGGGAGTGCAGAGCCTCTATCGTATTCGGGCAAAGGGAGTTTCCTGGAGTGGGTGTGTCAGTGGGGAGATACCGGGACAAAAGGTGATAGCATGGAAGTCTTTCTCCATCTGGTTCCTGCGGTCTTTATTTCCTTCCTGCAGGTAATGCTCAGCCCTGTTTTTTGGGTAGTGGTCCTGCTGGTAGGTTTTCTTCACCACCGTCAGGCAAAAATGAAAGAGTCTCTTTTTGGAGCTCAAGACTATATGCCCTGGCACAATACCGTTATGTCCTTGTTTTTTGGGTTGGTAGGCGGCCTTGTTGGCAGCTTTATTATGGTGTTTTTCGGCATTTCCCTTACAGGTGCGGGTATCGGATACCTCTGGTTGGTTGCAGTTGCTCTTCTTTTGATTAATCCCAGATATCTTTGTTTTTCTTATGCCGGGGGGTTGATATCCATAGCCAGCATCTTGTTTGGTTTCCCGGAAGTTGATGTTCCCCAGCTGATGGGCCTTGTTGCAGTGCTTCACATGATTGAGGCACTTCTGATATTTGTGAGCGGCCACATGGGGGCGGTACCAATTTATACCCGTAATTACCGGGGGCAGCTTGTGGGAGGTTTCAACCTCCAGCGTTTTTGGCCTCTTCCAATTATCGCCCTTACCGTAATTGCCCAAAGCAGTTATTCCGGTAGCTGGTTCAACATGCCTGATTGGTGGCCTTTGGTTAAGCCTGCCGGCGATATGGAGAATCTGATGTTTCTGCTTCTTCCCGTGCTGGCAGCACTGGGATACAGTGATGTTGCAATTACTAACAGTCCTCAGGAAAAGAGCAGGCACTCTGCTTTACTGCTGGCTGTCTACAGTATTTCCCTTTTGGGCCTGTCAATTGCTGCCTCCCATTACAGGCAGCTTTCCCTTATTCCTGCTCTTTTTGCCCCGGTAGCACATGAGTTCACTATTGTATTAGGGCAAAACCGTGAACTCAAAGGCAAACCTATCTATATCCACCCCCCGAAGGGTATAATGGTCTTGGAAACTGTCAGGGGATCCATAGGCAGTCAACTGGGGCTCGATACGCGGGATATTATCCTAACCATTAACGGCATGGAAGTTAACAACAAGTTTCAAGCCTTAGAGGCTATGGCAGTTAATGGGTGGTGGACGGAAATGGAGTACAGGGACAGCAGGACAGGTGAAATCAGGCAGGGATTCATTCGGAAAAAAGTAGGCGAACCCCTGGGGGTAATTTTTGTTCCGGGTCCAGGTGATGTGGCCAATGTAAAATTCAACCCCGAAAATTCATTTCTCAGCCGTATTTGGCCCCCAAAAAAGGACTACCAGCAAAGTGCTCCCTGACATTTTTTTGAGGCAGGGATAAAAGGCTGCTGGTCAAATATATATTATAGGTTTTTGAAAATTTTCTTTGAACCGGCACTGGTGGTTTAATTCCCTGGTGCAGTCTGTTTGTTAGAAGTATTTTTTTAGAAACAGGCTGTACCAGTATTTTGGAGGTAAAGAAACAGTGGAACCTAAAATACATATTGTAACGGACTCTACTGCATATCTACCTGCCCAATACCTGGAAGATAACCCCCATATCCATGTTGTCCCCCTTACGGTAAACTGCGGGGGTGAAATAATGGAGGATTGGGTAGAAAACAATGAAAGATTTAAAGAAGCCCTGGATAGGCTGAGCAAGCAAGACGCTATCCCGACTACTTCCCAGCCGGCGCCAGGCAAGTTTGCCGAGCAGTTTTGTCCTTTGATTGAACAGGGCTGTGAAATTATTGCTATTACTATTTCCTCAAAATTCAGCGGAACCATCCAGAGTGCTTTAAATGCTGCCTCCCTGGTGGGGGAGGATAAAGTCAGCGTAGTGGATTCCTGTTCCTCAGTTGCCGGCTTGAGAATGCTGGTAGAGGATGCGGCTGCAGCTGCTCTTGAGGGACGCAGCAGGCAGGAGATAGTGACTATGCTGGAAAGCAAGAAACACCGGTTTGAGGTACTGCTTGTCCCCTCCAGCCTGGAACACCTGCGGCGGGGAGGACGCATTGGCGGAGCCCAGGCACTTGTAGGCAGCCTGCTTAATATCAGGCCAGTTCTATATATTCGGGATGACGGAATCATTGATGTTTTAGAAAAAGTGAGGACTCATAAAAAAGCCCTGATGCGAATGATTCAGGAGATGCCTGAGGGATCCACCCGGGTATCTGTGGGAAACATTTATGCGGAGGATGCCATGGGGAGTTTAAGGAAACTGGCAGAGGATAAACTAGGAGTTGAGGTTACTATCCAAGAAGTAGGTCCCGTAATCGCTTCACATGTGGGGCTTGAAGTGGTAGGTCTATTTTTCGAAGTACCGGAAGAAGAAGACAGGTAGCCGGGTTACTAAGGAGAGATGACAGTGGAGGATGGTGTACAATCGGATCTTTCTCTAATAAGGTGTGTGGGGGGAGCCGAGTTTAAACAGATGCTGGCAGGGGCTAGCTGGCATTTTGAAACAAAAGTTGAAATGGTTAATGGGCTGAATGTTTTCCCGGTACCTGACGGGGATACCGGCACTAATATGTGGCTTACCCTGAAGTCTGCTGTAGACAGCCTGGAACGGGCAGGTGAGCTGGACCTGGGCAAGGCTGCGGATATGGCGGCTGTGGGGGCTCTGATGGGGGCCCGGGGAAACTCAGGTGTGATTCTGTCCCAATTTTTGCGGGGACTTGCCCGTGGCCTTTCGGGGAAAGAAAGTGCAGGCATTCCCCAGCTTGCAAGGGCTTTCCAGTACGGTGTAGTTATGGCTTACCGGGCGGTAACAAAACCTGTAGAGGGTACAATTTTGACGGTTGCCCGGGAAATGGCCAGAGGAGGCAAAAAGGCCTCAAAGGAAAACCCTTCTTTAGTGGAACTGCTGGAAGTGGTGGTTCAGGCGGGCTGGGATGCCCTGGAGCGGACAACGGAACAGCTGCCTGCCCTGAAGGAGGCAGGAGTGGTTGATTCCGGTGGGTGCGGTTTTGTTATCCTTTTTGAAGG
>LFTO01000035.1 GCA_001513335.1 Clostridiales bacterium DTU086 | reverse complement strand
GAAAAGAGAGAGGGGTTGGGAGACCTGCAAAAAGTTGCAGAACTGATGAAAAAACTGGAGGAAAAGCAGCAAAAGTTTTACATGCAGTACGGGGCGGAGATTGAGAGGCTAAAGGAGGAACACAGTATTCTGGAAGGAAGACTCCGGGAAATTGAAGAAAAGCTTACCCGGATAGAGATGGAGTTTGCCGCCCAAACCGAGGAGGAGAGACAAGAGCTTGCCAGGTTGGAGGAAAGCACAAGGGCCCTGGATATAGTTGACCCCTTTGGAAAGGGTATTGAAGTATACAGAAGATGTGCCGATGAACTGGAAGAGAGTGTCGACAAGGCACTGGGGCGTTTCGTTAATGAACTTGACTAGTTGGACAAGCTGTTGCAATTATTTGGTAGGAATTATTCCGTAAGGGTCGAATTTCATGTCCTATATTGGTGAGGAGTGACGTTGTTAATGTTAGCTATTGGCAGTGACCATGGAGGTTTTCTTCTCAAGGAGAAAATAATCGAATTCTTGGAAACGGAAGGAATTGATTTCCGGGACTTTGGAACCTATGATGCCCAGTCGGTGGATTATCCCGATTTTGCCCTTCAGGTTGCCCAGGCTGTGGCTTCAGGTGAGTGCGATAGGGGCATCCTGTGCTGTGGGACAGGCATCGGAGTTTCTATTACAGCCAACAAGGTACCTGGAATTCGTGCCGCCCTTTGCGGAGATACTTTTTCGGCAAGAGCTTCAAGAGAGCACAACGATGCCAATATCCTGGCCCTTGGAGAGAGAGTGATTGGGCCGGGACTGGCCGTTGATATTGTTAAAGTTTGGCTGGAAAGTGAGTTTTCCGGTGGGAGACACGACAGAAGGTTGAAGAAAATTGCGGCCATTGAACGCGGGTACACGAAAGGGGAATGAAGAACTATGAGGTTGGAACACCTTGAAAAGACGGATCCGGAGGTAGCTGAGGCCATAGAATTGGAATTAAACCGTCAGAGGACCCACCTGGAACTTATCGCATCTGAAAATTTTGTCAGTAAAGCAGTTCTGGAAGCGGCGGGAAGTGTTTTAACTAATAAATACGCTGAAGGTTATCCCGGGAAAAGGTATTATGGGGGCTGTGAATTCGTTGATATTGCAGAAGACCTTGCCCGGGAAAGGGCCAAGGCAATATTTGGAGCTGATCATGCCAATGTTCAGCCTCACTCCGGTGCCCAGGCAAACACTGCCGTCTATTTTGCTGTACTGGAGCCTGGAGACCTGATCATGGGTATGGACCTGGCACACGGGGGTCATTTGACTCACGGAAGTCCCGTCAGTATTTCCGGGAAATACTTTAAAGTGGTGTTCTACGGTGTAAACCGTGATACCCAAACTATAGATTATGATGAGGTCCGGGCTGTTGCCCGCAAACATAAACCAAAGTTGATTGTCGCCGGAGCCAGCGCATATCCCCGGGTGATTGACTTTGCTGCATTTGCGGAAATAGCTGGGGAAGTCGGGGCCTACTTGATGGTGGATATGGCCCATATTGCCGGCCTCGTTGCTGCCGGCCTGCATCCCAGCCCGGTGCCCCATGCTGACTTTGTTACCACAACTACGCATAAAACACTGCGGGGGCCACGGGGCGGGATGATTCTCTGCAAGGAAGAACATGCCAAGGCCGTGGACAAAGCTGTTTTCCCTGGTATCCAGGGGGGGCCTTTGATGCATATCATTGCTGCCAAGGCAGTGGCCTTTAAAGAAGCCCAGCAGCCTGAATTTGCAAGCTACCAGCGCCAGATTGTTTCCAATGCCTCGGCGTTAGCGGAAGCCCTGTTGGAACGGGGGTTCCATCTCGTTTCTGGAGGTACGGACACGCACCTGATGTTGGTTGACTTGAGGAGCAAAAATATAACCGGCAAAGAGGCTGAGGCTCTGCTGGATGCTGCCGGGATCACAGCCAATAAGAACGCCATTCCCTTTGACCCGGAAAAGCCCTTTATATCCAGCGGCATCAGGCTGGGTACACCGGCTGTCACCACAAGGGGGATGAGAGAAGGGGAAATGGTTAAGATTGCGGAGGCTGTAGACCTGGTGCTGTCTCACAAGGGCAGCAGTGAAAAGGTTGAGGCCGGGAAGAAAATTGTCAGAGAGCTGTGCGAATCTTTTCCGCTGTATGCCTAGGCCGGTGCCCCATGTTATCCGTAAGTCGGCATGTCATGGTGAGCAAGCCGTAATGTCATCCTGATTAAGCCGGCATCTCATTCTGAGCGCAGCGAAGAATCTTAAGCCGCGGCTATATTTCCCGTGTCTGTCGCTCACTCCCGGAATTCGTACAGGACATCTCTAAGGCAAAGCTTCAGTCAAAACCGGACCGCCCCAAAATCGGCATCCTGCCTCAATTGGGGCTGGCACTTACGTCCTGCTCGTGCCTTCCGGTTTTTCCCTACGCTTTGCCGAGAGATGTGTGCCTGTACTCATTAGTCGTTCGCGAAAGACACGGGAAACACGTAACACGGACTTGTGTCGGTGTGTCACCTTGGGCGCAGCCAGGTCTTATCCAGGCGCAGTAGCTCAAAATCCTTCGTCGGCTATGCCTTCTCCGGATGACAGGGAAAAAGGCTATGCATCCTCAGGATGACCCGTGCCAGCGTATTATCTGGCAAGCTGTAATGTCATCCTGAGCAAGCCGGCTTGTCATTCTGAGCGCAGCGAAGAATCTTAAAACGGCACAATAATTGATTTTCTCCTGGGGGGATTGGTGTGGACAAACAGGGCAGGAGACCCGGATGGAATGAATATTTTATGCAGATATCCCAAATGGTGGCTTCTCGTTCAACCTGCCTGAGGAGAAAGGTAGGTGCTGTCCTGGTGCTGGAAAACAGAATCCTGGCAACAGGGTATAACGGCAGCCCCACAGGCCTGCGCCACTGTGATGAGGTGGGGTGTCTCAGGCAGGAACAGGGCATAGTGTCGGGAAAGGACCTGCACCTCTGCAGGGGGAGCCACGCGGAAGCAAATCTAATTACACAATGTGCCAAATTTGGTATTCGTGCCGAAGGCAGCACTTTATATATCAACACCAGTCCCTGCAATTCCTGCATGAAGCTGTTGATCAATGTGGGAGTAGGAAGAATCTATTACAGGGAACTTTATAATGACCCCCTGTCCCTGGAACTGGCAGAAGAAGCAGGACTGGAAATGATCTGCTTTGAAGGTGAGTGACTGTTACAGCCCTCTGGCGAAGGGGGCTGTTTCTTCTTCCCACTGCTGGTTGATAAGGGGCAGTTCGATGGTAACCGTGGTACCTTCCGGGCCGGAGGCAAA
>LFTO01000210.1 GCA_001513335.1 Clostridiales bacterium DTU086 | reverse complement strand
GTTATCCTGGATACCCTCAATATAGCAATCCTGTCTATATGGGAAACGAGGACATTGCTGAAAGCGAGAAAGAGCTTTTGAGCAGGCAGTTAGGGTACTTGGAAGGTGAAAAAGAATTTTTGGGCAAGCAAGCAGAGTACCTGGAAAAAGAGTTGGAACAGGTCAAGAAACGCCTTGCGAAATTTGAAGATAACGACAAATAAAAAGTGGAATCCAGATTGAAAAAGGGCAGGATACCCTGCCTTTTTTGCTTTTAATCTTGATTGCAAAATGTCCTTATTGATATGTCCCCAGGGACGGGAGATATGCCCTTTAAAGTTTTTTAGTCATATCCCTGAATGGTATTGTTGTGGTAACCTCATCACAGGAATGAGTACTCTACTTTGAAGGTATGCTGTGGGAATACAATACACATACTAAAACAACACAATTATTGGAGTGCGTGATTCCTTTGGAAGAAAAACAGCTTATCGGCGAGCTTAACAGGATTCTGACTCTGGAACATGGGCACCTTGGCATGTACAGGGACTTTATTGACCATGAGGAAAAGGAAATCAGGAGGACTTTCAGAAGATTTGCTGAAATTGAAGCTGAACACGTGGAAAAAGTAAAAAGTATACTCTACAATTTAGGCGCCAAACCTTCTTTTGTTGTTGAGGGCGGGGATATTATCGGCAGCCTCTTTGGATTTACTATTAATAAAGCTGCCAGTATCAAGGACATCATAAAAATATACAGTGCTATCGAAAAAAAATCCCATGAAGGTTATGCGGCTTTTGTTTCCAAGATTGAACAGGATGCAGATAACAGAAACCGTTTCCTGGCTGAAATCGTATCTTCCAACATGCTGGAGTCCCACTTAATGCACCTTTGGTTGGAAGACAAGCTAAGAACTATGTGAACTTGTCGGTATTTCTTTCTTTACAAAGAATGGTTCTTAACGATAGGACGGGCATCCCTGAAAACTGGAAGCCCGACAGCCGCTCCCGACAGGAAATACGCAACCGCCTCTAAGAAGGCCGACAGAACACCTTCTAATGGAGCGGTTTTTTCAATTCTAATCAAATTCTAATTTTTCACCAATCTTTCTCTAACTCCTGATTGCTATCATACTAATTGAAAAAATTAAATTGCCAATGGAGGAGTCCGTTATGGAAATTACCCTGGAAAAAATCGACCTTTTGAGAAAGAGAGCCAACGTCAGCTACAAAGAAGCAAAGGAAGCCCTGGAAAAGAATGATGGAGATGTGGTGGAGGCTCTGGCCAGTTTGGAAGAGGAGGATAAAATTAAACTCCAAAAGGAAGACACTGGTCCTTCTTTTTGGGAAAAAACAAAACGGCTTTACGTTAAAGCCAGCAAAGTCCGGTTTATCATCTCCAGAGAAGAGACTTCCTTACTTAATATCGGCGTACCTTTGGCCCTTTTGGTTGCTGTTATTGCTATGCCCCTGGCTGTTACGTTGATTATCCTGGCCTTGATAACCGGGTGCAGAATCAAGTTTATCAAGACAGACGGGGAAGAGTGCCGTATAAATGACAGCCTGGATAATATTGCTGACAAGGCCAGCAAATTTGCTGACAAAGTTGCCAAAGAAATTAAGGATGCCTAAATGCCTGCCCTTTCCAGCGGTGGGAATGCTGTAGGAATAAACGATTCTTGAAGGCGGGGCAACCACCCCCCAAACATAGAAAAAACTAGTGATACCTTCCGGTTGATGCCGGGTAGTTGAGCCTGTATGTGTTACCGGGCTCAATTTTTTTTCAGCCTTTGTTGGCAAAAGGGATTGAGTATAGTAGATTAGTGGTATTAAAGGGGGAGGAGATTATCCTATGACCGGATTTAACATACTGATTATTGAAGACGAAGCAAAGATTGCCAGGTTTGTGCAGCTGGAACTGGAGCACGAAGGATATGCTGTCCATGTTGAACATGACGGCAGGGAGGGTCTGGAAGAAGCTATTTCCGGTACTTACGACCTGGTTATACTTGATGTTATGCTTCCTTCCCTAAATGGAATGGAAGTACTGCGCCGGCTGCGGAAGGTCTCGGAGGTTCCTGTAATTATGCTCACAGCCAAGGGCGATGTTATGGACAGGGTTATGGGACTTGATTCAGGGGCCGACGACTATATCGTAAAACCCTTTGCTATCGAAGAACTCCTTGCCCGTATCCGGAGGGCTTTAAAACGAAAACAGCCATCCCTCGAAAAGAAGGGAGTACTTAAAGCGGGGGAACTTACCCTGGACCCTGCCCGGCACATTGTGACCCATGGAGACGAAGAGATAGAATTGACCAGGACTGAATTTGACCTGCTTCACTACTTAATGCTGAACAAGGGTATTGTCCTTACCAGGGAGACTATTCTGGATAATGTCTGGGGATATGAGCACACGGGAGATACTAATGTGGTTGATGTTTATATCCGCTATCTCCGGAGTAAAGTGGATGAGAAGTATAATAAAAAGTTTATCTTTACCGTGCGGGGAGTTGGGTATCAACTGAGGGATGACGAATGAAAAGTTTTTTCCAGGCTGTGCGACAGGTTCTTATCAGCGTTTTGGCTGGTGTAATATTTATTTTTAACGGCTTAGCTTTATTTTTCGGTGTGGTGTTCCGGTCTCTGGCTTTCATAAAAAACATCGTCAGCAATAAACTCCGTTTTTCTCTTACCTTTAGGATTACAGTTACCTATTTATTCATCTTTTTTTTCCTCTCATTGCTGATGAGCACCGGAATAATAGTCAGCTTCAACTTTTTCATAACAGAGTACCCTCCTGAAGATTACCTGAGTTTATTGGCCGCCATTCTGGCTGTCTTCAACCTGGCAGGCATTATCGTGATTATTCTTGTGGGTTCAAAGGCCAGCAGGAACATTCTTGCTCCTATAAAAGCCATGACGGATGCCGTCCGGGAGATTTCATTTAACCAGCTTGACCGTAGGCTGGAAGTCTCCGGGCCAAAAAATGAGCTAAAAGACCTTGCTCAAACTTTTAACGAAATGCTGGACAGGATCCAGGAATCCGTGGAGCAGCAGAACCGTTTTGTTTCCGATGCTTCCCATGAACTGCGAACCCCTATTTCCGTTATCCAGGGATATACCAATCTTTTAGCCCGCTGGGGTAAGGATGACCCGAAAGTACTGGATGAATCCATTTCTGCCCTCCAGAGTGAAGCTGAGAGCATGAACCACCTGATTGAGGAACTGCTCTTCCTGGCGCGGGAGGATACAGGAAGGCTAATAATTAACAAGGAAAAGTTCAACTTAAGGGATGTAATAGATGAAGTTTTATATGAAACAAGCATGATAGACAAGGAACATCTGATTACCAGCGAAAAAAAAGAAGAATTTTTTATCAACGCTGACAGGAAGCTAATCAAGGAAGCAATCAGAATATTTATGGACAACAGTATCAAGTATACTCCACCGGGCGGGAAAATTACGCTCAACTGCTATGTGAAGGGGACGAAAGGAGTCATAAGTATTGAAGATACCGGACTGGGGATATCAAAAGCAGACCTGCCCCATATATTCACCCGTTTTTACCGGGCTGACCGGTCCCGGACGAAAGAAACAGGAGGAACTGGGCTGGGCCTGACCATAGCTAAGCTGATTATCGATAATCACAATGGAAAAATAAACGTTTGGAGTGAGGTAAACGAGGGGACTATTTTCCGCATTGAACTACCTTTGTCTTCCGATTAAGAGCAGCCTCAGTTTATGCCCCGTCGGCCCCGTCATTTCTTGTTGTACAGGGGGGCTTTTTTCTTTTCAAGCAGTGAAGTGGCAAGGGACAGCTTGTCTTTTCCTCCAGGGACCTGCCAATAATGCTTATTTAAACTTGTATTTTTTTGAAGCATCATCAAAGAAGGAAGGGGCGGATTTCCGCCCCTTCCTTCTTTATAAATAAGGGGTACGGGGTGTTAGGCTTTAGCTCATCCTGTAGCAGTGGTTCAGCGGACCGCTGCCCTTGCTGCCCAGGTCAAACATACAGTTAAGGGCGCCGGTGATATATTCCTTGGCATTTTTGATGCTGTCTTTCATGGAGTAACCCATAGCCAGGTTGCAGGCGATGGCAGAAGATAAGGTACAGCCTGTACCATGGGTGTTGGGATTATCTATTTTGGGGGCTCGGAACCAATGCACTTGACCCTCAATAAAAAGCATGTCGTCTGCCCTGTTGTTCAGGTGCCCCCCTTTGATTATTACACCGGTTCCGACTGCTTCCGAAATCTTTTTACCGGCGCGCACCATGTCTTCCTCTGTTTTAATGGGAAAACCGCAGAGTCTTTCTGCTTCATGGAGGTTAGGGGTAATCACGTCAGCCACGGGCAGGAGTTTTTTGATTAAAGCTTCTTCAGCACCATCACTCAATAGTTTGCTTCCGCTGGTGGAGACCATAACCGGGTCGACCACAATATTTTTGGCCTTGTATGCTTTTAATTTATCAGCAATTACTTCAATTATTTCCGGGTTGGAGACCATGCCGACTTTTACAGCATCGGGAAAAATATCTGTAAAAATGCAGTCCAACTGCTGGGCAACAAATTCCGGGGTTGCTTCAAGAACGCCGTAAACTCCGGTGGTGTTTTGCGCTGTAAGTGCCGTAATTGCACTCATGGCATAAAGCTTGTGAGCGGCAATCGTCTTAATATCAGCTTGAATTCCTGCACCGCCGCTGCAATCTGAACCCGCAATTGTCAAGACTTTTTTCATGGTTATCTTCTCCCTATAATAATTAATATTTTTTTATCCCAAAGGCTTCAAGTCAAAACCAGTCATATAGCCTTAGTTTCTATGTTTTCACTATTCCACTGCTTTCCTGGCTAAATCAGCAAGTCTGGAGGCAGCTGCCATGATATCCGGCTGGGCAAAGATTGCCGATACAACGGCAACTCCTGCAATTCCGCTACCCTTGAGCTGCATAATATTTTGTTCATTTATGCCCCCAATGGCAACTACCGGAATAGAAACAGCAGAACATATTGTTTTCAGAGTGTCAAAAGTTACCGGTTCCGTGTCAAGTTTTGTAGACGTGGGAAAAATGGCTCCGACTCCCAGGTAGTCGGCCCCATTTTTTTCTGCCTGTACAGCCTGCTCTACGGTTTCCGCCGATACGCCGATAATTTTATCCTCACCTATGCGGGCCCGTACTGCTCCTGCAGCCATATCGTCCTGACCGACGTGGACACCGTCAGCATCGCAGGCTAGTGCCACTTCAATATTGTCGTTAATAATTAACGGAATTCTGTAGCGGTCAGTTACTTTTTTTAACTCCTCTGCCTGTTCAAGAAAAGCTTTAAAGTCAAGGTGTTTCTCACGCAGCTGGACGAGAGTGGCTCCTCCCTTGATTGCCTGTTCCACCTGCTCGGCCAGTGTACTGTTTCCCAGCCAGGTCCGGTCTGTGACTGCATAAAGCAGCATGGTAGATTTAGCGACTTTCAATTTTTATACCCTCCCTTAAGGTTTCAGCGTTCATCCTGCTCATCGCATCGATAAGATAAGTGCGGAAAGTGGATGTTCCCCCTTTGTTCTCAACCATTTTATTGTAGGCTGTCTCACCACACAGTCCCATAGCGCAGACTGCCGCAGCTGTGGCATCCAGCAGGTTTTCCGGGTTTGCTGCGCAGTAGGCGGCAATCACTTCAGTCAGCATGCACCCCGAGCCTGTAATCTTGGACATCAGGGGATGCCCGTTCCTGATGACATATGCTTTGTTGCTGTCGGCAACCAGGTCAATTGCCCCGGTAATGGCTATTACTGCACCAGTTTTTTTGCTCATTTTTTTGGCAAAGGAAATGGCTTCTTCAAGGTTGTCTTCCGTTACCGCATCCCTGACATCTGCGTCTACCCCTTTTGTAGTTCCCCTTCCCCGGGCCAGTGTCTTTATCTCAGAGATATTCCCGCGGATAACCGAAAACTTGATATTGTCAAGAAGCTCAAAAGTGGTCTCGGTCCGCAGGGCAGAGGCTCCCGCTCCTACAGGGTCCAGGACAACAACGTGGGAAAGCTCATTGGCTTTTTTCCCTGCTTTGATCATAGCCCTGACAGTTTTTTCATTAAGGGTGCCGATGTTGATGACAGTGGCATTGCAGATGGAGGTGATGTCCTCAACTTCTTTTTCGTCATCTGCCATGATAGGGGAACCCCCGCAGGCCAGAAGGATATTGGCGCAATCATTGACCGTTACATAATTGGTAATCGAATGTACAAGTGGAGTTTTAGCCTTTACATTGTCCAGGATTTTTTCAAACATAGTTTCTTACCTCCATGTACCAAAATACATAAGAGACCGGTAATGAACATGACAGGAAAGGTACTTCCGATAATCAGGTCAAAGGACATAAATTGTCGGTATACAAGGAAACCAATCAACCACAAAATGAAGTTTATAGTGTTTAGCCTCTCCTGGGAGTGATCTTCCTTGATTAAGAAAAAATCCGTTATTAGAATGGCAATCATAGGAGCAAAGACGGAGCCGATAAAATAAAGGAAGTTTTCGTAATGGGCAATGGGTGTGAACATTGCCAGTACCGTACCTATGATGCAAACGACAACAGCTACCCATTTTTCACTTAGTTTTTCAGCAATCGTATGGGTACTTACCCCCGCTGAATAAGCATCCAAAAACGTGGTTGTTACAGTGGAAAGAATAATAATCAAAACGCCTGTAATGCCCATTCCTGCCTGGAGCATAATCACTGCGATGTCTGACTCGCTGAAAAAAATTGCTGCACCAAGCCCGATTATATACATCCAGCAGCTGCCTATAAAATAGGAGACCGTGCTTGCCATAGTTGCTGCTTTGGGCTTTTCCGCAAAGCGGGTATAGTCTGAAATCAGGGGCAGCCAGGAAATAGGCATGGCTGCGGAAAGCTCTACTGCCGCGCCGAAGCTCATGACTCCGCTTGTTTCACCTGCGGAACCTCCGCGGAAAACCACAGTGCTTAGCAGAATTGTAAGGAGAAAGAGACCGCCCACAGCTATTATGTTTATTTTCCCCAGATTCTGAACGCCAATAAGGAGCCAAAGAATAATTAATGCTCCGATAAGTACACACCACATTGCGTCACCATGAAATCCCAGGACAGGGTTTGCCAGAACTCCCGTTGCTCTGGCTCCGCTTAAGACCATTACTGCAGTCCAGCCTACAAGTTGGAGCACGTTAAGGAGGGCAAAAAAGTTCGAGCCTTTATTGCCAAAGGAAATTCTTACGGTTTCCATGGCACTCTTTCCTGTCCGCCCGCCAATTATCCCCGCATAATACAGGAGAATACAGCCTATGACATGGCCAATAATTATGGCAGTAACACCTCTGGTGAAACCGAGAGGAGCAATTAGAGTTCCTGCCAGGATTTCACCCAGACCAATTGCTGCCCCAAACCAAATCATACTGTTGTCTCGCAGAGAAGTTTTCTTTTCTCCCAATCGGCTCACTCCCAAAAAAAATTTGCGGGATACGCCAACGGGGCATATCCCACAAATAAAATTCAATCAAATGGTTTCTCCCTACGTTGGCATTACCCAAATCAGGTTCCAGGGGTCAGTACGCTTGACGTACTTTCTCAGCCGAGGTTGGCTCCCCCGAAAGATATTCTGTTGTATATAAATCGTAACACTGAGAAATTTGGGTGTCAACACTATGCGTCAGAATTTAACAACAATTTTATATATTGACCATTAACATTATCCCTTATAATATATATAAAATATAAGTATTTAGGGAGGTATATTGTGGAGGTTTCTTATTTCAGGAAGGAAATGCTGGAATATATCAGAAGGATTAATGAGAATACAAACAAAATGTTCCTCCCGATAATCCAGCAGTACGGGTTAACTATGCTGCAGTATATGATTTTGGTGGAATTGAAGAACTCGCCCCATACAATTGGAAGTCTTGCTTACGGAATTCATGCCGCGGGCCCCAATATTTCTTCCATATGCAAGAAACTTGAAAACAGGAAGATTTTGATGCGTGTCAGGGATTCAGAGGATGAAAGGGTTGTCAAGGTTACTCTTGCGCCAAAAGGAAACGAAATTGTATCAGAGGTTGAGGAGCAGTTAAATGAAAGAATTAACCGGGTTGAGGGGGTCACGGAAGAGACTTTTAACGAAATTATCAGGGGGCTTGAGCAGTTGAACTGTATGTTGGAAAAAGTTGTAGTTAATCAATAAAAATACTGGTTGTGGGGAAGAAAAAATGAAATTTGTAGGAAAATTTGTGCTGCACAGGGCTACTTTCGTGGTCCTTTCCATGCTGGTTCAGCTGTTTATTTTAATAGGTGTAATCTGGAAATTTTATGATTACTTTGCTTTTTTTTATGGGGTGACTTTGCTGTTAAGTGCTGCAGCAGTGATTTATATTATTAACAGCAATTCCAACCCGGTATATAAGATTTCCTGGATCATCCCTATCCTGGTGTTTCCCATTTTCGGCGGCTTGTTTTACTTCTTTTTTGGGGGGAACAAGCTTAGCAAACGGGAAAAACACAAGATGAATAGTATTAATAAAAAAGTTAAAGAGGGGCTGCAGCAGCGGGATTCTGTTCTGGCGGAAATTGAAGCCTTGAGCGAGGATGCTGTTAACCAGTCAAGGTATATACGCGGTTTTTCGGCTTATCCGCCCTATCGGAACACATTTACCGAGTACCTGCCAACAGGTGAAAAAAAATTCAAGAGGCTAAAGGAAGAACTGAAAAAAGCTGAGCGCTTTATATTTTTGGAGTATTACATTATTGAGGAAGGCAGGATGTGGAACAGCATACTGGATATATTGAAAGAAAAGGCGGAGCAGGGTGTAGAGGTCCGTCTTATTTATGATGATGTTGGCTGCCTGCTTAAACTGCCCAAGGATTATAATCATGAGCTAGAAGCAATGGGGATTAAGTGTCGTATTTTTAACCCCCTGATACCCCTGTTATATCCCAGGTTGAATAACCGTGACCACAGGAAAATTGCAATTATTGACGGTCATACCGCCTTTACAGGAGGCGTTAACCTTGCAGATGAATATATCAATGAAATTCAACTCCACGGCCATTGGAAAGATTCAGCCATTATGGTAAAAGGAGAAGCAGTTTGGAACTTCACTGTGATGTTTCTCTCTGTTTGGGATTATCTGGATGACATGGATGAGGATTTGGACCGGTTTAAAATGAGTCAACCTTCGGAATACAAAAATTTTGATGACGGGTATGTGCAGCCCTTTGCGGACAGTCCCATAGACCAGGAACCTGTAGGAGAGACAGTTTACCTGAATTTGATCAATAAGGCCAAAAAATATGTTTTTATCACCACACCCTATTTAATACTAGACCACCAAATCCTGACAGCATTGTCTTCTGCCGCCAAAGGGGGAGTTGATGTCCGCATTATTACCCCTCATATTGCCGACAAGTGGTTTGTTCATGAAGTTACTAAATCCTATTATGCGCCCCTGATTTACAGCGGGGTAAAAATTTACGAGTATACTCCCGGGTTTATTCATTCAAAGACTTTTGCTGTTGACGATAAGTATGGGGTTGTAGGGACAATTAATATGGATTACAGAAGCCTGTACCTTCACTTTGAATGTGCCGTTTGGATGTATAACAGCAGTACTGTAATGGATATCAAAAAAGATTTCCTGGATACCCTCAGGGTATGCCAGGAGATTACCAGGGAAGAAGTTGAGAATGTTAAATGGTACCGAGCCATTGCCGGGTCTGTTTTACGCATTTTTGCGCCCCTGATGTAAAAATACAACACACCTTAATCGAGGTGGAAGGCTGTCTGCAAAACAGGCTGTTGGTGAGCCGCTTGTAAGAAGCAACTGACAGCTCAGCCACCCTGTTGGTGTGTTAAATTTAATAATGTTGTGTTTGAGGGGCAACGGTTAAAGGGGGAAATATATTGTAGTTGATTATGAAGGTTCTGGCCATTTTTGTATGTTGGGAGCCTACTGGATATTGATTTCCCTGCCTTTTCTTTCAGACTTGTCTTTTTTCGGCAGGACAATGGAAAGCAGGCCGTTTTCAAATTTTGCCGTTGCTTTCTCAGATACTATATCCGGAACAACAAAGGACCTGGAAACAGTCTGGTAATTTCTCTCTTTACGAAGATAATTCTCATTTTTTTCATCCATTAATTCTTCTTTTTTGGCTGAAATGGTCAGCCTGTCCTCAACTACTTCTACTGAAATTTCATCTTTGGAAAAGCCGGGTACTTCTGCCTCTACAAGATATTCATCGCCCCTGTCTTTTACATCAACCCTTATCTGCCCATTGGTTCTATTGAATACGGGGAAAGAACGGTCATAGAGGTCAGTATCAAAAAAGTTTTCCACATCAAAAAAATCCATTGGGTGGGGCAGATTTCTTCTCCTCCTATTAAAAGGTATCAAATCATACACTTCTCAACACACCTCCAAAAGTTTATTCAGCAATTATTTTTTCATTTTTTATTATGGCAAATTCCCCAATTGCTATTCGCCCCTGGATACGAACACACTCTGCTAATGTACAAGAATAAGGGCTTTGTACATATGTCCGGGGCTTTAATAACGGTTGGCTGTTTCACATTATAGCTTGTCCTGTTTGTGCCGTCTCGCCAAGGGTTGTTTGACGCATCTCACCACCGCTTGTAGTGTGCACAAAAGCTATGAGCTGCACCTTTTCGCTCCAATTGACCTGAGGGGGATCTATTTTGCAGGTACTCCTCATGTCATGAAGGAATTATGGCCTTTTACTGGAACTAAATGAGTGAGGTGGTGGATGGTGAAAAACATGTTTTTTTATGACACACCGGTTGGAAAAATTGCTGTTTGTGAAAAAGACGGCAAAATTACAGACCTCTGTTTTGATAAAAGAACTCCCCACGAAGCCGGGTATATTGTCAGGGAAACAGAAGTCCTAAGGGAAGCGGGCTGCCAGCTGGAAGAATACTTTCTGGGCAAGCGAAAAGTATTTGGTCTACCGCTAAACCTTACGGGGACAAAATTTATGAAAGCTGTCTGGGAGGCATTACTTACTATCCCTTATGGGGAGACCCGCAGCTATAAAGAAATTGCACAGATGATTGGCAATCCTAATGCCTGCAGGGCAGTTGGCCAGGCCAACAACAAGAATCCAATTTCAATTATTGTTCCCTGCCATAGAGTGATTGGTTCTGATGGAAATCTGGTGGGGTATGGAGCGGGGCTGGAGATTAAGGAATACCTTTTGGACTTTGAAAGGCGGCATAAATAATGAATTTGGAAATGATACTCTTGAAGCAGCTTGTTACTCTGCCGTTTTTGGGACCTGTAGTAACCGGGTCTGTTAATTAATTTCTGCTCGCCATCGCAAGAGTACTAAACTGGAAACTCCTTAGTTGGGTACGAAAGGGAGAGTTTTATGTTAAACATCGGGTGTCATTTATCCGTTTCTAAAGGTTACCTGCACATGGGGAAAGAGGCTTTGAGTATCGGAGCGAATACCTTTCAATTTTTTACCCGTAATCCCCGGGGCAGCAAGGCCAAAGCAATTGATGCAAGAGATACTGCCGGCCTGGCTGCTTTCATGGAAGAGCACCAATTTGCGCCTATTTTGGGCCACGCCCCTTATACTCTAAATCCCTGCTCACCGGACCCCAAGGTGAGGGAGTTTGCACAGATGGTAATGGCTGATGATTTGGAAAGGTTTGAATACCTGCCTCACAACCTGTATACTTTCCACCCCGGCAGCCATGGGGGGCAGGGACTGATATCGGGCATGGCCTATATTGTGGAACTGCTCAACAAGGTACTGCGTCCTGAGCAAACAACCCTGGTACTGTTGGAAACCATGTCAGGGAAGGGTACCGAGGTGGGCAGCAGTTTTAAGGAATTAAAAGCCATTTTGGATCAGGTGGAACTGGTTGATAAAGCGGGGGTCTGTTTGGATACCTGCCATATTTATGCTGCCGGTTATGATATTGTGGGAGACCTGGATGGTGTGTTGGAGGAGTTTGACAGAATAATCGGTTTGGAAAAGCTGAAGGCAGTCCATCTGAACGACAGCATGCACCCCTTAAGCAGCCATAAGGACAGGCACGCCAAAATAGGTGAGGGGACTATCGGCTTTGAAGCCATAGTAAAAGTGATTAATCATCCAAAGCTAAAACATTTGCCGTTCTTTTTGGAGACTCCCAATAAAGTTCCGGGGTATGGGGAAGAAATCAAGCGACTGCGGGAGGCCTTCAGGGGATAAAGAATTGTGGAAAACTCAAAGCCCCCGGGTGTAAAGCGGGGGCTTCTCCATGGTAATCATGGGTAATATCACTGGATTTCAAAAAGGCTAAACTGTGCTACTTTGCTTCGGCTACCGCCTCTACCTCAATCAGTGCACCTTTAGGAAGCTTTGCTACCTCATAACAGGACCTGGCAGGATAAGGTTTTGAAAAATATGAACCGTAAATTTCATTAACCGTGCCAAAGTCACCCAGATTGTCCAAGAACACTGTTGTCTTAATAACGTCCCCCAAACTTGCCCCGGAAGCTTCTAAAACAGCTTTAAGATTTTCAAATGCCTGCTTTGCCTGTTCCTCAATACTTCCGCCGGCAATTTCTCCGGTGGCCGGGTCAATGGGTAATTGCCCTGAGGTAAATATAAGATTATCAATCTTAATCCCCTGGGAATAAGGCCCAATTGCTGCCGGTGCTTTGTCAGTTGCTATTTCTTGTTTGCTCAAAAATATCACCCCAACTTTGTTTTGATTATTCCGGGACATCCCCAATATTAATGTTTCTTACTAAGAAATTTAATAGTGGCAGTCCCATCGTTAAATTTTTACCCTAAAACCATTCAATCTCAGTTGCAGGTATTCCTCCCAGACTCTTCAGTTTTCCTTTTCAGACTTAACAATTACTGTCATAATGTCCGTTTGCTCAATTCCCGCGCCTGTTCAAAATAATCTACGACAGCTTTGTACCGTTCCTTTTTGCCTCAGCACTCCGGTTTTTGAACAAAACCAATTCAATCAGTATAGGGTTGTCCGATTTGCCAGGAGAATATTCAAAGTTTTCCTGTCAAGCTCGTACAACTTTTGGATCCGGTCTCACCAGGAATTTTATCCACCAGTACCTGGTGCACACCATCCAATTGAGCTTTCTTGAAAACAGGGTCTTACCCTTTCAATCTTCCCCAGGCAATTACTTTTTTTGGAGGAGATGGGAGGACGTTATAGAAATTTCGTATTAATATCATCTTTGGAGAGACGACAATGAGCCTCAGGTTTATTTACGGACGGTCTGGCAGCGGGAAGACCCGATACTGCCTGAATCAATTAAAATCGAAAATAGAAAAGGGCGCAGCCCATCCCCTGATACTTCTTGTTCCTGAGCAGTATACTCACCAGGCGGAAAAAGACTTGATTACACTCCTGGGAACGGGAGGTGTCCTTGGAACGAGGGTTTTGAGCTTTCGTCGCCTGGCTTTCAGGGTTTTCAATGAAGCAGGGGGGATTACTTACCCCCACTTGCACCCTGCGGGCAAGTGCATGATCATCTACCGCCTCCTGGATAAAATGAAAGACAGTTTAACGGTGTTTTCCAGAAGCGCTGACTGCCAGGGGTTTGTCAACACATTGGCTGATTTGATCACTGAATTCAAGCAGCACTGTATCACCCCTGAAGATCTGGCAACAGTGGCAGAGGAAATGGGGGAAGAGGATCCTCTCGGGGATAAACTGTTAGAGTTAAACTCTCTTTATGCTGCCTATGAGGAGACCATAAAAACCAGGTTCAGGGACGGGGATGATGACCTGTCCCTGGCAGCAGCTAAAATTGATGATACCTCTCTATTTGATGGGGCAGAAATCTGGATCGATGGTTTCGACGGTTTTACCCCCCAGGAATACATGGTCATTGCCAAACTGTTGGTTAAAGCTGAGCAGGTCAGTGTCACCCTGTGTACTGACAGTTTGGTGGATGAGAGTGCTGACGGGACGGACGTTTTTACTCCCGTGAAAAGGGCCTGCAAAAAACTGACTGCCGTTGCAGGAGAATTGGGCGTGAAGGTGGAGCCGCCGGTTTTTTTACGTAATGAGCCCTTGTTCCGCTTCCAAAACAGCCCCGAGCTTGCTCACCTGGAAAGGAACATCTATTCTTTCCCCTACAGGACTTACCCGCAACCTACAAGGGACATTTCTTTATTTGCTGCGGTAAACGTCTTTTCGGAAATTGAATCCTGTGCCAGGGACATTATCCGCTTGTGCCGTGATGAAGACTTCCGGTACCGGGATATTGCCGTTGTAGTGGGAGATATGGCTTCATACGGGCCCCTGGTTGAAGTTGTTTTTGGGGAGTACGAGATTCCCTGTTTCCTGGACAGGAAGGTAGACATAATCAATCACCCCCTGGTGCGGCTGATTCTTTCCATGCTGGATATTTTCACTGAAAACTGGTCCTATGAAACCGTTTTCCGGTATTTGAAAACAGGCCTTACGGGCATCGGCAGGGACAGTATCGATAAACTGGAAAACTATGTCCTGGCCTGCGGCATCAGGGGCAGTCAGTGGACCAGAGAGGAAGACTGGGACATGGTTCCCGGTGTCCTTCCCGATGAGAGAGAGTTGCGCAGCCAGGGTGATATGCTGAAGGAAATCAATGAGGTGAGGTACGCTGTATCAGGGCCTCTGCTGGAATTCCGTAAAAAAACAAAAGGAAGGAAAACTTCCGGAGAAATCTGCAGTGCCCTGTATGATTTTCTGTGCTGCATAGGGATACCCGGGAGAATTGAAGATATTATTGAAAACTTCAGGGCCAACGGCCAGTTGAGCCTGGCCAATGAGTATTCCCAGGTTTGGAATATCCTCATGGATGTTTTTGACCAGATAGTTGAAGTTATGGGGGAGGAAACCTTAGGCATTGAAAGGTTCAGCAAAATCCTCGCTGTCGGGTTTGGAGAATACAAGGTTGGACTAATTCCTCCATCCCTAGACCAAGTACTTGTTGGGAGTGTGGAAAGGTCCCGCAGCCATGAGGTAAAAGCCATGTACATCCTGGGTGCCTGCGATGGAGTGTTTCCCGCCTGCGCCAGGGAAGAAGGTATCCTTTCAGACCAGGACAGGGGGGTTTTAAACGATGCCGGTATTGAGCTGGCCAGTGATACCAGAACGGCGGCTTTCGATGAGCAGTACCTGATTTACCGTGCCCTGACCACAGCCGGAAGTTGTCTCCGGATAAGCTGGCCCATTGCCGACTCTGAAGGGAAAAGTGTGCGCCCTTCAATGATTGTCTCCCGGCTGCGCAGGCTTTTTCCGGCTATTTCCGAGACCAGCAATGCCCTGCAGTCCCAGGAAGACAGGGACTCCATTGAAATGGTGGCAGGGCGCATCCCTTCTTTTAAGGAAATGGTTTCGGTTCTCCGGCTTGCCAGGGAGGGAGAAGAGGTTTCTCCTTTGTGGCGCGGGGTTTACAGGTGGTTTGCACAGCGGGAGGACTGGAGGGAACAGTGCCTTTCAGCCTGGAAGGCCGTCCGTTACAAAAACACTGCCCAGCCCGTCGGCCGGGACAAGGCTGCCCTGCTGTACGGGAACCCGGCTTATTCAAGTGTATCCCGGCTGGAAAAATACACAGCCTGCCCTTTTGCCTACTATATCCAGTACGCCCTGGGTGCCCGGGAAAGAAAAGTATACCGGTGGAACCCGCCGGATACAGGCACCTTCATGCATGCAGTAATTGAAAAGTTTTCCCGGTACGCTTCTGAACACAATATATCCTGGAGGACAATGGAACGGGATTGGTGTGAAGAGAAAGTCTCTGAAATTGTTGAGGAAATACTGAACAGCATGCATGGATCCGGTATATCCGGGTCAAAAAGATACATAGCACTAGCCAAAAGACTGAAGCGAGTGGTAACAAGGGCTGTCTGGCTGATAGCCCTCCATATCCGACGGGGTAGTTTTGAGCCTGTGGGCTACGAACTGGACTTTAAGGAAGGTGGGGCTTTTCCTCCAATTACCATTGAACTGGAGTCGGGGCAGAAGGTGCTCCTTACGGGGAGAATTGACCGGGTGGATGCTCTGAAAACGGAAGAGGGGACATACCTGAGGATAATCGACTATAAATCCGGGCCTAAGGACTTCAAACTGTCTGATGTGGCCTATGGACTCCAGCTCCAGCTGATTACATATCGGGATGCTATTCAGGAGCACGGGGGTTTGGGCATTTCCCAGCCGGTACTGCCGGGAGGTATGCTCTACTTTCATATCGACGACCCGATTATAACGGGCACTGCTGACAGCACGCCGGAAGAAATCGAACTGGCCATCATGAAGAAGTTGAAGATGAAGGGGCTGCTCCTTGCTGATGTGAAGCTCATCCGGGAAATGGACCATGAAATTAACGGGGATTCAACAATTATTCCTGCCAGAATAAATAAAGGGGATGTCCTGGGCAGGTCTTCTGCTGCCACATTGGAACAGATGAATTTGCTACGCAATCACACCAGGAGGCTCCTCCAGGGGGTATGCGAAGAGATAATGAGAGGAAATGTAGCAATCAAACCATACAAGAAAAAGGGTATCACTTCATGCAGGTACTGCAGTTTTTCACCTGTGTGCCAGTTTGATACTGCCAGGGCGGAGAACAGGTTCAGGCATTTAACTGACCATGCAGATGCTGAAGTCTGGGAGAAGCTCAGACAAAGGGAAAATGAAACAGAGGTGGGTGACTGATGGCCAGGGAGACCAAGTGGACCTCGGAACAACTGGAGGCCATTACTGAAGACAACTGCAACCTTTTAATATCTGCAGCTGCAGGGGCGGGCAAAACCGCCGTCCTGGTGGAACGAATTATCCGCAAAATAACTGACCCCGAAAATCCTGTTGATATAGACAAACTTCTGATTGTTACTTTTACAAATGCCGCTGCGGCGGAAATGCGGGAGAGAATTGCCCTGGCCATCTCTGCTATATTAGAAGAAAATCCTTATTCCCGGAGACTCCAGAGGCAGCTAACCCTGCTCAATAAAGCCAGCATCACTACTCTGCATTCCTTTTTCCTGGAAGTTATCCGAAATAACTTCCACCTGACAGATATTGACCCCGGTTTCCGCATTGCTGATGAAACGGAAGCCGTGTTAATGCAGATGGAAGTAATTAATGAGCTTTTTGAGGAACAGTACGAAAAGGAAGACCAGGATTTTTTCAATCTCCTGGAGTGCTACGGGGGCAACAGGGATGACCAGGTTCTGCAGGATATGGTATTAAATTTGTACAGTTTCATCCAGAGTATTCCCTGGCCGGATCAGTGGCTGGATAAAATGACAGAGATGTTTAACGTTAACCCCGGGGTAGATTTGTCTGAGACTTCCTGGGGGGAAGTTATGCTGAAGTCAGTGAACATTCAGCTTAAAGGGCTGCGGGGGATGCTGCGCCTGGCGGCAGAGGCCCTGGATAATGAACCCGGGCTGGAAGGGTACCGGGAGGTATTTCTTGAGGACATGGCAAAGGTGGAAGCTTTGATTAAAGTAATAACCTGGACAGGTGGTGCCAGATGGGACAGAGTATACAGTTCTGTTCAGGAACTCACTTTCAGCAGGCTGCCCCGGGCTGGTAAGGAAGCTGAAAAGGCCAAGCAGGAGTACGTGAAAAAAATCCGGGATGACGTCAAGGCAGGGATTAAACGGCTGAAGGAAAGGATTTTCAGTGCTGAGTCCGCTGAAATAATAGAGGATTTGCAGGCCATGTACCCGGTAATGAAATCCCTGGCAGGGCTTACCCGGGAGTTTGGTGCCAGGTATGCGGCCAAGAAAAGGAAGAAATCTGTTGTGGACTTCAATGACCTGGAACATTTTTGCCTGGAGATACTGTCCGAGCGGGATGAGAACGGCAGCATCAAACCTTCCCAGACTGCTCTGAGTTACCGGGAGCGCTATGAGGAAATCCTTGTGGATGAGTACCAGGACAGCAACCTGGTTCAGGAAATGATGCTGAAATTGATTTCCCGGGAGGATACCGGTAATCCCAACGTGTTCATGGTGGGCGATGTAAAGCAGAGCATTTACCGGTTCCGCCAGGCAAAACCTGAGCTGTTCCTTGAAAAGTACCGGATCTATTCTCCCGAAAAGGGCAGCCTTTTCCGGAAGATACTCCTGTTCAAGAATTTCCGCAGCAGGAAGGAAATTCTTAATGGGGTCAATTTTATT
Source organism: Clostridiales bacterium DTU086 (assembly GCA_001513335.1). Classification (GTDB taxonomy): domain Bacteria; phylum Bacillota; class DTU086; order DTU086; family DTU086; genus DTU086. The sequence goes on along the minus strand of LFTO01000210.1, from coordinate 1,013 downwards.
TTTAAACAGATAATGTCTACCCATGTTGGAGAGCTTGATTATACCGATATAGAGGCCTTGAATCCTGGAGTCGATTATCCCGAATATGACTGTAAAAGCATTAACGCCGGGGGAGAGACGGAGCTGCACCTGATTCAAACCGGCGAGGACCGGGATGCACTGTTCTTCAGGGATGAGCCCGAGGGTGAACAGGATGTTTCCGGGGAACCGGCTGAGGTGGAAGAAATGCCGGATACCGTCCAGTGTGAAGCACGCCTGGCTGCCAGGAGGATACATGGACTGATGCAGCCTGACCAGGACGGAAGGCGATTCTGCATTTTTGACAAAAACCTGAAGGAATACCGGGAACTCCAGTACCGTGATATCGTTATCCTTCTACGCACTACAAAGAACTGGTCAGGAGTGTTTATGGAAGAATTAAGGGAAATGGGAATCCCTGCTTTTGCGGACACAGGGACAGGGTTTTTTAAGACATCGGAAGTCCAGGTGGTCCTTTCACTGCTTCAGGTAATCGATAACCCTTTGCAGGATATCCCCCTTCTGGCAGTGCTCCGGTCACCGATTGTGGGTTTTACTACCGGTGAGCTGGCGGAATTGCGGTTGGCTGACAGGAAAGCAGACATCTATCATGCCCTGTGCAAACTAGCACAGGGTGCCGGGAACGAGTCAGAAAGCCCTGCCTGTGAGCGGGCAGACTCGGATGTCCCGGATTCTGGGGGCAAGGGTACCCGCAGCAGGGCCCCTGAAAAAGCAGCCGCTTTTCTGTCTAAATTGGAAAAGTGGCGGGATATGGCTTTGTATATGTCCACCGACCAGCTGTTGTACCAGCTTTACAATGAAACAGGCTACTATGCAATGGTGGGTGCTATGCCGGCAGGGGATCAGCGCCAGGCAAACCTGCGTATCCTCTTTGAGCGGGCAAGGCAGTTTGAAGAGACCAGCTATAAAGGCCTGTTTAACTTTATTTACTTTATCGATAAATTAAAGAGCAGCCAGGGAGACATGGGAAGTGC
>LFTO01000190.1 GCA_001513335.1 Clostridiales bacterium DTU086 | reverse complement strand
GCTATCCCAGAAGGGTGCTCTTTCCTGCACCGTTGGCCCCCAATACAGCCAAGAGTTCTCCCTTTCTTACCTCCATGGATAAGTTTCGTAAAGCCTGAACATATCCGTGATACACATCCAGTCCCTTGATGCTCAGCATTCCTCATCCTCCTCCCCCAGGTAAGCTCTAATTACTTCAGGATTTGCCTGGACCTCCACAGGGGTCCCTTCAAAAATTACCCGGCCGAAGTCCAGCACCAGGATGGAATCAGCAACCTCCATAACCGTATCCATATCGTGTTCCACCAGAATAATAGTCAGACCCTTTTCTTTCAGCCTTTTCAGAAAACCGGTCAGCTCCCTGGTTTCCCCGGTGTTCAATCCCGCTGCCGGTTCATCCAGGAGCAGCAACGAGGGACAACTTGCCAGTGCCCTGGCAATTTCCAAAAGCCGCTGCTGTCCAAAGGGCAGGCGCCCGGCAGGCCAGCCGGCTTTATCCGACAACCCCACTTCAGAGAGGAGTCCCAGGGAATACTGCATCAACGCCCTGTCCTCTGGGCTGATCCCCGGCCTGCGGACCATAGACCGGACAAATCCCATGCTTCCCCGGAGGTAAGCACCGGTCACGACGTTTTCCAATACAGTCATGGAGCCAAAGAGCTGCAGGTTTTGAAAAGTCCTGGCAACTCCTGCTGCAGCAATTTGGCTGGGATTTAAGCCGTTTAAGCGACAATCCTTCAGACTGATTTTTCCGCTGTCAGGAGGAAGCACCCCCGTTATCAGGTTAAACACCGTAGTCTTACCTGCCCCGTTGGGACCAATAAGAGCATAAATAGACCCCTCAGGTACTGTGAAACTAACATGGTCAACTGCAGCCACTCCCCCGAAATACTTTGTCAGTCCTTCCACCTGGAGCATCACGGAATACCTCCTTTGTCCTTTATATCCGGTAAAACTCCCGCAGGCTTCGTTGATCCTTCACCTGAGAATCGAGGAAAATAGCTGCTGATTGTGCCCAAGCCCCGGGGGCAAAGAACCATTACCACGGCAAGAATAAGACCAAAAAAGATGATTTCGTATTCGCCCCCGGCGCCGGGTATGATAAGGGGTATAAGCCAGCGCAGGAATTCCCCCAGGGCAACTACCAGGGCTGCCCCGGCAGCAGGACCTGCCAAAGTGCCCGGACCTCCAACTACAGCCATCAGCACAAACTGGACCGAGGCATGAAAGCCAAAAGTAGCGGGACTAACAAAAGTAACGTAATAGGCGTAAAGGCCTCCTGCCAGTCCGGCAAGAACGGCACTAAAAACCATGGCCTTTAATTTCAATCCGGCAGTATCTATCCCGACACTTTCCGCAGCATACTCACTCTCACTGACAGCCCTCAGTGCCCTCCCCGTACGGGAGGCAGTGAGATTTTTTATGACCAGCATAACCAGCAGCACCACAGCCCAAACAAGGTAGTAAAACTTAAAATCGGTGTCCAAAACGAGGTGGCCGAGAGTCAGGTAGGGTATTCCCGACATTCCGGAGGGCCCCCCTGTCAGGGAATGGGCCTCATTGAACCCAATATGCACCAGCAGTCCAAATCCCAGGGTTCCCATGGCCAGGTAAAGCTCACGGAGCTTGAGTGTCGGCCGCCCGATTACCGCTGCAATTATCCCCGGCACCACAGCCGCCCCCAGTAGAGCAAAGACTTCCGGCCAGGATAAACGGGTAGTTAGCACCGCCACCGAATAGGCACCCAGGCCGAAGAAAGCTGCATGGCCAAGGGAAACCTGGCCTGCATAACCCATTAAAATCCCCAGTCCCTGGACGACAATGGTATACAGCCCCATAATAATCAAAACGCTTAGAATGTAATTGCTGTCAACAACCAGAGGAAGAACAAAAAGCAGCAGTACGAGTGCTATAACCAGATAATTTCCTTTCCCTTTCATCGATACCCCTCTTTCCTGTCTGCCATGTTCATACCCATCCTTCATTACTCCGCGGAAAATAAAGACGGAGCAGGTTTTTTCCCAACCTGCCGCCGGTTTCATATCTTCCTCTCCCCCAGCGCCCCAAGAATTCCTTCCGGCCTCACCAGGAGAATTGACATCAGGACAATAATCGCAAAGGCGTCTTTAAGCCCGGAAGATACCAGTCCCGCACCGTAAGCCTCCAGCACTCCCAGGAGAAGCCCCCCCAGTACGGCTCCCGCTGCATTGTTGAGGCCGCCAATGGCGGCCGCCACGAAGCCCTTGATTCCCAGCATAAAGCCCATATCATAAACAGCCATGGCAATAGGGGCGATAAATATTCCCGCCGCAGCCCCCAGGGCCCCGCTTCCCACAAAGGCCCAAAAGGATACTGTCCCAACGTTTATTCCTACCAGCCGTGCCCCGGTCCTGTTGATTACGCTGGCTTTTACCGCCTTTCCCGTGTAGGTGCCGTTGAGAAAGAAATGGAGACCGGTTACAGCAGCCGCAACAAGACCCATCACCCACAGGCTCTGGAGGTTTAGGGCGGCACCTCCAATGAAAAGGGGCCCGCCCCGAGAAAAGGGAGGAAGTGAGTAGGTATCGGTACCCCATACCAGCAGGGCTAAACCTCTCAGGGAAATAGAAAGCCCAATAGTAATAAGAATTAAAGTCAGCCCCGAAGCCCCCCGGGCAGGGTGGATTGCCGCCCTTTCCATGATACCTCCCGCAGCAGCCACCATAATGACCGCTGCCGCAAAGGAGGCAGGCAGGGGTATGCCCGCACCGGACAGGGTAACAGCCAGCAGGGCACCTATGGCCGCAAATTCCCCCTGGGCAAGATTCATTACACCGGAAATATTGAAAGTTGTTACCAGGGCAAGAGCCATTAAAGCATATATACTTCCCAGTGTCAGTCCTGAAAACAGAAGCTGAAGAAGCTGTTCTGACATTATATCGCCTCCTTTAGACCAATACTTTTTTATAATTCAAATACCCGCCGGTGTGACTATCCTGGATTCCGGGAAACCGTCACTCTCAGGAAAACCGCCTGTAACAGACGTTGAGCCCCTCATGTGCACCCCCGGTACCCTTAAGGGGTTTTGTCCAGCCCTCTCCTCCTAGATCACCACCGGTCAGTTATGCAGCATATGGTTTGGACTCCTTAAAGAACAAGGGCATACTTTTACTGCAGCAGCTGCCACCGGCCGTCTTTTATTTCCACAAGGACCATTGAATCTGCCCCCAGGCCGTTGTGGTCCTCCCGGTTCATATTGAATACTCCTGAAATTCCCACAAACCCGTTGGTTTTCTCCAGTTCATCACGGATGGCTCCCCGGTTCCGTCCGGCTTTGGCAATAGCGTTTACCGCCAGGTTGAAAGCATCAGCGGCATACCCACCGAAGGAAACAGGCGGCATACCGTATTTAGCCTGGTACTGTGCAATGTACTCCTGCAGCACTTGCTTTTGGGGATCCTCATCGGGAATCTGATCCGCCACCGTCAGTTTTCCGATGGGCAAAATCACACCCTCTGCCGCCCCCTGGGCCAATTCAATAAATTTGTCGTTACCCACACCGTGGCTGTGGATAAGAGGCATTGACAAGCCCAGGTCCCGGTAATTTTTGGTTACAATGGAGGCTGAAGGAGGGATAGCCCAGATAATTGTAGCCTGAGCTCCGCTGGCCTTCACCCTGGTCAACTGGGGAGTCATGTCTTTGTCGCCCGCCTCAAATTTTTCCTCTGTGACGATTTCAATACCCTGTTCTCCTGCAGCAGCAGCAAAAGCTGTCTTCCCCCCGTCCCCGTACGCATTGTTCATGTAGAGAAAAGCCACCTTTGTCAATCCCTTCTCCTTCAGGTATTGAACAATGTTTTCTGCAGTGACGATATCACTTTGCGCCGTCTTAAAAATCCACTTTCGCTGGGAAGCAGGCTCGACAATGCTGCTGGCTGCAGCCATGGAAATCATAGGCACTTCCGCTTTTTGGACGGAATCTATCATGGCCATGGAAGTTCCGCTGGCACTGCAGCCGAGAACCACCAGCACATCCTTTTGGATCAGCTTCTTAACGGCCATAACCGCTTCAGTTTCATCACTCTTGTTATCCAGTATGGTCAGCTCAACTGGATACCCGTCAATCCCTCCCTTGGCATTAAGCTCCTCAACCAGCATCAGCAGGGTATCCCGCTCCGGTATTCCCAGGGATGAAGAGTTCCCGCTGATGTCAACAACCGCACCAATCCTGTAAGGTTCCCCTCCCGAACCGGAGGTTTCTTCACCGCCGCACCCGGCAGCCAGCAGGCCGACAGCCAGTACTAAAATTACCAGCAGCAGGATTCCTTTGTTTCTTATTAATTTTTTCATTTCCATTCCTCCTGAAAAATTTTTATTCCCGGCACAGGTCCACTTATTGTGGAAGCAGCACAGTGATTTTTCATTTCCCAATATGCTCTTTCTGAACCACCTCCTTAAAGTTGGATAAAAAAGGGCCTTAACTTTCCTGGAGACGAAAGTTAAGGCCCTCGCGGTACCACTCCACTTGGTTATACAGATAACCCTCTTTTTTAAGGATACGGGAACCTTCCGTTCCTGTATCCCAGGGTGTCCCTGAAACAAAAAACTTTTCGCCCCGAGGGACGAAAAGTCATTCGCTGTACCACCCTTGTTGACCTTTAAAGTCAGAGTAACAGGGTACGGGAGAAGCTCCTTATACCCCCTTCCTTTTAACGGTAGAAGTTTCCGTCCGGGATTACTTGCCTTGATGGTTTGGTCCCGGCAGTTCCGGGGAGAACTTCAACGGTTCATACTATGGAAGCGCTTCCAGTCGGTGACGCCTCCTCCCTGAATAGCTGTGTACCGGCTACTTTTCCCCTTCATCACTTTGTTTTAAGGTTTAATTAGCGGTAATTGTATCAGGAAACAAGCTTACCAGTCAATAGCAAAAAGACCTCTCGCAAAAATTTTTTTGGCAGCCCTTCCCCTCATTCCCTACTCCTTACGGATGGAAAACTGATGGGTGAGTGCAACTTGGATCAGCCACCCGCTACACCATGCCCTAATTAAAAAAGAAAATCACCGCCTTTTTGGTGTACTCACACCAATCAAGTTGAAAAGGGTTTTTCAATTTTATATCGCCATAATAAGGGCCGGGATAGTTTACGGCACCTTTCCCGTGAACTACAGTTAATAAACCTTCGGGGACTCAGGCTTAACCGGTAACCAAATTTACCTGCAGCCCAGGATGCCCCTTCAGCTCCCTGGTTCCACCATTATGAAACCTTTCCTGTATACACTGCGTCTTTACTTGTTATTTCTTAATGTGACCGCGACTATTTCCGGTCTGTTAAAGATTCTTACAGGGAAAATGCTGTTTCCCAAGCCCCTGCTTACAAACATTGTAGTTAAGTCCTTACTGTAACTGCCGCTTGTATATTTGGGAAACAGTCCCTGGTTGGGAGCAACCAATCCGCCGATAAATGGAATTCTGATTTGTCCTCCATGGGCATGCCCCGCAAAAACTAAATCGATATTATTTTCACAATACAAGTCAAAAAGCTCGGGCCTGTGTGACAGTAAAATAGCAAAATTCCCCTCTGTTGACCATTGCTTCAACTGCTCTTTCATCTTTCTGATATTTGTATCCTCAGAATACTCGG
>LFTO01000127.1 GCA_001513335.1 Clostridiales bacterium DTU086 | reverse complement strand
GCCAGCTCCATATGCTGGTCTACCCCGGCCAGCGCAGCCTGACGGACAATATGGTCAACTTTTTCCTGGTCGAAATCCTGTTGCAGGTATTCCTCCAAAGCCCGGTGGGCATTGCTGACAAGTTTATCTACCTTTGTTGCAGTATCATTTTGAACTGCAGACTCAATATCTTTCGCCATAGTGAAACCTCCAATGCAGAGTTATTGTGCTGAAAATTTGGGAAAAATGATCTTCCTCGTGTTTTATTCCTACCCTTTGGCCACGGCGGGGCTGGAAGTGTTTTCACGGAAGGCTTTTCCCCGGTCTCTGTTTTTGTATCACCCTATGTTGCATTAAACCAGACGTAAAATTCCTAAACCATATTGACGTTTATCGAAAAAGATATTAACGGGAAGAAAATCACCTTGTGTGTATAGTATTCTCCTTTTTGAAAGGGGTAAATGCAGAAAAAAGATCTACGCCTGCTGAAAAAAGTTTTGCCAAACTTGTGTTCCCTGACAGGATATGGCATTTGCGGGTGGTAAAATTTGTTTAGGGGATGTTGGAAATATTTCATAGCATTATTTTCCTAATATTGAAGGATTGCCCAACAAATAGTCGAAAATTTTCATTGAAGCTAAAGATTTTTTTGCGCGAGACTAATTAGGGAGTTGATGGCTATTCATTTAATAATTTTTTTAAGACCGGAAAAGGGTATTACCTTGCCCCAGCAGTACAACCATATCGTCCAGGCTGCTATTTATAATTCAATTGATACTGCTCTTGCTACTTTCCTGCACCAGTACGGCTTCACAGATGGAAACAGAGCCTTCAAAATGTTTGCTTTTTCCCTTCTCCTTGGAAAATACAGAATAAACAAGGAAGAAAAAACAATAACGTTTGAAGATGAAGTGCAGCTTACCCTGTCTTCCCCTTTGGGTGATTTTTGTCAATCTCTTGCAAACACATTATTGAGCCGCGGGACATTAAAGTTAGGCAGCACGGATGTCCCTGTGGAAAAGGTATATGCACAGCAATTTAAGGTGGACAAGGAGGAAGTGCATCTAAAAACTCTTTCCCCGGTAGTGCTCTACAGCACCCTTCTTAGGCCGGACGGCCGAAAGTACACCTGTTACTTCCAGCCAGGCGAGCCGGACTACGCAAGGCTCCTGAACAGCAACCTGAAAAAGAAGTTCAAAGCCTTTTACGGAACGGAACCCACGGAAGAAGAAGTTGAAGTAAGACCCCTCGGGCGGCAGCGGATGCACCTGGTTAATTATAAGGGGACGATTATCAAGGGGTATGCTGGGAGGTTGCACCTTTCCGGACCTGTCGAACTGTTACAGCTGGCTGTCGACTGCGGGCTGGGAGGCAAGAATGCTCAGGGATTTGGGTGTGTGGAGGTGGTGAATGAAAGAAAAGGGACAACACCGTGAACCTCTGGCTACAGTGTTGTCCCAATCCCTTGTAGGTAGGCTAAGTAAATTCTTCGTAAAAGTGAGGTGATAAAACTTGGGATTTTTGAATGCCGTTAGGTCCATAGGTGAGATCAGTAAAGTTTCCGGGATCGAAGCTTATTTAAAGTTTCCCCTTACTGAATCTAAGCCAAAAAAGGGAGATAGCGGGGAGTATGCAAACCGGATAATCCGCATCTGGCTGGACATCAAAGATGTTAAAGCTGAACAATTGGACATACGCGGTGTGAAGAAAATAGACCTTATCGATTATCTCACCCGGCCGGAAATGAAACGAAAATATTTATATAAGGAAGAGGCTGGGAAAAATGTATTTTGGAGGTTTACCCCTCTTCACAAAATGGGCAAGCCTCCAAAGGATCTGGATGCCAGAAAAAAGGCTTTTGTCGGAAAGGGTGGCGACTGGAGAAACAGCAAGGATTGTACCCTTTTTAAACTCCAATACCGGGTTCTCACGGACTACGAGAATGAAGAAAAATTCTCTGAAGGTTCCGTGGACAGAATTATGTCTGATCTTGAAAGCTCCGTAGATGGCCTGGCGCATCTTTTTGAAGGAAAAGGTTCCTTTATTATTCTCTTCGGAGCCGACAATAAAGGAGAATTCATTTATCCAGGAGAAATCCCGGCTTTTGTCCGTTATTTTGAAAGCAAGCTGGAAGAGCATGTGACCAAAAAATCAAAAGAGGGCAAGGACAAAGCTAAAAAAACATATTGCTTCTGCTGCGAAAAGGAAACTAATGAACCGGCAACCCTGGACATGGTCTTTAAATTTTCAACTTTTGATAAAGTTAATTATCTCCCGGGATTAGATAAAAACAACATCTTGAAAGTGCAGCCTATATGTCAGAAATGTTTTCAGCACCTAACTGTTGGCAGGGAAAGAATCGAAAGAGAGCTGGCTGATAAGGAAACAATCCCTGGAATAACCATATGGCTGACTCCTGAAGTGGTTGCTTTCCACGGGGACAATAAGTTGTTGGAACGTTCCTTAGACAAGTTGACTTCACCGGAGAACGTTGCCGCCGGTATTGGCCAGGAGGCAGAAAGAAAATTTTTCCACCGGCTGTCCAGACAGGATGCAGGACTTGTTTTCCATTTCCTTTTTTGGGAGAAACAGAATGCCCAGGAAAGAGTCCACCTGATGGTGGAGGATGTGCCTCCTTCGAGACTGGCAATGCTGGAAAAAGCTTGGCGCCAAGCTTTAACAGGGTTGAGTGTCGAGCGGGATCAGAGTTTGGATACTGCCATAAAAACCATATATTCTACCTTTATTGTTCTTTCAGGTAAGAGCCAAGAAGACAAAGAAGTAATGCGGGATTTCATAATTCGAATTATTGGGAAAATGCTTAAGGGAGAAACCCTCCCGGCGGAGACACTTAAAACCTTTTTTGTGAGCAGAATCCCTAAGCTGGTCTTTGACACTGACAGGTGGTTTGATGTGAAGCGGGCTACATTGAATGCCCAGCTTGTGGTAGAGTTTTTTGAACATATAAACAGGGAGGCGAGGCTGAATGAAACCGGATCTTTCGTTTCTTGACGCTTTTGAGGACAAGTATTTGAAAACAAAGCAGGGAAAAGGGGTTTTCTTGGCTGGAGTAGTTCTCGGTGTAATGGCCGGGCAGCAGGTAAGCAATATTGACGATATTCAAAACTCTCCTTTGTTTAAACAGTTGAACTTTGGCCGGATAACCATCCGGGATTTGAAGAAGCACCTGGCCAGGATGCCTGAGCTCATCAAAGCTTATAACATGAAATATTCCTTTTTGCTTCAGCAGTTAGGCAATTCTGCCGGGACACTTCTCCTTGAAGGCGGAGGGCAGGAACTGGGGGTTGAAGGAAACTTTGCTTTCACTGTAGCTTTCGCCAATGCAAGGGAATTCTTCTGGAATAATATTTTCCCCCGGGAAGATAAGGACCAACTTCCACCTATTGAGGAAGAGTCCGAAGAATAGATCGATGTAAAAACTTTAAGGAGGTTATGAAAATGGCTTTTAACAACAGAAGGGAATTGTTGTTTGTTTATGCGGTGAAGGATGCCAATCCAAACGGGGACCCGTTAAATTCCAACCATCCAAGGTACGATGAAGAAACGGGACAGGTTCTGGTTTCTGACGTGCGGATTAAGCGCACTGTAAGAGATCAGTGGCTGCGGGAGGACAAGCCGGTATTTGTAAGTGGAGAGGCTGTAACTCTAAAGGACCGTTTTGGAGAATTAAAGGAGAAAACAAAAAAGTCAACGGGAAAAGAAGTTATGGGCGAGTGTATCGATACCCGTTTGTTCGGTGTAACTTTCGCTCTCGGCAAGGAGTCCTTTTCCTGGACTGGTCCCGTACAGTTCAAATGGGGCCGCTCTCTACATTCGGCAACTGTTGATTTCGTCCAGGGAACATCTGCTTTTGCCACTGAAGGAAGACAGGGAACGGAAAAACAGCAGCGTTCTTTTAGAAACGAATACAAGGTGCCTTTTGCTCTGATTGGTGTATATGGCATTGCCAATCAGTGTGCTTCTGAGACTACCGGAGCAACGGATGAAGATTTAGATGCTTTGCGGGAGGCATTGTGGCAGGGGACGGAAAACTTGATTACCCGCAGTAAAAATGAGCATTTGCCGGTGTTCTACCTGGAAGTGGTGTATGAACCGGAATATTTAGGAAAAATAGGTTCTTTGGATGAAAGAATTGCTCTGGTAAATGAAGACGGTAATAAGCTGACAAATGATGAAGGCAGGGCATTGAGAACTGTCAGCGAATGCTATTTGGACATTCATTCCTTAGTGGGGGCTTTACAAAAGGTAAGCAAGCAAATAGAAAAAGTGATTATCAGAAAGACAGATGACATTGTTATTTCGGGATTGGAGAGTTTAAATAAAACTGGATTGAATGTTGTTGAAGGTTAGGGGTGAAAAAATGGCCCTGGTCTTTGAACTGTCATCAAATTTGGCAATGTTCAGAAAGGGTTATACTACTACTTCCATGGTATCCTACCCTTTTATAACTCCTACTGCTGTTGCGGGAATTGTTTCAGCAATAGTGGGTATCGAAAACGGTGCTGACGTAGAAGCCGATTGTTCAATATTCTGGAATGAATTAAAAGGCACCCAAATTGCTATCTCCATTTGCCGACCTTTAAAGTGGTACAGCACAGCTGTTAATTTAATCAAATTCAAAGGCCCCAGCGGCGATATGAGAGAGCATATCCAGCCTAAGCACCAGTTTATAAAAGACCCCTGTTATCGCGTATTTATCAGGGGAGGAAAACTGTATGACCAATTGAAAAAAAAGCTGGAGGCCGGGGAGTGTGTGTATACGCCCTACCTGGGGGTTGCTTACTGTCTTGCTGATGTGAAGTATCTGGGAGAATTTCCAGAGGAGGAAATAAATCAGTTGCCAGTGGAGATTAATTCTATCATTTCTGTGGCAGAAGGAATGACTGTGGACATCAGAAAAAGCGGTTCAGTGTTTAGGGAGATTGTTCCTATGGAATTGGATGCTGGTCGGGGTTTTATCGCTTCTGTTCCGGTTTTGTACAGTGGAAACCCTGATTCAGGTTCAATCGTCATCAAAGAAAAAGGGAGTCTGGAAATCAGCCGGGTAGGAAGTGATAACGTTGCGTGGTTCAGTCAATGGAAGTGATAACGGGTTGATTATTGAGAGCCATCCCGGCCGCCCTCTGGAGGACCACCTTACCCATACTTGTAAACTGGCAGAGGAATTGTCCCTGAGGTTTTTGGGATCAGTTCCTCCCAAGTTGCGGGAGGTCTGCCTGCTTCACGATATTGCCAAAGCTCATCGCAGGTTTCAGGCTAGTTTATATGGTAAAGGGAAGTTTCCCCATGCGGAGCCATCTGCTGCAATTGCCCTTGCCATTACAAAAGATATTGTTGCCGCTGAGGTTATCCGTTGTCACCACACCCATTTGGCCGATGAATTTTTTGACAATGTCTGGTACAACTTGGAATATGAAAAACTGGCAAAAACAGTAAAGGAGCTTCCTAAATGGGGCGGGTCTCGTTCAGTTGCTGAGCCTTTAAAGATTGCCGTTGCAAAATGGGAACAACTCCTGCCTTCTTTTGAAGAGTGGGATGATTTAATTTTTGAAATCGAGGATGAGCTTGTCCTGGACATAGATGTATGGTTTGGGGTCAAGCTTCTTTATTCACTTCTGATTACGGCAGACAGGCTGGATGCTGTTTCCGGCGGGAAAGAAGATTTTCAGTTTCTTGATTTTCAGGATCCTGGCGATGCCATTGAACATTATATTTCTCGACTGAAAGATACTCCCTTAACAAAATGGCGCAATAAGGTTCGCAGGGAAGTTTTGGATAGGGCAACCACATTATTTTCGAAACCGGGAGTATATACCCTGACTCTGCCTACAGGAGCAGGAAAAACCCTGCTTGCTCTTGAGATTGCTTTAAGAATCTTACGGCAGCAAGGGAAAAAATCGATAATTTATGTTCTTCCTTTCATTACAATTGTGGAGCAAAATAGTGCCATTGCCAGGGATATTTTTTCTTTTGTACAGGAGGATCACCATTTAGCCTACGAAGGCAATCCTGAAGAAAAACAAAGCCACCTGGACCGTTTTGTATCCCTTTTCAGGTACTGGAAAGAACCCGTGGTGGTTTCCACTTTCGCTAAGTTATGGGAAGTGCTGTATTCTCCCCGAGCAAACGATGCCATGTCATTTCATCGCCTGGCCAATGCGGTGGTCTTATTGGACGAACCTCAATCAATTCCGGCACGGTATTGGAAAGGATTTGGCGAAACCCTAAATTTTCTTGTTGAAAAAATGAACACAACCTTCATTTTAATTACGGCTACTCAACCCAACATTGCCCAAGGTATTGAATTAACACCTTCACATATCAGTCTGCCAAGAAACCGCTATTCTCTTTTTTGGTCTAATGGTACTTATGATATTCAAAAATTGCCGGACCTGGTAAACAGGCATGTTCCTGAATGTAAGAACACAATGGTTGTCGTTAATACCCGAAAGGCAGCCCTGGAGGTATTATTCTCCATTCGAAACGGTAGTATGGACATTGAAAATCCATTCTTTTTGTCAGGCTGGGTTGCACCGTTTGACAGGAAGAGAACATTATCGGAAATAAAAGCCCGTGAAGAAAAGTCTTTACCCCGCAATCTGGTGGCAACTCAAGTGGTGGAAGCGGGGGTCGACCTTGATTTCCATTTGGTGTTTAGAGACATTGCTCCCATGGACAGCCTGGTTCAAGTGGCAGGCCGCTGTAACCGCCACATGTCTGATTTTGAAGGGCGGGTAATAGTCTTTACCATGACCGATGAGAACGGCCGGGGATATGCAACCACTGTATATGACCCAGTTCTCTTAAACGTCACGAAAGAAGTATTGGGTAGCTTTGAAAAAGGTGAAGGGGCAAGGGTTTATTCGGAATTTGAAGTAAAGTATCTGCTTGATATTTACTATCGCAAGCTTAAAGGAGCTCTTCAGGATGAAGGCCCTTGGTTTGAGATTCAAGAGGGAAAGTGGGACTGCAATGCTTTTTTGTTTCATGAACCAATAAATGAAAGTACCGTGCTTATTGACAGGGACGGGGAGATCGGAAATCTTTTAAAAGAAATTGAGGATATCGGAAACCGGTTGGAGGATCGGGACAAACGAAAGAAGTTGTGGGGGCAGCTCCAGGAACATGCTATTTCAGTGCCGGAAGCAGAACTTGAAAAATGGTCTATTGAAACAGGAGCTTTTATCATTGACGAGCACGAGGAGGAGCAAGACATTGAAAAAGTTGCCCCGGGAATGTGGACAATAAAACCTAACGGATTTGGTAAAATCTATCGGCCTGACATTGGGTTTGTTCCTTATTCATTATATGAAAAATACTGCAGTTAGTTGGTGCCCTGAGAAAAGCATTCCTTGTGATAATAAGATTTCCGATTACTTTCTTTAGAAAAATAGAAGGTGATAATCTGTGCCGGGCAGGGATATTAACGTAACAGGTACCCTTGTATGGTATTACTACATTTGTCCTAGACAGGTCTGGCTTATGGCCAGGCAGCTTACCCCTGACCAGGACGATCCAAATATTGATCTTGGCCGTTTTATTGGGAAGAACACCTACAAGCGTGAAAAAAAGGAAATTTCTATTGGGCACATAAAAATGGACGTTATTCGCCAGGAGAAGGGCAGGCTGGTTGTTGGTGAAGTGAAAAAGAGTTCTAAGTTTGAAAAGAGTGCCAAAATGCAGCTGGCTTTTTATCTTTTTGAACTCAAAGAAAAAGGTGTAGAATCGGTTGGTGAATTGTTGTTTCCCAAGGAAAAGAAAAAAATCAGGGTCGAATTGTCTGAGGAGCTTATTGAGGAAATAGAAAAGGCAAAAAAAGAAATTCTCCGGATTATTTATCAGGATATGCCGGACCCGCCCAGGAAAATTCCTTTTTGCAGGAACTGTGCTTATGGGGAGTTTTGCTGGTCCTAGGAGTGAGTAATATGAAAAAGAGTCTTTACATTTTTTCTGACGGAGAGCTGAGGCGTAAAGATAATACTATTTATATTGAGACATCGGCCGGAAAAAGATTTCTCCCGGTGGAAGATACCAAAGAAATCTTTGCTTTTGGTGAAGTTACATTTAACAAAAGCCTTGTTGAGTTTCTTTCACAAAAAGAAATCCTAATCCATTATTTTAATTATTTTGGTTACTATATGGGTACTTTTTACCCCAGGGAGCATTTGAACTCCGGTTACATGATACTAAAACAGGCAGAGCATTACCAGGACCAGGACAAGCGCCTTACCCTTGCGCGGGCTTTTGTGTGGGGAGCATACAGGAACATAAGGCAGGTACTAAAATATTACCAAAACCGGGGAAGAGAACTGTCGGATGTTATTGCAGCTATTGAAAATGAAGCTCAGGGAATCAACGATTGCCGTGATGTTAGTCAGCTGATGGCAATTGAAGGACATATACGGGACAGGTATTATAAGGCTTTTGATATTATTATCAATAACAAAGACTTTCAATTCCTGGAGCGTACCCGGCGACCACCAAAGAACAACTTGAATGTTTTGATCAGCTTTGGCAATTCCATGATATATACAATGATTTTGAGTGAGATTTACAAAACTCATCTTGATCCCCGGATAGGTTTTCTCCATGCAACCAATTTTCGCCGCTTTACCCTCAACCTGGACGTGGCAGAAATTTTTAAGCCCATAATTGTTGACCGTTTAATTTTTTCTTTGTTAGATAAAAATATGATTTCCAAGAAGGATTTCGAAAGTCAAGCTGAGGGACTGCTGCTAAAGGATAAAGGTAAGAAAACCTTTATTTCGGAGCTGGATAAAAAACTGGAGACTACAATAAAACCTAAAAATCTGGGAAGAAAGGTTTCTTACAGGAGACTGCTCAGGTTAGAGCTTTACAAATTGGAAAAGCACCTAATGGTGGAGCAGGAGTATGAACCGTATATTGCTTCCTGGTAATCTTAAAGGAGAAGTATATGTTTGTTATTTTAGTTTATGATATAAACGTTAAACGAGTGGCTAAAGTATTAAAATGTTGCCGGAAATACCTGTATTGGGTTCAAAACTCAGTTCTGGAAGGGGAGATTTCTGAGACAAACTTGAAAAAGCTGAAAATGGAGTTGGATTCAATAACCAAGGATAATGAGGACTCGGTTATTATATATTCCTTTCGGACAACTAAATATTCCAAAAGAGAGACTCTTGGGATTAAAAAAGGAGGCGATGAAAACATTATTTAAATTTCCGTCGACCTATAGTAATGAAAAAATGCGTGGAGGTCGACGGAAAAGAGATTTTCAAGGAAAATAGCAATTTTAAGCGTTTGGGCGGTTTTTCAACAGGTATCCTGGAATTATCGTAGAATAAAGAAAAAAGGAAAACCCTTATTTTTTGCGATTCTAACTGGGTTTGTAGGCTACCTATAAGGAATTGAAACAAATTCGATTTGGTAATGTTCTTCCGCTTCCAATCCGTTTGTAGGCTACC
>LFTO01000087.1 GCA_001513335.1 Clostridiales bacterium DTU086 | reverse complement strand
TAAAAGTCCGCCTCTCCGGCTTCCATACAGGCCTCAATAAACCATTTGACTGCAGCCGTATTTATTAAAGGTATATCTCCACTGGCAACCAGTACGAATTCACTGGGAGGCAGTACAGCCAATCCATTCACTACAGACCTGGCAACCGTTTCCCCTCCCGGTACCAAAACTATGTTAGAATCTTCCCTTACTCTTGCCTTTAACTGTTCAACAGGTCCAACCAAAGCTATTTTTTTGACGAAATTGGAGTTTTTCATTGCCCCCACAACGTACTCCACCATTATATGCTGGCCAATGGGGATCAAAGCTTCGTCGTTAACCTCTGTCCTGGCCCTCAGTCTCCCATCTACTGCCCCACCAGCCAATATTATGCAGTTTACCTGCATGGCGGCAAACCCCTTTCCCTACTTCTTTACTTATTCTGATTCTTTGGGAAGTTCGTCCAAAAGTTCAGGGTGGCCTCTCAGGGCCTCCATCATTATACTTTCCGCATTTTCGATATGTTCTTGAGCCAAAGCGCGGGCAACCGATATATTACGTTCAGAAATCGCTTCGAGCAGCTTTTTATGTTCCTCAAGTGTCTCTTTGATACGTCCCGGGTGCGCAAGGGATGCACTCCTGAAACGCTGAATACGGTCTCTCAGGTTGTTGATAATCTGAACCAGCCTGCTGTTCCTGCTGGCACGGTATATTTGGTCATGAAAATCAGTGTCGCTCTTGATCACCTTTTCCAAGTCACCAATTTCAGCATTGATGGTTACTTCTACCATGAATCTATTCAGATCTTCCAGTTCCTGTTCAGTAATTCTTTCTGCTGCCAATCCTGCAGCCAGAGATTCTAAAGCGGCACGAACTTCAAATACATCGGCAATGTCCTTGCTTGATATTCCTGAAACGTAAGCTCCTTTTCTGGGTATCATTAAGACCAGGCCTTCAAGTTCAAGTTTACGGATTGCTTCTCTCACAGGGGTCCGGCTTACTCCCATATCTTCAGCAAGCTGAACTTCCATTAAACGCTCCCCCGGCTTCAGCGTTCCATCGATAATTGCACCCCGCAGTGTCTCAAAGACTATTTCCCGCAGGGGCTTGTAGTTTTCCAGCGTTATAGGTGTAAGCTTCCTTTCTTCCAACCTTCTCCCCCCTTCTTTCTTTCACGTTTGAGAAAAACTTGTGCCCTGGGAACCGTATAAGCGATGAAAATTTTACCGTTGAAATCAGTATACTCTTTTTTTAGGCGTTCCGCGGCCGCCCTGCTTGCAGCTATTGCACAAACAGTTGGACCGCTGCCGCACATAAAGGTTTTTTGTACCCCCCTGGCCTTTAACCTGCTGATTATATTTGCTACTTCCGGATAAAGATCAGCGGTTGTTTCTTCCAGGGCATTGCCCATGGCTGCTACCATTGTATCAATATTTCTCTGTTCCATTTCAACCAGGAAAGCCTCTGTGGACTGGGAGTACTTTCTTTTCAGCCTGTCATGGGCGTTGTATATTTCCGCGGTTGAAACACCAAAGGGAGGCTTGAACAACACCATCCATATTCTGCTTATAGGTTTTAACGGCGTCAGCTCTTCACCAATCCCTTCTGCCAAAACAGTACCCCCCGTCAGGCAAAATGGGACATCTGCACCAATTCTCCTTCCTATTTCCCGGAGTTTATTTATATCAAACCCCGTATTCCACAAACGGTTCAGTCCCCGCAGGACGGCAGCTGCATCAGCACTGCCTCCCCCCAGGCCTGCTGCAACAGGTATATTTTTGAAAAGCCTGATATGGACACCATAATTGACATCTGCAGCTTCCTTAAGCTCTTGTGCCGCACGGAAAGCCAGGTTGCTGCTGCCGCAGGGAACCTCAGGATGCGTGCATTCTACAGAAATACCTCCCTCTGTTTTCGTTAGGCTCACCCGGTCGTTGAGGCTGAGGCTCTGCATAATTGAACGGATATTATGATAACCATCCTGCCTTTTTCCAAGGACATCAAGAGTCAAATTAATCTTAGCGTGAGTTTGAACGTCGACACGCTGAAAGTTCATAAAAAACACCTGCCAAAAAAACGCCATCCTTATATATTTACTTTTTTCCCCTGAAATTCCTTTAAGACTCTTTCGGACACATTATGCCACTATTCTATTAATTTACCTTTTTTTGCCGAAATTATTATGCTATTGGCGGTAAAAAAGATTCTTGTAAGGAAAAATACTGGCATACGGGCTTTTCCCTGGAGGAATCCATGCGAGGCACACAATCAGGTGCGTCAACATAAACAAAAAGCTTTGCCTGTGTCCTGGGGAATTCCACACTTTTTTTGAATTTTGCAAAATTTAAGGAAGGAAAAAAAAAGGCAGAGTATAAGTTTTAAAAGAAACCAAAATAAAAAACCCTTGAAACGGGGGTAAAAATATGTCAATGAAAGTGGAAAATTCTATGGAGGCTGTAGTAAGAGAATTTCTCGATGAATTATTGGAGAAATATCCTAATGTATGCAAGTGCGAGAAATGCAAGTTGGACATTACTGCTTTTGCCCTTAACCGGCTGCCTCCAAAATACACTACTACTAATCTGGGACAAGTCTATACTAAGTCCTCCATACTGGACAGTCAATACAGGGCAGATATTATCAGCGCTGTTGCCCTGGGGATCAAGTCAGT
>LFTO01000109.1 GCA_001513335.1 Clostridiales bacterium DTU086 | reverse complement strand
CGCATATTACGTATTAGTGCAGATTCAAAAGATGAACGGTTTTTCCCCTTTAGACCAATCTCGCCATATCTGACAAGAATAGTTTTTCTCTGATCATTCACAAACATCACCCTATCTCAGACTTTGCAAATCAATAACGGCATCTGCTATCTTGCCAGCAGCCTGTTCTATTTCCTCAGGCCTGTTAAAATAAGAAAAACTTACCCGGATTGCCCCTTCCAGCCTTTCTTTATCCAACCCAAGGGCTGTGAGAACGTGACTGCTGCCACCGCTGCGGGAATGACAGGCAGACCCGGTAGAAACATAAATTCCATACTGCTCCAAATAGTGAACCAGCACCTCCCCCTTTATTCCCGGAAAAGACAGGTTTACTATATAGGGAATTGCCCTGTCCGGACTGCCGTTAACAACCATCTCAGGCACTC
Source organism: Clostridiales bacterium DTU086 (assembly GCA_001513335.1). Taxonomy (GTDB): domain Bacteria; phylum Bacillota; class DTU086; order DTU086; family DTU086; genus DTU086. The sequence continues at coordinate 38,138 of LFTO01000109.1, read as the reverse complement.
TCTTCCGGAGGAGTTTGATCAACTGCTCCTTGAGAGAGTAAACCCGGCTGCTTTCCTCAAGCCATTTGGGAATAAATTTTACCGCTGCGCCAAAAGCAGCAATTCCCGGAACGTTTTCAGTACCTGGACGCATCCCGTTTTCCTGTTCTCCTCCCCTCAGGAGAGAATCAACAGCAACACCTTTACGGATAAAAAGGGCGCCTACCCCCTTTGGACCATGAATTTTATGAGCACTTAAGGAGAGAAGATCTATCCCTGCTTTTGCCGGATTTAAGGGGATTTTACCAAAAGCCTGGACAGCGTCAACATGGAATACTATATCCCTCCTTGCCTCCTTCAAAAACCGCCCAATTTCCTCCACTGGCTGGATGGCACCTGTCTCATTATTCACATACATAACACTGACCAGCACCGTATCTTCACGAAGGTTCTCCTTCAGCTCTTCCAGGTCAATAATTCCCGTGCTGTCAGTACCAAGGTAGGTAACCTGATACCCTTCCTCCTCCAGGTATTGACAAACCTTAAGGACAGAAGGGTGCTCAATTTTTGTTGTAATTACATGCTTCCCCCTGCGCCGGCGCCGCCTGTGAAGACTGCCCAATATCGCCCAGTTATTGGACTCCGTACCGCCGGACGTAAAAAAAATTTCCTCCGGAGTGCATGAGAGGTTTCCAGCCAGGATTTCCCTGGTCCCCTTCAGCAGCTTTTCAGCTTCAAGGCCCTTCCCGTGAAGGGACGAAGGGTTCCCGTATACCAGGCTGCCGGCTTCGGCCATGGCATCTGCCGCCTGGGGGATTATTTTAGTAGTAGCACTGTTATCCAGATAAATTTCTGCCAATGATGCTTCCTCCCGCATGATTTTACGACAAATATTTAGCAGCACTTAATGCTGCTATCTGCCCCTGCCCAACAGCTTTAGCCAGCTGAAAAGGTTCACCGACACAGTCCCCTGCAGCAAAAATGCCGGGAACGTTTGCAGCCATATCAGAATCTACCTGAATAAATTTTCCTGACATCTTTATGCCCGGGACCAGCTGTTCAACGGGGACAGATTCTCTTACTATAAAGATACCATCAACCTGGAGCCGTTCCTGCCCCAGATTTAGAAATTCAACTAATTTTTCCCCTTCAATAACTGTTGGCTCAGCCTCAATTATTTCCACATTATCTCCCAGGCTATTCCCCGGGCGGTCTTTATATTGCGGAAGGTAATACACCTTTTGGCATACTCCGGCAAGGACTTTGGCTTCCTCTTCAGCCTCTTTTTCGTAAGCTAACACAGCAGTGGTTTTGCCCTTGTAAAGGAGGGCATCACATGTGGCACAGTAGCTTACCCCCCTCCCCAAAAATTCTTTCTCCCCGGGGAGAGCTGTCCTGGCAGTTACTCCCAGAGCCAGGATAACTGCCCTGGCGGAGTAGGGTTCTTCTTCCTCAGTTTGTATTAGAAAACTGCCATCCTGGGGAAACACAGAAATTACTTTACATTTTCTTATGGATACACCTGCCTTTTCTACATGCTCTAAAAACCGTTGCCTTAACTCTTCCCCGGAAATCCCGGGCAGTCCCAGGTAATTGTCTATTCGCGGTGAACGGTGCAGCTTGGGGCTGCAAAAATTACCCCCGAGCACAATAACATGCTTGTTTCGTGCTTTGGCATTTATTGCCGCGGAAAGGCCGGCCGGACCGCACCCAATTATCACCATATCATATTCAGCGTTCATAATGCACATCTCCTGTTTAATTTGTGCCTGACGAAGCTTCCCGTATATGATGGGTACACTCCCTCACTATGTTACCCTGCCCCCCAAAGGCATAAAAAATGCACGCAAGATGGGAAGAGGCCAAGGGCATAAAAAAACCCGGGCAACCCGGGGGCTTTACAGCTCAATCACTCTTCTCCTTTATCCTTTTCGCTGTCGGCTTCCTTTTGGGCCGCTTCCAGCTGGTCAGCCTGTTCTAACAAGGCATCAATACTCGATTTAATATCTTCCTCAGGGTTAAGCTCCAGCGCTTTCTCAAGCTGTTCCCTTGCTCCCTGGAAATCACTTTTAGCGTAAAGGAGGAAATTACCGTAATACATCTTTGCTTCCGCAGAATCCGGTTCAAGTTCTACCGCCTGCTTGTAAAGCTCCTCTCCCTTTTCCGTATTACCTATACTCGCCGCAGTAGAGGCGGCCTGAAGCATGAGAGGGACATTTTCCGGATCCAGTTCCAACGCGGCCTCATAATTTTCCAGGGCAGAATTCAGCTTTGCCAAAGCGAGAGCCGAATCTGCTCCATCCATAAACATTTGAAAACCCAAATCATAGTAAGCGTTCCCCAGCTTTTCCAAAACCTTCGGGTCCTCTTTATTCTCGGAAAGAGATGCCTCCAATTCGGAGATTCTATTCTCCATTTCCTCATACTGGACAGAAGGATCAACCGGTGTCTGGTTGTTGGCTTGAGAGGATGTGGAAAATTGAGGTATGGACCAAATAGCAAAAGAGCCTATCAAACCAACACTCAAAATTGCAACACCAATCATTGCTAAAATCCTAAAACTCCTTTTTGACTTTACCCTGCGAAGCCACTGAAGCATTGTCTAATCTCTCCTAATATTTTAATACAACAAAACGATATAGAAGCGGGTTTATACTTGCCTGATAGAATAGTCGTAACATGAAAGAAAAAAGCACAAAATTGCTCCATGTTAATCAGTATATTGCATGAAAACATCATATTACAGCCATAATTTCATGTCAACAGACAATAGACCTCCCTTTTTATTTATCCTAAAAAAGGGACTTTAACCCTTCAACATCTTTAATGCTGATAACATTCTTTCGAACCTGAACAAAACCCTTTTTCTTCCAGGAGCTTAATATTCGGGCAACTGTTTCCCGGGAAGCACCTACTAAATTGGCCAACTGCTGTTGACTGATGCTTATATTAACAGGCTTCCCCCGTTCGGATTCGGTCCCGTGTTCTTCAGCCAGGCTCAACAGGGAAATTGCCAGGCGACCGTCCACATCCCTCAGAGCCAAATCACGAATATGGTACTGGGCATTCCGAAGGCGCTCAGCCATAACCTCCATTATTTTAAAGGTTATATCCCCTCTTTCTTTCAACAGCCTTTCCAAATCTTCGTTGGCAATGATGCCAATCTCACTTTCCTCCATTACCTGGGCAGTAGCAGGGTATTCCCCTCCCTTAAAAATTAATACTTCGGCAAAAATATCCCCCTCTTTTAAGAAATGAAGAATTTTCTCACTGCCATCCTCAAGCATCTTGGACACTTTAACTTTACCTGATTTTACAAAGTACAGTTCGTTGCCATACTCGCCTTCCACAAAGATAAGGCTGTCCTTGGAATACTTTTTTACTTTAACAATCCTATCAATAAGCTCCAGTTCTTCCTGGGTTAAATGGGCAAATAAAGGAATTTTTCGCAGATAAACGGTAGTATTGGCCACTTTGACCTCCTCATTTCCGCCTTTTACTGCAGGCATGGCGCTCCCTGACCGGGAATTGTCGGAGTAAAATCAAACCATTCCGGCACGGCTCCCGTAATAGCCCCCTGGATATCTGACATTATCAGGGAAAATCTGTATTCGGCATTTAGGTATTCATTTATTTCGGGATTTAAAGACAACAGCTGGTACTCTTTTTCCAGCTGATCCCTTTCCTCTTCATTTACTTCATAGCCCGCCAGCTCTGCCATCTGGAGTTCAAACTGTCTCTTGCGGAAGGAATCCAGCATTTCCTCGTTGGCCTTGTTTTTCTTAAGATTCTCTTTAGCAGCAACAAAAGCCTTATACTCCTCCGATTGTGCCAAAACTTCAGCCAGTTTTACAACATATTCATTAATGCTCACTAAAATCCCCCCAAACTGTTTTGACCGGCAGTTCCAGACCAGATAAAGTAAAAAGCAAGGAAAACCATAGCGATTCCGCAACCCAAAAACAGCCACTGGTATAGTTTTTCCGAAAACCACCTGCGGCCTGCCGCAAGAGAAAAGGCAACGAGGGAATACCACACCAGGTCAGCAAGTATATGCCCGGTAAAGAAAACGCCCACACCCAGGGAGCCCTGTTTCATAGCACTGGCCAGTAAAGCGGCACCTACAGTCGCCCACCATAAAATCCAGTAGGGATTAGATACACTGCCAATAAATCCTGAAACAACAGGACCGGATAGGAACTTCCGGGGACCTGCCGCAGCAACCTCCACATTTATTGAACCGGCAGCCCTGAAGTCCCTGATCATACCCCATCCCATCCAGAGCAAAACACAACCCCCTATCACTGCAATAGCAGAAGCAACCGGGGGAAGCTGCAGGTAATAGCCCAGGCCAAATACAATTCCTGCCATAACTGCCATTTCGGAAACAGCATGGCCCAGCACAACCAGCGGCCCGGCACCGGCTCCTTTCTCAACAACCTTGGCAGCGGTGATTGCAAGCAGAGGCCCGGGAACAAGAGCTCCAGAGAAAGCTATAATAAATGAACTTGTAAACAAAGCAGCCAGGTCCATTGGTGCCCCTCCCTTAAAGGCTGTGAAACTCCGGTTTCCGCCCCTTAAAAGTAACGATTTCCCTAAAACCCATTCTTGTCAAGGCTTCAACCTGGTCTGCCAAATCCCTGCCTACATGACGGGGCATGTGGGCATCCGACCCCAGAGTAATGGGGATGTCAAGGGACCTGCACAGCAAAAGTATGTCATCACTGGGATATTTCTCACCTGCAGGCTTATATCTGCCGCTGGTGTTGACTTCTACTACAAGGTGCTTCTGTTTAATAAGCTGAAGTAAATCGGTAACTGCAGGAAGAATGCTCTTTTTAGGCCTGCAGCCAAAAACCTTGATCAGGTCAAAGTGACCGACAATATCATAGCAGTCAGACTCAATCAAATCTTCCAACCGTTCAAAATACGCGGCATAAAGCAAGTCACTGTCCCACTGTTCGTATACTTCAATATAGTCCGGGTGGTCAAACAAAAACCCGTCAATCTCATGTACCGAGCCGATTAAGTAATCAAAAGGGTACTCTTTTGTTAGGCCGGCGCAATCCAAACCGGGCCTGTGGTCCACTTCCAGGCCGACTCTAAGGGAAACAGGTGTCTCAACCTGCAAACTTCGAATCAGTTCAAATTTAATTTCCTCCAGGAACCAGTCATGCTCGGCAAACCCCAGAACTTCCAGCCCCCGGGACTCAGCATACTCAATAAATGGCCTAATTGCCTCTTTACTGTGGTTAAACTCACCATGTGCCATGCCGTGAACATGAAGGTCTGCCAGCACTTTATCCCTCTTTTCCCAGGTAAAATGCATTTTTCTGTCTCTGAAAAGATAAACATATTATTGCATTACCGCCGCACAAAATGCAAACCGGAGCGAGACTTATGGGGATCTTTTCATTATTTCATATTTTGCTTTTTCTTCTTGGTTTCCTGCTTTTTTTCTTCGGCCTAAGTGTATTCCGCAGCAATCTGGCAGCAATTCCCCATGAGCGCCTGTCTAAGTATTTAAGACAAATGACCACAACTCCCCTGCGGGGGACTATCTTTGGGGCAGTCTTTACTGCCGCAGTTCAAAGCAGCAGTGCAATCACTTTAATTACCATCGGTCTGGTAGATGCAGGGATGCTCAGATTTCCCCAGGCGGTGGGGATTATCCTGGGGACAAATGTTGGAACTTGTGTTACTGTGCAGCTCCTTGGACTTAACCTGCAGAATTTTGCCCTGCCCTGTCTTGCCGCAGGAATTATCCTCCTTTTTCTGGGTAAAAAAAATACCGGTGCAGTTCTGTCAGGCTTTGGCTGTGCGTTTATTGGTTTATCCCTGATTACCCGTGCTTCCAGCCCCATAGTATATTCAGATTTCTTTCTCCAGGCGGTTGCAGCCGCAGAAGAACAGCCAATTGCGGGAGTTATGGCAGGAGCCGTCAGCACAGCCATAATTCAATACAGCAGCATCGTAATGGGCATTCTGATTGCTCTGTCCCAGCATGAGACTATAGGCTTGAAAGCAGCCATTCCCCTGATATTGGGATTAAACCTGGGCACATGCGTCACGGCACTCCTGGGAAGCATCGGGAGCAGCCGGGGAGCCCAGCAGGTTGCCGTTTCTCACCTGTTGTTAAACTTCCTGGGCATAATAGCAGCCTTGCCTCTCATGGACCCTTTCGCCGCTCTGGTAAGCCGTACTGCCGATTCTCCCGGATTGCAGATTGCCAACGCCCATACTATTTTCAACGTTCTGTCCTCCTTGGCTGTCCTTCCCTTTGCCAGTCAGTTTACCGTACTGGTTAAATTAATCTGCCCCGATAAGAGGCAGCGCTGATCAGCCTTCATGGGAATTACGCATATTTCTGACCCCTAATGGTAATCCTAGCCCTAGACCACAATACAACATTCTAGGAGGTTGTTGCTGTATGGGTAAAACAGTTGTGGGTTTATTCAAAAACGAAAGAGTTGCTGAAGAAGCCGTTCGCGACCTGCGTGGTGAAGGCTTCGAAAAAGAGATTTCCATTCTGGCAAAAGATAGAAAAGAAGGCGGCCGCGAAGGTGTAAGGGATGCCACCTTTGAAACCAGTGATTCCATTGCTGATGGTACCACCACAGGCGGTATTCTTGGCGGATTAGCCGGACTTGCAGCGGGAGCAGGAGCACTCGCCATCCCTGGTATCGGACCCATTGTAGCTGCAGGGCCCATTAGCGGAATCCTTGCAGGAGCTGCCTCCGGTGGTATAGCCGGCGGTCTTCTGGACTGGGGTATTCCCGAAGAAGAAAGCAGACAAATTGAATCCGAAGTTAAACAGGGCAAGGTATTGGTTGCGGTAAGTTCTTCACAGGATAAGGTTGACCGGGCAGAAAAAATTCTCCGGGACCATGGTGGAGAAAATATTAAGGTTCACGAAAAATAGTCTAATTACAAGGACTGTCTGGTCATAGACCGGACAGTCCTTGTTACAAAATATGCTTTTCAATTTTTTACAGGCTGTTTGAGCCTTAATAAAAATCCTTCTTAAGCTCTCGTCAGCGGAAGCAGGACATTCTCCCAGCAACCACCGTCAGGTTTCCCTTTAGTCTTATGCTTCCTTCTGTTTGGCAGTTTTCCTTTTTCTCTTTTTGGGTTCCTCTTTTTTCCCTTCCGTAGCCGCCAGACTGGCTTTAAGAGCCTCCATCAGGTCAATAACCTTTTCCTCATGGGGTGCTTTGGGAATCTCTACTTCATCGTTCTCTATCTTGGCGTGAATTACCTTTAATAGAGCTTCCCGGTAATCACTTTTGTATTTTTCCGGCTTAAACTCCGAGGAAAGATTGGTAATCAGGCTTTCAGCCATTATTAACTCATTTTCATGTATTTCCACTTCCTCCTGAAGTTCGGGAATAGACTCAGGCTGGCGGATTTCATCAGGGTAAAGCATAGTCTCCATCAGCAGACAGTTGCGGTACCTCCTCAAGGTTACCAGGTTCTCCCGAGACCTGATAAAAACCTTGGCAACAGCAACTTTCCCTGTTTTCCCTAGAGCCTCAAACAGGAGTTTATAAGGTTTTTTTCCATATTCCTCGGGGGAAAGAAAATAGGATTTAACAAAATAAATTGGATCAATGTCTTCCAATTCCACGAAATCCAAAATATCTATCGTCCTCATGGTGTTTAACGGAAGGTTCTCCATATCCTCGTCCTCGATGACCACATACCTGCCTTTTTGGTATTCATAACCCCTGACAATTTCATCGGCTGAAACCTCTCTCCCGCAGGCAGGGCACACTTTTTGGTATTTTATCGGAGTTTTGCACTCCCGGTGCAGATAGTTGAACTTAACGTTTTTCTGTTCAGTGGCAGCATACATTTTTACAGGAATGCTTACCAGACCAAAGGAAATTGCACCCTTCCACAAAGGCCGCATCTTTCTCTCTCCTTCATAGAAAGATATCAAACTATCTCAGGCTGTCCCAGATTATGCAATGTGCTTCCGTACCTTTTGCGAATAACTTAGCTTGAGGAATACAGCTTTTTTTTAGGCCAAGGCACAAAACCGGAAGGCAACAAAAAACGGTGTGTAAAATATTCCCAAAGTGTGGAATTTTGCACACCGCTGGGGAAACAATAATTCTCTCACAGTTTCCCACATTAGAACCCAATTTATGCAGTTACCTTTAATCCCTCAGCCTACGGAGTCTTTCCTCAGGACTGATAATATTGTTGACCTGAACTCCAAAGTTTTCATTAACCACAACAACTTCCCCCTGGGCAATCAGAGTACCGTTAACAAGGATATCAACAGGTTCATCAGCAAGAGAATCCAACTCCACTATCGTCCCAGGAACCAACTTCAAAACTTCTCCAATGGGCTTCTTGCAGCGCCCTAACACAACTGATACTTTTAAGGGAACATCAAGAATTAGATCCAAATTTTTTCCCCTTTCAACTTCCTCACCTGCATCCGGTGCATAAGACCCCATCCGTGTTGGAAAAGTATCATCTTTTATTTCTTCTTTTGGCTGTATTTCCCGGTCTGACGGGGTTCCGGGAACAAAATCCCCAAGACCGTTATCCTCTTCCACATCACCGTCCCCCGCAGTTGCGTCCCGGCTGCCGTTGTCCCCGGCAGAAGGTGCAAGCAGGTACTTTACAATTTCTCTGGCAGCTTTAACAGGTATTAACTGCATAATTTGGCTGTCAATTAAATCCCCTACAACCAGCTTGAATGAAACAACAGCAATCGTATTTCCGTTCAGGTCAAACTCTAACTCCTGTTTATCAAACTCCACTACTGTTGCCCTGGGTGGGGAAATTACAACAGGAAAACCAAACATATTTGACATTGCAGTAGCGGCAGTACCGATCATCTGGTTCATGGCTTCACTGACAGCACTTAGCCCCATCTCGGACAGTTCTTCTCCTACATTTTCCCCGGTGCCTCCCATCATCAGGTCAGCAATTATGGCAGCATCGGTAAGACCTACCAACAACAGATTAGACCCTGTTAAACCCTCTATATAATTAATATCAATAACGACATAAGGCTTGACAAAGGAGCTGAAAAGTTCCTTTTGGTTGGACAGCGTCACATGAGGAGTAGTAATGGAAACCCTGTGTCGCACTATGTCAGATAGTGTGGTGGCGGCAGAACCCATAGAAATGTTTCCTATCTCACCAATGACATCTCTCTCTTCCCTGGTAAGGTCTTCCTCTTCTCCAGCGGAAGTAGAAGTTTGATGTTCCTGTTTCGACTCAGTTTCCTGCTCTGGTACAACCTGTGACTTAAGCAGCGCATCGATTTCTTCCTGAGATAAAAAGTTTTCACTCACTGCCCTCACCTCCTTCAAGATGGGGAATATAAGGGTGACCGCTCCCGTTTGTATGGACAGATTTAATATATACACCCTTTTTGGAACCAATTATTCCCGGCTGTACCTCAAACTTTTTCCTCTGGCCGACCCACAACTCAATATTTTCACTGACAACATTATCCAGGGGAATAACATCTTTCTCCCTAAGACAGAGAAACTCCCGGACGCTAATCTCGGTACTGCCCAGTACAGCAGTTAAATCCAAAGGGGTATTATTCAGGTGGTCCACAATACGTGGGCGGATATCAGTGCTCTTTTTTGCCCCAGCGTTGGCAAACCACGTCTGGGCAGAAAGTTTAGAAATAATGGGTTCCAGGGCGATATAAGGCAAGCAGATATGTATTAAGCTTTCCTGCCCGGAAATGTCGGAAGTCAGTGTTACTACCGCTGATGTTTCAGAGGGTGAATATAACTGGCTAAACTGGGTATTCGTTTCCAGCGCCACTATCTGGGGGGCAATATTATAAACACCTTCCCAGGCATAGGTTAAATTCTGCAGCAGTCTTTCATTGAGCTTGCGCATAACGTTAATTTCTATTTCCGTTAGATCTCTGTTGCTGGGTCCCGAAGTACCTGGGCCGCCAAACAGCAGATCAATAATCGGAAACAAAAAACCGGAGTTCATTACCATAAACACAGCTTTGTCTGAAGGTTTGATATTGAACATGGTCATAAGTACAGGACTGGAAATAGAGACAACGAAATCTTCATATGTAGTCTGGTCTACAGTGGCAATTTTAATTTGAACGCCGCTTCTAAGATATGCCGACAAAAAATTCGAGAGAATACGGGCGTAATTATCGTGGATCATGTAGAGAGTTCTAAGGTGTTCTTTGGAATACTTATTGGGACGCTTGAAATCATACTTGGTTACCGTTTTTTCTGCAGGTTCCCCAATCCTAATCTGCTCAGTGTCAATTTCTCCCGCTGACAGCGCTTTTAACAGCGAATCTATTTCTGATTGAGACAGTACTTCATCTACCATACAAAAACACCCGCCTAAGAATCCATATTCCAGCAGTTGAAATTGCCATTAACCAACAGCTTTCTGCAGTGCCTGGATTACCCTCTCCTGCTGAAAAGGTTTAACAATAAAATCCCGGGCACCTGCTTGAATAGCCTCCATTACCATAGCCTGCTGCCCCATGGCACTGCACATGATAATCACTGCCTGCTTGTCAATGGCCATAATCTCTTTCACAGCAGCAATCCCATCTTTTTCAGGCATGGTAATATCCATTGTAACTACATCCGGCCTCACTTCCTTGTATTTCTCAACAGCTTCATAGCCGTTGGCCGCTTCTCCGGCAATTTCGAAACCATTTTTCACCAAAATGTCCTTAATCATCATTCTCATAAAGGCGGCATCATCTACAATTAATACTCTTTTTCCCATCAATATCCCTCCTGCTAAATATTGATTCCTAAGCCATTTAATATTTTATCAAGGGCCTCCAATTCCGGAAGAATGAAAAAGTGACTCTTGATTGACCGCGTCGCATCAAAAAATCTGGTTTCCACAACCAACACCTTATCAGCATAATAGCCGGATTCCAGAAGGGCACTGCTGAGAACTGCTCCCAGCATATCCCGGGCAAGAACGGGGACAGACAAGTTAAAAACAAGATTTGTCACCTGTGAAAAAGCACTAAGAAAAGACCCGCTCAAAATATTTCCGACTTCCAAAAAAAGAGACTCCTCCAATTCGTCAAATTGGGAATCCGCTACCGACTGGTTTGTCAGCAGTATATCTGCCAGATAAACAGCGCTCTTTTCGGCAAGGATAAACATTATTCCGCAAGGAGCCGGACCGCTTACTGCCTGGTGAATACAAATTATCTCATCCTCTTCATTCCCCACCAGGGTTATTAAATCCTCAAGAGCAACTACCCCTGCCTGGGGGACATCCATCCCGATTTTTTTCCCAATTAAATTAGCCAAAGCCGTTGCCGCATTCCCCGCTCCAATGTTTCCTATCTCCTTAAAAACATCAAGGTGAAAGGTATTCAAATCATCTAACTTCAAGATGGCGCACCTCCTGCTGGGGACAGCTTTTCCTGTAGAACCAGTGGGAAACTTTTTCAAATCCATAGTCCTTGTACTGGATTATGTTCTCTGTAGCACCAATGAACAAAACACCGCCATTAACTAAACTGTCATACATTTTTCTATACAAGATTTCCTGGGTTTGACGGGTGAAATAGATCATCACATTCCGGCAGACTATTAGGTCATAACCCTTTTTAAATTTGTCCCCCAAAAGGTCATGCCTGCTGAACACTACATGCCGCTTCACCTCAGGAGTAACCCGGTAAAAGCCTTTATTATCCCTGACGAAGTACTTCTGAAGACGCGCCTTTGATACGCCCTTCACCGCTTTTTCGTCATAGACACCAACCCGGGCAGCAGCAAGGATGTTGCTGTCAATATCTGTAGCATCAATTTTATAGGAGATACCGGGGAAACCATCGTTTAGAATAATTGCAATAGAATATGGTTCCGCTCCGTTGGAACAGGCAGCACTCCATATTTTAAGTTTTCGCCTTGAAGAACACAATTCCGGCAGAATGATTTTCTCCAAAGCTTGAAAAATATCACTGTTTCTGAAAAACTCCGATACGTTAATGGTTATTTTATCAAAAAACTTTGCCCTTTGAACCGGGTCAGTACACAGCAGGGCAAAGTACTCCTTATAATTGTCTACTCCCACTGAACAGCGCAGGTTATCAATCCTTCTCTTCAGCTGTTTCTCTTTGTATGCACCTAAATTCAAGCCAAACTGTTTATGTACCACAGCGATAAAATCACTGAAGTCCATAACCTTTCACCCTTTCAGGAGCTATAATTCGTAGGTATGGTTTCCTAAAGTACGGATCCAAACTATACCTTCCTGTGTATCAAAGATAATGGTTCTACCCTTATTGCCCCCTACATCAGCGGCCAAAAGGGGAATCCCCATATCGCTAAGAACCTTACGGGTTTGCTCAACGTTGCGCTCCCCAATATTGTTTGTAAAACTCGTACCAACAGAAGAAAACATCTTTGCTCCACCGGCAATTTTAGCCTTAATTGCCGACCTCCGAGCACCCAGTTTTACCATATCTTCTACCAGTAGGGGAATGGCTGTATCGGGAAATTTCCCTTTTTTCCCGTTGTTCTTAAACTGGTTGCTGTTGGGAAGCATTATATGGCTTAACCCCCCCACACGGTTAAAACTGTCAAACAATACTATACCGACACATGAGCCTAAGCCGAGAGTAATCAGCCTGTGAGGCGCGGTTGAAGCTTTCCATTCGGAAATTCCTACTTTAATATCTTCAACAATAATCTGGTGCTGGTTAATCATTGTTCTCAAACCTTCCTATAGGGTACAGTCACCTCTGCAAATTATTAGCTACGCCCCACATGTCATCTAATGTTCGAAGAGCCTGACAGGAAAACTGAAAGGACTTTTGCGCAACAATTAAATTAACCATTTCTTCACCCAGATCCACATTTGATCTCTCCAAATACCCCTGTTTTAGAGTACCAAAACCTGGGTTGCCAGGCTCACCCTGTAATATGGTGCCGCTGGCCTCAGTTTCCCTGTACATACCTCTCCCAACAGCTTCAAGGCCTGCTGGATTTGGAACATGAAAGAGAGGAATGCTGCCGGCAGTGATCCACTGCCCGTCAGAAAGCTTAGCCGTAATCTCACCGTTACCGGCAATCTTTAATTCGGTATATCCCTCAGGAAGGAGCATATCGGTATATATTGGCGCCCCCTGACCATTTACCAGGAATTGCTCTCCATCCAGGTAAAAGTTGCCTTCACGTGTATAACCCAGTGAGCCATCAGGGAGCATAACACCGAAAAAACCGTCCCCGTCCACAGCCAAATCCAACTTTCTCCCGGTCTCATAAAGCTGGCCTGAGGAAAAATCCTTTTCCGTACCCGACACCATTGCCCCGCTGCCGCACCTGACACTGTCAGACACCGGCATACCCGGACCATATACAGTGTGATAAAGGACATCTCCAAAGGCTACCCGGTTTTTCTTGTAAGCCGTGGAATTTATGTTGGCAATATTGTTTGCGATAATATCTATTTTTGTCTGCTGTGCATTCAGGGAATTGACCATACCCGAAATATTACCCAGCATTACTAACGCCCCCTTTATCTCAGACTGCCGATATCGCGCACAGCCTGCTGCATTATTTGGTCGTAAGCCTGAAAAACTCTGCTGTTGGCTTCATAGGCACGATAGGCAACCAGTAAACTGCTCATTTCCTGGTTCATTTCCACATTGGATCTTTCCAGATACCCCTGCCTGATTTTATACTGAGGAACAACAGCATCTAAATCATCAGGAGCCGAAAAAAGACCGTCCCTGTCCTTTTGAATGGCACTCCTGTCCGTAAAATCCAGCACCATGACTTGCTCAATCTCAACCCCGTTATCTATAACCCTGCCATCCTCTTTGATGGAAAGATTATCTCCATTGACAACAATAAACCCGTCCTGACCAAGAACCCTGTACCCCTGTCCGGTTACCAAATAGTTTTCCGCATCTATCTTAAAAGAACCGTTTCTGGTGAGCCTGATACCATCCGGGGCTTGTACCACAAAGAATCCATCCCCTTCAATGGCCAGATCCAAGGCCCTGCCTGTAGGCTCCAGATTGCCCTGTTTATATGAAATATCCGTACGGTACACCTCAACTCCGTAAGGCATTCCCCCGATGGGAACAGCTTTCGGTGACTGGGAAGAATCCAGGTAATACATCAGATGTTCCTTAAATGGGCTCATTACAGCAGTATCCTTTTTATAACCGGAGGTCTCGCTGTTGGCCATGTTGTTGGTAATGCTGTTAATTGCAATCTGCTGGGAGACCATACCGCCTGCCGCAGTATAAATACCTCTAAGCATTAAATTACCACCCCTTTTCCAAAACCTACGAAACTCTAAAAATTTCTGGAAAAATATATCTACTGCCGGTACCGCTCAGTCAAAATCCTAACCACATCCGCCGGACTGCTGTCGGTAAGAATTTCATACGTATCGGCAACAATCTTTTCACTTACCCCCTGCCTGGTTACTTCGGCCAAAAAGTCCGCTTTATTTTCAATTACTTGAAGGGCCTCCAGCTGCTCCCCGATGTCATTCAATGTGCTTCCGGGAGCAATGATCAGGGTTACGGACCGGGGAGAAGGCTTCTTCTCCTCTTGTGATTCCTGCTCAGCAGCAGGGGCATCACTCCCTTGTTCCGTCTCCTGGCCTTGGGTAGGAGACTGTATATCCTCTGCAGCCGCCTTCGAACCCTCATCCTGCCCTTCCTCTTCAGTATCGAAAAGAAAGGCTTCCTCCCTGTAAACCATGCCCATATCCCTGGCCCTGCGTTCCAATTCGCTGTTGGACATAGTTGTGGGAGTTGCAACGAATACCAAGCCGGCAAGAAACAATCCGACTCCCAGGCCGAAGAAAAACTGTGCATGCACGTTAATCATCTGCTTGATTTTTGCAGGTTTAGAATTAATTCTACTTCCCCCTTTCCCTTTCCGAACTGCTGGGCTATTTCAGTAACACTTTTTCCCGAGAGGTAAGCATCTCTTATATCCCTAAACTCGGCCTCGTGGCCGGCTTCTTTTATGTATTCGGAGAAATCCCTGTCCCCGTGACTGTCACCTTCATTTTTCCTAAGGAGTGTCTCAATTTGGTTTCCCAAACCTGAAACAGCCTGGGTCAAGAGCTCCAATTTATAGTCAAGCTTTCCTGAAAACTCAGACTCAGGTGCCGGTTGTTCCTGGGGAAATAATTCAAACTCAGAAATTTTTGCCTCAAGATCAGCAACCCGCTGTTCCAGGCCCTCTACAGACTGCAGATAATAAGCATCTTTTTCTTCATTTAGAGCCTGCCGCCAGGCTTGTTTCCAGGTGAGCCCTATCAGCACTGCTCCAAGAAGAAGCAGCAATACACCCATTCTCTTTCACTCCCCATTTACGGAAGATGTCCCCATATATTTATTCAGTTTCTCCCGGAGCCTCATTAAGGCCCTGGCATGAAGTTGACTGACCCTGGATTCTGAGACTTCCAAGATCATTCCAATTTCCCGGAGAGTCAGTTCCTCATAGTAATAAAGGGAAATTACAACTCTATCCTTTTCCGGGAGTTCCTCTATCGCAGCCGCAAGGTAATCCCTGAATTCCTCCTCCAGGACACGGGCTGCCGGGTTCGGGCTCTTAGGATCAGATATGGTATCAGCCCGGGATATGCTGTCTACTTCCTGCCCGTGAAGAAACTCATCCAGGGATACAACTGAAAGCTGGCTGATTTCCGTCATTGTGTCCCTAAGAGCCTCAAGGCTTATCCCCATTTCCTCTGCCAGCTGCTCTTCAGACACATCAGTAATGCCTTCGTTTTCAAACTTCTGATAGGCTCGCTGTACTGCCTTCAGCTTATCGGCAACGGAACGGGGAGCCCACTGCTCCCGCCGCAGCGCATCTACCACGGCACCTCTGATCCTCTGAGAAGCATAAGTTTCAAACTTAACCCCTCTCGTCCAGTCAAACTTTTTTATCGCTTCCATGAGCCCAAATATTCCGTAGCTTACAAGGTCTTCCTGTTCAAGGTGGTTAGGCAGCTTAAAGTTCAACCTGCTGACTATAAAACGCACAAGCGGCAGGTAGGAGTTTACCAGTTCATTGTAGGCTGCCTCACAGTTTTCTCCGGCATAAGCGCTCCAAAGCTTCTCCCGTTTATCCTGCAGTCCCATCACTTCTTCACTCCTAACCGTCTCTGTTCCAGAAGCTTTCGAAACAGAAAACCAATCAGAATGTCCCTGTCCTTCTCCCAAATCTCCTCAAAAAACACACCTAAGGATACCTGCCCTTTATTCCTTCCGGGCTCCTTGCGTTTGACCCTGGCCAGAGCCCTAATCTTTACATCCTTTTGTTTTTGGTCGGTAATGGTTAATTCCAACTCAATCAGGGAATTTAACGCCACCGGACCCTGTACATTAAAATGCAGGCCTCCCCCGCTGATATCCAACGTATAGGACTCCTTAAAGGGCTCAACACTGTCCTGTTCGGGAAAGTCTTCCTTAAGTATCCGGTATTTCACGGGCACCATTGTCTGGACACGGACATAGTCACGCATTTGTACACGCTTCAGCTTTGACGGGACAGCAAGTAAAAACAGGACCACTCTATCCAGTTTTTTGCCCAGAACAGTACTGTCAAACAGGTACTGCGCATCTTTTGAGTAAACCCTCCCCTTGACGCTGTCTCCGGGCATCAGATAAACAACACTGCCCCGGTGGGAAGGGATATGGATGGCAATATAATCACTGTTTATTTCCTGAACTGAACTCTTGTAGAAAATACCTTCGCCGTTGATTTGAATATCGATTTTACTGTTGATAGTAATTATATCGGCAACTTCCACGAAAACCTTCCCCTTTATAGAAAAATTAACCGAAAATCCGCATTAACTTCGACACAAACCCTTCTCTAAAAGGTTCATTGGAAACAGATCCTGTCTCCAGAGCCCTGGCAACAGCCCGCACCTGGAGGGCAGCCCCCGACTTGGGATACCTTTGTACAAAAGGAACCTGTTCCCTTACTGCCTGCCCAACACAGTTGTTGTCCAGAACATACCCCAAGGTGTCGATATTTTTTAGAAGAAAATGATTGCAAACATGTGTTATTTTTTCTGCAGTCTGGTTAGCCTCAAAAATACTCGATGCCATGTTTACAACGATATGTATTTTCCGACTCAGGTTAAAACGACAGATCACTTTTATTAAACAATAGGCATCAGCCAGAGAGGTAGGCTCAGGTGTTACTACAACAATTACTTCGCTGGCAATACTGATGAAGGAAAGCACATTTTTAGATATCCCGGCACCTGTATCGATAAGCAGGAAATCGCACTTCTGGGTATATTCCCCTAACCTTTTCTCCAACTGTTCTTTCCTTATCCCGTCCAGGTACGACATTTCCCGAAATCCGGCAGCACCAGGAATAAGCTTAATCCCTCCGGGACCCGTTACAATCACCTCATCCAGAGATCGGTATCCCCTGATTACTTCATAGAGTGAATACTCAGTGAACATGCCTAAAAGTACGTCCAAATTAGCTGTGCCTAAATCAGCATCGAGAAGCAGTACCCTGTAGCCTCCCTCGGCGAGGCAGATGCCCAGGTTGGCCACTAAATTGGTTTTACCTACACCGCCCTTGCCGCTGGTAACCGCTATTACACGCGGCTGAGGACAAAACTCAAGGTTCTGACTAATTTGTCTCAACTTTTCAGCTTGATCCATCCTTCACCACTTCCCCAAGAATCAATTCTGCCAATTTCCAAGGCTCAGCAGTTTCAATATCCTCCGGCACGTCCTGACCGTTGGTAAGATAAGCAACAGGAATTTTGTTGCTGTAAGCTACATTGAGAATGGAGCCGTAAGTCTCCGTTTCGTCAACTTTTGTAAAAATTAAGCTGGTATAATCCAGGACTCTGTAATCCTCAGCAATTCTGTCTAAATCATGTTTCTTGGTGGTTAAACTCAGCACCAAATAGACCTCCAAGGGCTTCACTGCATCCAAAAATGTCCTTACTTCAGAGAGTTTCATACTGTCTGAAGGAGAACGCCCTGCGGTATCAATAAAAACAACATCTTTATCAGCATTTCGTCTAACCGCTTCGTGAAGCTGTTCCGGGGTCATAACTACATCCACATCCACTCCCAAAATGTTTCCGTAGGTACGCAGCTGTTCCACCGCACCAATGCGATAGGTATCAATGGTAATCATCCCCACTTTTTTTCCCATTGAAAATGCATTCTGGGCCGCCAGCTTGGCCAATGTCGTGGTCTTACCTACCCCTGTTGGCCCTACAAATGCGTGAAGCTTGTAGTTAGAAGCTCTTGGTTCAATTTCCTGAAACAGCCTGGTCAAATGTCCCTTTAAGGCTTCTTTCATCAGGTTATCGTTAACGACCTCTTCTCCAGCCCCTTCAGCCAAACCGTAAATTATTTCATCCGCAATTTCCGAATTGATTTCCAGAGATTCAAGGACATCTTTCCACCTGACGAAAGGACTGTCGTTTTGGCTGGTGCTGTTCAGGATTCTTTTCAGCATTACTTTCACTTCACCCAGCTCTTTCTCAATCCTGTGGTTATCATCTACCAGCTGGGAAACCTGGGCGGTTGGCAGAAAAGCAGCCTGTCTATCCTCCCCCCTGTCCAGAGCAGCAGTAACCTCAAGAACCGTACCCCCCAAAAAGCCACGGACACCTTTTGCCCGCACTTTACTGCTGCTGAGAATTATTGCATCTTTCCCCAGGTCTTCCTTAATACTCTGGAAGGCCTCGTGCATATCGTTGACAACATATCTCTTAATCCGCATCAGCCGTCACCGTCCCCAAGGCTTCAATTTCCAACTCAGGTGTCAACTCATTAAACGAGAGAACCGCTGTACTGGGAGCAAACCGCTCCAAAAAACGCCTGAAGGGCAGCCTTATTCTGGAAGAGCAGAGGATAACAGGCTGAACGCCCAATTCAACAGCTTTGTCTGAAAACTTCCGTATTTGTTCCAGCAGTCCTTTAGCTTTCTCCTCTTCAAGGGCCGGATATGCCCCGAAGTTGGTCTTCTGCAGGGAAGAATTGATCAAGTCCTCAACCTGAGGGTCAACAGTGATTACCCGGAGCACATTTTTTTCACTGTAGAGCCCGCTGATTGTGCGGAACAGTGCCTGGCGGACCGCTTCTGTGAGAAAATCTATATCTGTAGTCAAGGGTGCATTGTCTGCCAGGACCTCCAAAATAGTGGTCATATCCTTAATTGGGACCTGTTCCCGAAGCAGGTTCTGCAGCACCTTCTGTACCTGGCCGTAGGTCAATAAATCAGGCACAAGCTCTTCCACGACAGCGGGACTGGACTCTTTAACAGTATCAACCAACTCTTTGGTCTCCTGCCTGCCCAGGAGTTCATGGGCATGGGCTTTAATAAATTCGGTAAGGTGGGTAATTAACACTGTGGAAGCATCTACAACCGTAAAGCCCTTAGCTTCCAGCTCTTCCTTGACTACCGGCAAAACCCACCAGGCTGGAAGCCCAAAGGTGGGCTCCCGGGTAGGGATTCCATCCACCTTTATGCTGCTCTCCAAAGGATTCATGGCCAGGTAACGTTCGGGAATAATTTCCCCCCCTGCAATATCAACCCCCCGAATTTTGAACATGTAGGAATTCCTATCCAGCTCCAAATTGTCCCGTATCCTGATGGGGCGTACATACACACCCAGTTCAGCGGCACATTGCCTGCGTACAGCAGCCAGACGCTCCAATAAGTCTCCTCCATGCTCTTCGTCAGTCAGGTGCACAAGGTTATAACCAATTTCAATCTCCAAAGGGTCAAGTCTCAGCACACCCAAAACATTTTCCGGCTGGCGCTCCCTAGCTTTTAATTCCTTAGCCGTAGACTCCCGTTCCAGACTTGCGGCTCTCCGGTCTTCCCTGGCAACCATGTAAGCCAATAAACCGGTAAGAAGGGACAAGGCAAGGAAAGGGAGAGTTGGAATGCTGGGCACTAAAGCAACGGCCATGAGAACGCCGCTGCATAAGCCAATCACTTTTGGGAAACGAGTCAGCTGACGGGAAATATCGGTACCCAAATTTTCTGAGGATCCTGCCCTTGTGACCAAAATACCGGTGCCGGTAGATATCAGGAGAGCGGGGATCTGGGTGACAAGCCCGTCACCAACGGACAATATCGTATACGTTTGGAGGGCTTCTGAAAGGGGCATCCCCATTTGAAAAATCCCAATCAAAAATCCCCCTAAAATATTTACCAGGGTAATAATAATCCCGGCGATGGCATCCCCTTTAACGAACTTGCTGGCACCGTCCATTGCCCCAAAAAAATCCGCTTCCTTCTGCAAATTCCTTCGCCTTTCCCGGGCTTCATTTTCGTTAATAATTCCCGCGTTAAGGTCTGCATCTATACTCATTTGCTTTCCAGGCATGGCATCCAGTGTAAACCGGGCAGCAACTTCGGCAACCCTTCCTGCTCCGTTGGTAATCACAATAAACTGGACAACGGTAATAATGATGAAAATAATCATACCCACAATATAGTTGCCACCAATCACAAAATCACCAAAGGCTGAAATAATCTGCCCGGCAGCAGCCTCACTGAGAATCAGCCTGGTAGAAGCAATATTCAGAGATAACCTGTACAGAGTAACCACCAGCAATAGGGATGGAAAAACAGAAAACTGCAAGGGCTGTGTAGTAAACATCGTTGTCAAAAGAACCAGTATACTGATAGCAATACTGATAGTTAAAAGGACATCCAGAAGCCCCGGCCTGATAGGAATGACAATAATCAGGACAATACAAACAACCAGTGCCGCAATTATTAAATCGCTATATTTAAACAGTCTCCTGGAAACAGGAATAGTGGAAGAAGCCAAAACTTTTTCCTCCCCCTAACTCTTTCGTAAACGGAAAATCATTGCCAGAATCTCTGCCACGGCTTTATATAATTCGCTAGGGATATCTTCCCCGATGTCCACATCCTTGTAGAGCATCCGGGCTACAGGCTTGTTTTCAACAATAGGGACATCGTACTCCCTGGCAATCTCAATAATCTTTTGGGCTACATAGCCGGCGCCCTTGGCTACCACCTGGGGGGCTTCCTGCTCGCCAATTTCATATTTAAGAGCCACTGCCAAGTGGGTAGGGTTTGTAATTACAACAGTTGCCTCGGGAACACTCTGCATCATCCTGCGCCGGGCCATTTCTCTCTGCTGTTCGCGAATTCTACTCCGTACAAGGGGATCCCCTTCAGTCTGCTTGTACTCGTCCCGCACTTCCTTTTTTGTCATCTTGATGCGCTCTTTAAACTCACGACGCTGAAACATATAATCAAAGACGGCTATAACCAGGAAAACTCCGATACACCCTGCCCCTACTTTGCCAAGTACTGCCGCAACAGCCATAAAAATTCCAACAGCGTCCCTGTCCGCAATAAGGAGCAAATTTTCAAAATCCCTGCTCACCAGGTAGAACGCAACCCAGCCTACAACAACAACCTTCAGTAGGGCTTTTGCCAACTCCACAAGAGAACGTTTGGAAAACATCCGCTTAAAGCCAGAAATAGGGTTGATGTTGCTCAGCTTGGGCTGGATTGCTTTGGGGGCAAACACAAGCCCCACCTGGCCAAAATTAACCAGGAATCCTGCTGCCATACAAACAGCAAAGACCGGTGCCATAAACTTGAACAAAAACAGGGATGAGCCCAGTAAAATATGTCCCAGGTTTCCCTGAGACAAAGGCATCAGGACTCCGTCATTCAGGGAAAAAGTAATGTACCTGCACAGGTTCTCAATGAATCCTTCATAAAAAAGCCACATTAGAGTGTAAAAAGCCACCAACACTGCAACAGCGTTGAGGTCGCTGCTCTTACATACCTGACCCTCTTTCCGTACCTCCTGCTTCTTGTGAGGAGTAGCTTCTTCAGTCTTTTCCTCAGCAAAAAGCTGCAAATTTATTTGGATAAAATCAGTCTCACAAACCTCAAATAAGTTGTTTTTCTCCTTTACACAGGTCATGGAAAAGCCCCCATTACTTTCAGCAGAGCCCTCTGCATTTCCGATACGACTCCTCCAACTAAATTGGCAAACAGAGGAATAAATACAATAAGTGCAAGGAAACCAAAACCAACTTTCAAAGGAAATCCTGTAATAAAAACGTTCAACTGAGGCACAGTCCTGCTGATAAGGCTTAAAGAAATATCGCTAATAAACATAACCGTAATAATAGGTGCCGCAATCTTGAACCCCAGCGCAAATGCCGAATAAAAAATTGCAGCTACCTCCCCTGCCAGTGCAGGCTCAAAGACAGCCCCCATCAGGGGAACCGCCTCATAGCTTCTGCTCAGCAAAATCAGCAGGGTATGGTGTCCATCCAGGACAAAGAACAGGAGCATGGCCATGATGTAGAGAAACTCTCCGATAAGGGTTGTATGCACCCCGCTAACCGGGTCAAAGAGGCCGGCCATTGCAAACCCTATGTGCAGATCTATAAACTGCCCCGCCATTCTGATAGCGGAAAAAGCCAGTGTTGCAGTAAAACCCAGAATCAGCCCTACCAAAGTTTCCTGTATTACTGACAACCAGTAGAGACTGCTGCCTGCATCAGGTGCCACCTGGTTAAGGTTAAGAACAGGATACAACAAAGCCGCCAGAATCAAACCAAAGCTAACCTTAATATAAACAGGAACATTCCTAATAGAGAAAAACGGAGCAGCAAACATAAATGCGGTTGTCCGAACAAAAATCAAAAGAAATTCCTCCAAGATAAACCTATCCATTCTAACCTGCCACCCAACAGACCAAATTTTTTCAGCTGCCCCCCAAATTACGCAGGAATGCTTCGCACTATCTTATAAGAGACGGGAGGCTGGCAAAAAGGTTTTCGGTAAACCGCACAATATTGTCCAGCATCCAAGATCCAAAAAGAAGAATAGCGACAAAAACAGCAACGATTTTGGGGACAAAGGTCAGTGTCTGCTCCTGGATTTGTGTGGTTGCCTGGAGAACACTAACCGTCAAACCAACCAACAATCCTAAAGCCAGCGGCGGCCCTGCAAGTGACAGGGCTACTACCATTGCTTCCCTGGCTAAGTGAATTATAAAGTCCTGCGACATTGCGTTATGCCCCTTTCATTGCACTAAAAACTCTCCAGCAGCGATTTTACTATTAAGTGCCACCCATCCACCATGACAAACAACAGTATTTTAAAGGGCAGGGAAATCATAATCGGCGGCACCATAAACATACCCATAGACATCAAGGTGCTGGCAACTACCATATCAATAATTAAAAAAGGTACATATATAAGGAAGCCCATTTCAAAAGCGACCCGGAGCTCACTGATTGCAAATGCAGGAATAAGAACGTGCATGGGCACATCTGCTTCGGTTTGCGGCCTGGGCGTATCTGACATCCTAACAAAGAGAGCCAAATCTTTTTCCCTAGTCTGTCTCAGCATAAAATCCTTCAAGGGAGCAGAACCGGCCTCGAAAGCCTCTTCCTGTGTTATCTGCTGGGCTAAATAGGGGTCAATGGCTTCGGTCTTAATGTCCTGGAATATAGGGGCCATAGTAAAAAACGTGAGAAACAACGCTAACCCAATTAAAACCTGGTTAGGCGGAGTCTGCTGTGTTGCCAAAGCATTCCGGAGAAAAGAAAGCACCACAACAATCCTCGTAAAGGAGGTCATCATTACCAGAAAAGCAGGAGCAAGAGTAAGAATAGTAAGCAAAAAAAGAATCTGCAGAGTCCCTACAACCTGCTCGGGTTCATCTGACTGCCCTACATCAAGATTAATGTCCGGAACAGTTATTGGCTGAGCTCCTGCCTCCGGGACAAACCACCCCACCACAACTACAACTATTAAAATAATAATTACTGTCTTGGATAATCTTTTTGAAGTCACCAGTGTTCAGTCCCTCTGCCGTGGTTTACGATCTGCAAACTTTCTTTTGGTTTTTTGAACCATTTCCGCAAGCCCCAAAACCCCATCCTCCTGTATTTCAACCGGGGGGTAATCGTCCATTTCTTTAATCAAACTGGTGACCCCATCGTTATGAGCCAGGAGAAAATATTTCCCCGCAGCTTCAATAACGATAATGCTGCTTTTGGAATTCAAAACAAGACGGTCAACAATTCGCAAATGGGAACCATGAACAGATCCTGCCGCACCCAGTCGCGGAAGTCCGTAACGGATAACCACATAAGCCAAAAGAAGGACCAGGGGCAAGAGGAAGATTAATTTGACTAGGGCGATGAAAAAATCCCAACCCAATGCTATTCCTCCACAGTCTCCAAAAATGAATTTACCCTTATTCCAAAGGCATCGTTGATAATTACTACTTCTGCAGAAACGAAAGGCTGGTCGTTGATAAATACTTCTACTTCTTCCCCTGCTACCTTGTCAAGTTCAATTACCGTCCCAACCTCCAGTTCCAGAATTTCGCGGACTGAAAGTTCGGTCCTCCCCAGTTCCACACTCATATTAGTGGTAACATCGCTGAGCAGGGAAATATCCAGTTCTTGTTCACAGTCAACAGTCTGTTCCAAATTTTGAAACTGGACTTTGCGGATCCTGGGTTCAGAATTTTCCAGTAAGTCCCCCAGCATACTCTGAATTTGTTCCTCCGTCATTCGAGTGATGTTCATAATGCCCCCCAATTACTGAATAATAAAGTTTTCAAAATACAGAGCCTTTATTTGACTGTTCTCCCCAAGAATCTCATTGACAGCACCCAACAGCTCTACCCTGCTCTTCTCTAACTTTTGATTACTATCAAAATCACTTACTGATTTGTGGCTGAGAATGGAAATAATTTTATCCCTCACCCGGTGTTTTTTTAGTTCTGCTTCTTCAATTGCTTTTTCATTAAAAAATTCCAGGGTAATATCAGTACGCAGGTACCTTCGGTATTCCATATCTGAAAGGTTAACAGTAAAAGTATCCAGGGTCATTTTGAAAATTTCGGGGCTCTCTTTCGCCTGGGAGGAAGAATTTGATCCAAAGAAAACGACATAGCCAAAGGCAGTACCCCCCACAAAAATGACAGCCAAAAGGACGATAATAATCAGTTTGAGATTCCCCATTTTCTTGACTTCTTCCAGATTTTCCACGCTTTTACTCACTTACCTGACACCTCACTTGGCACCTCGTTTGCCTTAATAATAATCATCACCCTCCTGTTTTTTGCCCGGTTTTCTACAGTGGTGTTAGGAATTTCAGGGCGATGTTCTCCATACCCCAACGCAACAAACTTCCCAGGTTCAAGCCCCTCCTCCTCAGTTAGGTAGCGCACCACCTTGACTGCTCGGTCAACAGACAGCTCCCAGTTGCTGGGGTACCGCAGAGTACTGATGGGGCGGTTGTCGGTATGCCCCTCAACTACAATTTCGTTAGGAATTTCATCCAAAAACCTGGCTAACCTGTTCAACAGCTCTCTTGCACCGGGTTTCAATACTGCATTACCAGAATCAAAGAGAATAGCTTCCTTAATGTTAAGAGCAACACCCACTTCCTGATAACTCACTTCAACCAGGTCCAGGAGGCCTTCTTTTCTCAAAAACTGTATTGTCACTTGGTACATACCTTCCACATTCCCCCGAGAAAACGCCTCCATGGGGTCCTTATCTTCTTGTCCACCGATAAGGCTTTCTTCCAGTACTCCGGATCCCTCCATGAGGACTCCCTGTCCCTGGAATGATTCTACAAAACCTTGAAATTTCTCCAGATCCACCTTGGAGAAAGCATACAAAAGGACAAAGAAAACCAGAAGGA
The DNA here is from genome assembly GCA_001513335.1 of Clostridiales bacterium DTU086. GTDB lineage: Bacteria > Bacillota > DTU086 > DTU086 > DTU086 > DTU086. Next base: position 12,456 of record LFTO01000109.1, on the reverse strand, counting down.
GTGTAACAAGGTCAGAATATGTAATCAGCCATTCATTTCCCCCGGCGGCAGGCTTCTTCTTAAGACGGTACATGGACACTCACCTCTATACCGTTGCCATACCGGTGAGAAGGCGGAATTAGAGCGTTAAGTTTTTCTTCAAGTATCCTGGGGTTTACTCCCGATTGTATAGAAATAACGCCCTCCAGGATCAGTGTCTTGAATTTTACCTCCTCGCTGCTCCGGAGTTCCAACTTGCCGGCAATGGGAGTAAGTATGAGATTGGCAAGAAGAACACCGTAAAGTGTAGTTAACAGGGCTATAGACATTCCCGGCCCAAGAGCAGAGGGATCATCCAGTACAGAAAGCATTTGTACTAGTCCCACAAGGGTACCGATCATCCCAAAAGCCGGTGCCATGGAAGCCCAGCGCCTGAATATACTCTGTCCCTTTTCATGCCGCTCTTCCATACTGTAAATCTCTGTCTCCAGAATGTCCCTGATGGTATCCGGGTCAACAGCGTCAACCATAAGCTGGATCCCCTTGGCAAAAAAGGGATCAGGAATCAAATCCATGTCTTCCTCCAGGGCAAGAAGACCCTCTCTACGGGCTTTCCTGGCAAGTTTTACAAATACAGGAATTAGTTCCTGAGGTTCGGCAGTCTCCGTGGAAAAAGCCTTTTTGGCAACTTTAAAAACATCCTTAACCTGCTGGTAGTCATGCTGCACAACCACCGTAAAGAAAGAACCGAGGATTGTAATCATTACTGCAGGGATATTCCAGTAGAGATCCAGCCTGCTCCCTGATATTACAGCGGAAACCACTACAACAGCAGCCGCGGAAAGGCCGATAATTGTCATAAAATCCAATCTGTATAACACTGCCGCTCACCTCAGGTTAATCCCTGTCTTCCGGCGGTTCGTGTATGAACCGCCGGTAGGCAAGGACCAATTCTTTGATTTCGCTTCGCGATTCCTGGACCAGCAGCCGTTTCCCCGTTGTCAGGGAAATTAGGGTTTCCGGAACACTCTCAACAGTCTCAATCAATTCCGCATTCAGAGTAATCTGCCTTCCGTCAAATGTAGTTACGTCAATCACCCTGCCAGCCTCCCCTAAAAATATACGAAGCCTCTATTAACGTTTCATGTTTACCAGTTCCTGGAGCATTTCGTCTGCAGTAGTGATGATCCTGGCATTGGCCTGGTATCCCCTCTGAGTGGTAACCAGGTCCGTCAGCTCCTGTGCCAATTCCACGTTGGACATTTCCAGGGCACTGGATACAATAGTGCCGCGGCCGTTTTCACCTGGGGCTCCACCATTCAAGTTTCCTCCTGCTTCAGCACCGGCATTCACATCATAGCGATACAGGTTCTCCCCTTCCTTGATGAGCCCCTCAGGGTTAGCAAACTTTGCCAGAGCAATTTGCTGTGGATTCTCAACCATAGTGCCGTCAGCTTGCACATATCTTACATAGCCATTAGTATCGATACTGTAGCTCTGGGCGTCAGTAGGAACGTTAATTATATTCCCCTCTACGTCTTGAACATAGAGACCGTTGCTTTTATTTACCAGGTTTCCCTCATTGTCAAAGCCAAAGACACCTGCACGGGTGTAATAAGTCTCTTCAGCATCACCCTCAGTCCCCAGGACAAAAAAACCGTCACCCTGGATCATCAAATCTGTGCCTATCCCTGTAGGCTGGACGTTCCCCTGGGTCTGGACCGTATCAATGGTACTGGTGGTCATGCCAATTCCAACCTGTTTCGGGTTTGTACCCCCGCGGGTTTCAGTGGCAGCAGAACCGGAACTCATAGTCTGGTAAAAGACGTCCTGAAACGTTACCCGGCTGCTTTTGAAACCGACAGTATTTACGTTAGCAATGTTGTTCCCAATTACATCCATACGGGTCTGGTGGGCACGGAGGGCACCCACAGCCGAATACATACAACGCATCATAATAAATGACCTCCCTTTAAGTCGTGATTTTCGACCGCTTCCGTCATTCCACGGTCAGGGCTTCCTCCTGGAGGTCCAGCCCTATATAATCACCGCACTGTCAATATTCGTAAATACATTGTCTTTAATGTTCTCCCCGTCGATCACCGTAATTACGGTCTTGTTGGGGACGCTTACCACAAAGGCACAGTCCTGCATTAAAATCAGCGATTCCCTCGCGGACTTGGAACGGGCTTTTTCCAGGGCACCTTCAAGTTCAGTAATCATTTTCTTGTCTATCTCGATACCCCTGCTTTGAAGCCTCTTCTGCGCGTGCTGGGAAAACTTCAAAGACTGTTCCTTCAGTGCCTGGTCAAGCAAACTTTCGAAACGGGGACCTGCCTTACTGCCGCTTTTAGGCTTTACTTCCGTCCCTTTTTGAGGTACACTTTGTGGAATTGTGGTCAGCCTGGGGTCAAAGCCAGTCAACTAAAGCACCACCTTGATAGTTAGGTCAAAACTTTTATAATACTGCTTAAATTAAATTCTCTTCCAGCAACTAACAGTATGGGAACGGTTGTCAAATTTCTCACCGACTCCACTATCCCTTCAATCACCTTATCCTCGGCCTGTGCCATAACTTTTTTCCCCAGAAGGTTTACAGCATCTACAGCGGCTTTTAGCTCTCCTTTGTCAACATCCCCTCCCTGGAAGCCGGAAAGGGTTTCGTTAATCTTTTCCAGTCCTGCTGCCAGGTCTTCCCTTAAACCCCGGATCTCCTCTTTAACCTGGGTCATCTGCTCCAGGGCGCTGAATTGAGCCATTTGAGCGATGAATTCCGTGTCCTTCATTGGCTCCAGGGGGTTTTGGTTCTGCAACTGAGTAATCAAAAGCTTCAGGAATGCATCCTGCCCCAGGACATTGCTCTTCTCCGTTGAAGTGGTGCCTGCGGTACCTGCCGCAGCTGTTTGTACACCCGTAACACCTGTAACTGCCATACTCACCCTCCTTTCTCTCCAACCTCAAGCCAGAAAACTGATCAGGGATTCTCGATACTGCACTTCGGCACCAGGCGGAAAATCGGGTTCCATCATTTTCCTTGTGTCACTGCCGTCCTGCCTTCTCCAATCTCCGGAAAAGAAACTGCCATCCTCATAGGCCTGGCCACTTCCTGAACCTCCTACATCCACACTGGCATCCTGCCAGGAAATGCCCTGTTCGGAAAGGCACTGTTTCAGCTGGCTCATATTGTTTTCTATGAGGTTCCTTACCTGGTGATTCTCTACAACAAACCTTGCATTAACAGCCCCATTCTCAACAGACAAGCGTACAAAGAGCCGTCCCAGGTACTCCGGTTTCAACTCCAATTTGATTTCTGCTCTCCCGTCCCGCACGAGCAGTTCACTCTTAGCCAGCATCTGGTCCTGCAAAACCTGGGCAAGCCGTCCAATAAAAGCATCCTGGTTCTGAGCCGGCAAACCCTTCACGGGCGCACTCTGCATTCCCATGTGGGCAGCACTGCCAGGCTGTCCCAGCCCGGGATCAGTTTCGCCCCCGGAACTGCCTGCAGCAGCCCGCTCAATCAGCTTTGAGCTGTTGAAAGTACCGGCATTTTCAGCTAAAACCTGGGATGCTCTTTCCTGGTGAACATGGTGCGCCGGTTTTGCATCCTGAAGTGCATTATTCAAAGCATTTTCACCTGAACTGCCGGGGGCCCCTTCCAGGTGAGCCTCACCCTGGAACCTGAAGGACATGCCTCTGCAGCCATCTTTACCTGAAACCCCCGGGGTGTCTCCTTCTCCTTCCAATAGGAATGGGTTTTGAAGTTTTGACGGAATCCCGTTGTCATCACGAGGATGGAACTGAGCAGCCAAATCCCTGGAAAGGTCAGGTTCCGGCTCCGTTAAAAGGTTTAAACCCCTTTCACCGCCTGCACCGGGATTTACACTACTTCCTTTAATGCCCGTTTCTGCCAGGCTTGACCGGAAAGCCTCCATGAGAGGGGTTTCCCCACTCCCTTTTCCTCCAACAGTTGAATTACTTTCAGTCTGAAAAACCTGTCCCTGGAGCAAAAGGGAAATCATACGGGTACCATCGGAGGTTACTTTTTGGTTTTCTTCCTCAGGTTCAATCTCACATTTAGGCTCATGGGGAAAAACCGTTTTCTTTTTATCCCTGCTATAAGAATAACGCTGCCTCTCAACGGGCGACTTTCCGTATTTCTCCCTGTCTGAGTTCTGGAAAGTCAGGTAATCCTGAAACCTCTTTCCTCCCTTGTCCTGCCCGGTAACACTGCCTGGACTGCGAACCAGATCCAAAACTGACCCAGCAGTTGCGTTCATTATTGCCTGCAATTTATTCACCTCCCTTCATTGGTAATTGTGTATCTAACCCCGCCTTGCAAAGGCCGAGGCTGCCACCTCGTCCAGCTCTTTCTGTACTTCTTTTTCCACATACTGCCGGTAATCTTCATACTGATGCTCTTTTAGCTTCTCCAGTATCCGATACTCCTTTTCAGCCTGAACCAGCAGCTTTCTGCACTCTGTCACCTTCTCACGTGCAGCTTGGGTCACCCTTATTTGTGCTGACAAACACTTGGCCACCGACTCAACATAAGCCGTTCTATGGACCATCATCGCCGTGCTCAGCCTTCCTTTGAGCATCCTTTTTTTGCCTTCCTCCAGGAGCGAATCCAGACGGTCCATTTCCCTTTTGTGTGCCAAGTACTCCTTATGGGCTTTAGCCAGGGCAGCTTCCTTTTGTTCCTTTAACAGCCTTTTATAACGGAGCACCTTTTCCAGGGAAAAGCGGAACTTTTTCATCTGCCTTCACACCCTATTCACCGCAAATAATATCTTCAAGTTCCCGGAGTGCCTCCTCAAGGAGGCAATGAGCATCCACCTGCTGGCGCAGGAATTCCATCAACCTGGGGTAAACCTCAATGGCTGCATCCACCTCCGGATTGGTCCCTTTTTCATAAGCCCCTACACTGATAAGGTCTCTCGCATCTTCATAAACGGCAATAATTTCTCTCGCCTTCCCTGCCAGTTCTCTGTGGTAATCCTCAGTAATGTCCGGCATTAAACGGCTGATACTATGCAATACATCCACAGCAGGAAAATGGTTTTTTGCAGCCAAGTCCCGGGAGAGGACAATGTGCCCGTCTAAAATTCCTCTCACCGTATCTGCAACAGGCTCATTCATATCATCGGCCTCCACAAGGACAGAATAAAGACCTGTAATGGAACCCCTTTCGGACCGCCCTGCCCTTTCCAGCAAACGAGGAAGGATGGCATATACTGAGGGAGTATACCCCCTTGTCGCCGGCGGTTCCCCTATGGCCAGCCCCACCTCCCTCTGGGCAGCGGCAAACCGGGTTACCGAGTCCATCATCAGCATTACGTCCAGCCCCTTGTCCCTGAAATATTCAGCAATTGCAGTGGTCACGAATGCCCCTTTTATCCTCACCAGGGGAGGCTGGTCGGAGGTTGCCACGACTACAACAGACCTCTTGATCCCCTCAGGGCCAAGGTCTTTCTCCAAAAAATCCTTTACTTCACGTCCCCTTTCTCCAATCAAACCGATGACATTCACATCAGCTTTACAGTAACGGGCAATCATCCCCAGCAGCGTACTCTTACCTACCCCGCTGCCTGAAAAAATCCCCAGTCTCTGACCCTTTCCGCAGGTAGCAAAAAGATCTATAACCTTAATTCCTGTTTCTAGGGTCTCATCTATCCTTGCCCTCTTTAATGGGTTGGGTGCAGCGTTCTGTACAGGAAACAGCTTTTCCCCCAAAAAGGCTGCATCGGGGTCCATTGGCCGTCCCAGGCCGTCCAGTACCTGCCCCAGCATACCCTTTCCAATGGATATCCTGTGAGGACTGCCTGTGGGCACAACCCTGCAGCCAGGGGCAATCCCTTCCAGTTCACCTAAAGGCATAAGTAGGGTATTATCGTCTTTAAAACCCACCACTTCCGCCGCAATTGAATCGGTACTACCTTTGGAGAGAATAGAACAGATTTCACCCACAGAGGGTGCAATACCACTAACCTCTATGGTCAATCCAACGACACGGGTCACCTTTCCGGTACACCGTACCGGATCGGTCTCCCTCACTATTCTCCTGTAATGGGAAAGGTCCAGGCCGTTCATACTTCCCCTGCCGCTCCCACCATTTGCTGTTTGTTCCCCTCCAATTCCTCACGCAAGGCTTTCCTGATTTCTTCCAGTTGGCTTTCCAGGGTCATATCAACCAGGCCGTGCTCCGTCTCCACTTTACATCCGCCCAGGCTGATGCTACTATCAGCAACAATATGAATCCTTGCCCCTCCGGAGGCGCTGAGGCGAAGTTCCGATATGTATTCCCGAAGCAGTTCAACATCCTCAGGGTTAACAAATATGGAATAATAGCTTGCAGAAATAGCACGTTCCAGGGCTTCCCGGGCCAGCAGCACTACCGTATCCCTTTTTACTTCCACGTGGGAACGAATTACTTTTGAGGCAATGGTCATGGCCAGTTCCACAACTTCCTCCTCTGCTCCATCAAGGAGCTGTAACCGGATCTGTTCCGCCTGGGATATCGTCCTGTAGGCCTCCAATTGAGCCTTGCGGGTTTCCTTCTCAGTTTCAGCCCGTGCCTGAGCAATGCCCGCCTCCCGTCCTTCGGCAAAACCTTCCTGATACCCCTTGCTTCTGGCCTGCTCCATGATTTTCTGTTCCTGCTGCCTGGCAGCGGAAACTATCTCCTTGGCCCGTTTCCTGGCATCCTCTATTACCTGATCAGCTTCCTCCGCTGCAGCTGCTCTCAAATTCTCAATTTCCTCGGGAAGTAAAACCTGCTCATCTTTGGCAGGTTCGTCCGGAATTTCCTCTTGTTCCACGAAATCTACTATTAAGGAGAAATAGTTTTTGTCTATTTTTGAGGAACGTATCACCCTAGACAACTACTTCATCCTCCCCACCGCGGGAAATAATAATTTCCCCAGCTTCGTCCAGCCTGCGGATAACACGCACAATATTCTGCTGAGCCTCCTCAACCTCACGCAGCCTGATAGGACCAAGGAATTCCATTTCTTCCTTGAGCATTTCCCCTGCCCTCTGGGACATATTGCTGAATATTCGGTTAAGGAGTTCCTCGCTGGAACCTTTTAGAGCCTTGGCCAGTTCTTTTGATTCAATTTCACGCAAAATTCTGCGAACTGCCGTATCATCAAGGAGATTAATATCTTCAAACACAAACATCCGGTTGCGAATGTCGTCTGCCAATTCCGGATTTTCCTGTTCCAGAGTCTCAATTATCAGCCTTTCCGTACTCCTGTCTACCCGGTTTAGAATGTCTACTATCGATTGAACCCCTCCGGCAGAAGTAAACTTTTCCTCCGCTACAGTTGACAGTTTCTGGTCCAGAACAGCCTCCACTTCCTTTACAATTTCGGGGGAAGTAGTTTCCATAGTTGCAACTCTCTTGGCAATATCCGCCTGTTTTTCCTGAGGAAGCGCTCCCAGCACCATAGCTGCTTGTTCCGGATCAAGATAACACAGGATAAGAGCAATAGTCTGAGGGTGTTCATTAGCGATGAAATTCACCAGATGCTTTGGATCAGTTTTTCGCAGGCTGGAAAAAGGCTGTTTTTTGGAGGCCATAGACAGCTTGCGCAGGTAATCATTGGCCTTTGCCGGCCCCACTGTCTTTTCCAGAACCTGCTTTGCATATTCCACACCGCCCTTAAGCAGATAATACTGCGCCTGGTGCAGCTCAAGAAATTCCGTAATGACCTCAGCCTGAGTTTTTGAGTCCACTACATCCATATTGGCAATTTCAAAGCTGATTCTTTCGATTTCTTCCTCCGGAAGCTGCTTCATGATAGAAGAAGACAGCTCCGGACCCAAAGCAATAAACAAGACCGCTGCTTTTTTTCTGCCTGTTAGCTTTTTCTCCTGGGCCAAGTAATTTCACCTCATTCTTCAGACAGCCAGGCTCTTACAAGGGCTGCCGCTTCATCAGGCTGGGCCGCTGCAATATCCTTTACTTTCTCAAATCTGCCTTTCCGTTTTTTCTCTTCCTCCGTCATCACCTGTTCAACTTCCTTCTCCCGCTCCTGTTCTTCAATCTCTTCTTCCGGTTCCTCTACAGCTTCCATCTCCGAAACCGGGATGGGATAGATCTCATCCTCTTCAACAATCCGGGCTTCACGTCTCCTCCTGCGCCAGATCACCAGTGCTGTCACCCCTAAAGCCGCGGCTGCAAGGGCTGCGGCTCCCCATAAGATATACTGCTTCAGGCGTTCTTGCTGGACAAGCCGATCCTGCTCTTCCTGCATTTCAGCCTGAGCCTGTTCCACCATGGACTTATCAAATGTCCTGCTGACAACATTTATCTGATCACCCCGCTCGGGCTGGTAACCAACAGCGGCAGTTACAATGGAACGTATTTGTTCAATATCATCCTCTCCCAGGTCACCGTCCACGGCTACTGAGGTAGACAACCTCTCCAACTGACCGGGAGCATAAACAGTGGTTTCCGTGATCTCGTCAATTTCATAGTTTCGCGTTTGATGAGTCTCCGTTTGGCTGACCTGGGCACCATCCATGGCTGTACCGTATTCACCAATATTGGTGGCCGCCCCTGGGACACCCCCTGCACCTCCTGCGGAAACACTGCTTTTTTCAACTAATTCCTCTCCCCTGACTACGCCATCTTCTCCGTAATCGATCCGGGTCACTTGCCGCTGGTCAAAATTCAAGTCTGCCGTTATCATTACAACTGCTTTGCCCGGCCCCATTATTTTTTCCAGCATTTTGCCGACCCGGTCTTCCAGGTTGTTCTCAAAGTCCCTCTTCATTTCTGACTGGCGGCTGTCCGCCACTCCCGCAGCAGCTTCCTGGTTTTCCAGCACACCTTCACTGAGGATTCTCCCTGAAGTGTCAATAATATTGACATTTTCAGGGGGAAGATTCTCTACACTGGTGGAAACTAAATAAATAATCCCTTTAACCTGCTCAGGTTTAAGCTCGGCAAGGGGTTTCAAGTCTAAAACGATAGAAGCAGACGAAGGCAGCTCTTCTTCAATAAAGAGGCTCTCTTCCGGCAGCACCAGGTGCACCCTGGCCATTTCCACTTCCTCCAGGTAAGTTATAGTACGGCGCAGTTCCTCCTGGAGTGCCCTCTGGTAATTCAACCTCCGTTCAAAATCGGTAGACCCAAGCTTGGTCTCATCAAAGAGCTCAAAACCTTTATCAGCCCCTTCCAGAATTCCGGAACCAGCCAACTGCAGCCTTGTCTTGTAGAGTACATCTTCAGGCACGAGAATGGTATCCCCCTCACCGGAAACTTTGTAGGAGATTTTCATCTCGTCGAGCTGCTTCATTACAGCGCTGCCCTGTTCGGGAGAGAGGTCGGTAAAGAGGGGTGCATACTTGGAACCAGCGATCCACTGGCCGAAAAAAACGAGTCCAAGAACCAAGGCGGCACCTATACCCCCAATGATTATCTTGTGCCGCTTGGACAAAGAATTCCACCGTTCTCCTACCTTACCAATGGCCTGGTTAATATTCACGCCTCATGCACCTCGTAATAGTGTTAAATCTGCATATTGGAAATTTCCTGGTATGCTTCTACGATTTTGTTCCTGATTTGAACTGTCAACTGCAGTGCCAGGCTTGCCTTTTCCGCCGCCAGAAGCACTTCCGCAATGTCGGTAGTCTCCCCGGTAATATACTGCTGGGTCAATTTATCAGCGTTAACCTGCAGTTCATTTACCTCATTTAATGCCTTGGAAATTACGCTGGCAAAAGTCTCCTGGGGCTGTTCCTTTTTTTGTGCACTTGCTGCACGGGTAACGTTAGATAATGGAGCAGCAACCGGTGTGATTTCCATGTTATCCCCCCTATCTGTTCCCAATTTCAAGAGCCTTTAAGGCCATGGACTTTGCCGTATTAAAAGCAGTAACGTTAGCCTCATAAGCACGGGTAGCTGTAATCATATCCACCATTTCATTGACAATATTAATATTAGGCATTTCAACAAAGCCTTCGGCATTGGCATCAGGATGTTCAGGGTTATACTCCAGGCGCGGGGAGGAAGGGTCCTTCACAATTTTACTCACTTTGACACCATACCCTTTAAATTCCCCGGCTGCCGCCTCACGAAGCCTTTCCTCAAAAACAGGCATAAGCCGCTTATACGGCCCCCCTTCCTGGGTACGGGTACTGTTGATATTGGCAATATTGTTGGCAATAAGGTCCAGGCGCAGCTTCTGCGCGGAGAGAGCCGAACCGCTGATTGCAAATCCAGGTATTAATTCCATCTTTTATCCCCTTCCATCAGAAATAACGTAACGCATTGCCGCCAGTTTGCTGTTCAACCGCTGTACGGCAAAATTGTGGTTGACACTGTTCATAACCAGCTGAATCATTTCATCTTCTATATCGACATTATTTCCCTCAAGCCGTAGGGATGTCTGGGTATCTTTTTCTACCCTGGGCTGTATTTCTTCAATCCTGTCGGAAATACCGAAATGTCCGGGGTGAGTCCTACGTATTGAAATCGACTTTTTATTTTCAAGGGCATCCTGTAAAATCTCCTCAAAAACGACATAAGACTTCTTGAACCCCGGAGTGTCAATATTGGCCAGATTGTTAGCAATAACTTCATAACGCAGTGCCGACACATTAAGAGACTTTTCCAATAAAACCGATGTTTTGTCTCCCCCAAGAAACATTCGCACCACCTCCGAATTCAACAAGCCTCTATTACAAAATAAGATTTCCTGTGTTATACTACCGTCAACCCTTTCAGCCTCAAGGGAATTATCCGCAAGTAGGTCTTTTTCACCTATTCAACAAATTTTTTACAATTCCTGCGAACTTGCATAAAATTTCACAAAATACCAAAGTTTTCTCACATATTGTCGCCTGCTGGCATATCATCGTGACATCCCCTTCTCCTGTAAACCCTGAGCGCAAGCAAAGGACCTTACGTTAGGGTGTTATCAGCAGGGGCTGGCGAAGGATCTCGCGCCAGAGTTGTCAGCAATGGTTTCCGAAGGATCTTACGCTGGCGAAATACATCAAGACTTTTCGTTGGCTGGGCCTCTTTAGAGCGAACCGCCCGGCATCGTCCGCTGGGTTGGCAGTTTTCATCAGAAAGCCCAGCAACGGATCATTTGCCATGGCTTATCCGCAGGGTTGCCGGATTTTAGGCTGGCATCAATTCGCAAAGACAAAAAAAGAGCGGCCCACCCGCTCTCCCTATTACTTGTTGACCTACCATGCAGCAGAAGCAGCCCCTTCTTTTTCTAAGCTCAGAATTCTTGCTACCTCAGTCCACGTTTCCTGAAGATCTACGGCCATTTCCAAAACCTGCTGGATTTTGTCTTCATCCTTTTTTACATTGGCCTCCACAAGGCTGCGGTACATAAATTCATATATTCCAAAAAGATCATCAGCCAATTTCCCGGTACTCCTGTCCAGGCTGGCCATCAATTCACATAAAATACTTTGAGCCTTTATCAAATTATTGCTGACCTCGGCAATATCCCCTTTAACTAATGCGGACTGAGCACTCTTGATAAACCTGACTAATCCCTCAAAAAGCATCAGCAGCAGTTTTTCATTGGAAACAGTCATTACCTGGTTTTTCTGGTACTTCTGGTACAACCTCTCCAAAGTCTTCCCCTCCTAGACATGGGCATCAATTAACAAGCCCAATAGCTTTTCCACCTGTGTAACAACGTGAACAACTTCCTCCGGGTTTACCTCTCTGATGACCCGGTTCTCCTGCCCGTCATACACCTCTACCTTGGCTTCGGAATCTCTTTCCACAAGCCTGAAACTTACGGGATTACCCATGGTCCTGCATACCTGGTTCAGCCGGTCAAGAGCACGCCCCAGGCTTTCTGAGAGACCGGCTTCTTCTTGCTGCGCCTGCCCCTGCTCCCTGTAATCCTCATTGATTTTTCTGGTCCCCTTAAGTTCCCGAACTACAGGTTGTGTAACCTGCTCCCTTACACGCTCCACCACATTAGGATCAACACCATGTAAACGCATACGTCTCACCTCTTTAGGCTTCTGTGCCTAACTTTTTTTAACGCCCTTAATTTAAGAACCAGCTCACCTGACCTTATTAATCAAGGCTCCAGTGATTTTTTTCCCATCTCCCTGGTACAGTTTCTTGCTCCTGCGGTGTTTATTAATCCCGTCCAGGTGCATCCTCAGGTCGTTCTGCAGATGCCGGGCGGAAGCAATGTTTTCTTCATCCAGGGAAAGAATTTCACTGGCAATACTTTTGATCTCCCTTGCAACAGCAAGGGCCTCCTCCGGCGCACCGTCGGGGGCAGTCCTCTGCGAGGATCCTCCACTGGATCGAATAAATTCCAAAGCCCTGTTATCCGCTGCATCCAAGGCATTTACCTGGGAAATTATCTGCTTACGTTCCTCCAGCAGCTGCAGCAGTTCCTCCTGGTTTTTCCTGGCAATAGCCATCTTCTGCCGCTGGGCAAGTGTCCTAATTTCCTGGAGGTAGCGTTTTCTTTTTGTCAG
>LFTO01000223.1 GCA_001513335.1 Clostridiales bacterium DTU086 | reverse complement strand
AGTCATCATTAAGTTGTCTTTCGCTGATACCAAAATGGTCGGCGATTTCCTCACGGCTTTTTTCTCCGGAATGCATGTATTTCAGAAGTCTCAGCAGCCGTTCAGTTCTTCCCTCGCATTTGTATTTTTCGAAGGATGAGGTGTCGATGGATAGACCATATTTCTTATTCAAATGTTCGATGAGCTTTTCAAGCCTGCGGACTAAAATATATTTGTTGTTTGTATAAGAACTGATCCCCTCATCCAAACCAATAGTAAAACGGTCATGTCTTTTGGCAATTTCCTCAATTCGCCAGCTTAAAACATCCTCACGTTTCCTGTTTTGTTCCTTTGATACGCCCCCGAAAAAGTTTGGAAAAACGAACATACCGGGTTGGCATCTTCTTCGTTATCCCTTGGACCGGGTTTCCACCTAACCTCATAAATTACTTCCTTTAATGTCTTGTCACGACTGCCCAGAAGGAATCCCTCCTCCTTTTCGTTTTTTTGTCACCCCCTGCTTTATCTTACCGTTTTCGTTACTCCCTGCCTTTTTCCTCCACTCATGTCAACCAAATATGAAGCCTGGTTTCAGGGAAAGGAACCAGGCTTGTAATATAATTTTATT
>LFTO01000003.1 GCA_001513335.1 Clostridiales bacterium DTU086 | reverse complement strand
AAAAAGCCGTGAGGAAATCGCCGACCATTTTGGTATCAGCGAAAGACAACTTAATGATGACTTAAAGATTCTTCTGGATGGTTTCGAATTCATGGACTGCAGTATGCAGATCAATAAGATAGTGAGAAAGAAAAACACCTACAATTCTGTGATCCACCCTGTCTTTCTGGCCTTGAGGACTGATGAAATCTATTCATTGACCGTAGGTTTAAAACTGTTAAGCAGGGGTACGGTCTTTGAACAATCCCTTGGTCACATTGCTGACATTGTCTATAAACAATTGTCAAGGTATGCAAAGGAAATGGCAGACTGCCACGCAGAGGAACACAAGATAGACTTTGAAGAAGAAGACTTGACCTTTATTTCCTCTGAAAAGTATATGGAGAGGACAAGCAGAGCGTTTGCCTACTTTCTTAAGGAACCGATTAATGTAACCTACCTGGAAAACGGTAATCAAAAAATTATTAGGGGCACAATGCACCTGATCGAGGATGCAGACAACTTTGGCAGGATCCTTATTAAGTCTGAGGAAACCTGTAAGGAACTGGACATCAAGGATGTGGTCAGGGTAGAACCGGTAAACGGGTATTATGCCCATATTCCGGGACGTTGATTTGCATTCTCAAGGGATTTACTTACAAGAACAATAATTCTTAACACCTTGAAAGGTTGCTTTCCTTCAAAGGTGTTTTTGTTTTCCAGGGCAGGGTCAAAATATGAAGCCCGGCTTCATGGGGTTAAATCAAGACCCGAGTTACAATTACCCATGAAAATAATTACATAATCAAAAGGAGGAGTAAAAATGTTTCCATCAGGAGCAAAAGTAAGGCCCAACAATCGGTTAGGCGCCATGAAGTACCCGGAGCTGACGAAAAAGGAGTATACCGTCAAGTTTACTTTCATGACCGACAGTTTTACCTGGGTGGTATTAGAAGACTTTCCGGAAAAGATTTTTAATTCCACAGCTTTTGATTATGAAGGGACTGAAACTATGGGGTATGCAGTAAAAAGTTCGGGCGGAGGCTATCTGATCAGTGATCTGGAACACCTGGATTGTGTAACCGTCTATGGAACAGTCTTCGGCTTCAAAAAAGTAGAGACTAACCTGGAGGCGTTAGGGTATTTCAGCACCTGTGCTGTTTGCGACAAAAAAATTGATCCCAACGGAGAAAAGTACGGCCTGCTTAAACGGGGCGGTTTGGTGGCAGTGCCGGTGTGCTCCGGGTGCTGCCAGAGCAATCCTCACATTAAACCTTTTTTCCTAAAACCTCTGACTTATCACGATTTCTCCATTGACTGGGACGAGCTAGAGGAATACGGTGAAACCATCAACCGACCGGGACTGGCGGATGAAATCCAGGAGGAAGTCAACGCCAAATGCGACAGCTGCGAAAAGGCTTTCAGCCATCCCGATTGTTTTCCCGGTGAGTGTCCCTATTATTTGGTTGAGGATTATCTGGCTATGAAGCATCCGGAATTGTATGCTGAAGTGAGGAAATGGTTCGAAGCCAAAATGCGCCGGGGCTATCCGGACCCTGACGAGCAATGACTAGGGAAAGGTTGAATTAAATCGGGAATATATTGCTGAAATTGGGAGATGGAAAACAACTGTTTAATAAAAACCTTTGGTATCGCCCTAACCTCGACTTTAATAATTCTTACGAGTGAACGGCAGTAGGAAATTTTAATTCCGAAGAAAAGGATTTATTGGTGAAAAAGGGGAAAGAAAAGGGTAGGGATACAATTAATTCCAGGGGAAGGAGAAGGAAGGGAGGAACTGTGCAATATATAACCGGCGACAGCCCTTTGGAAGTATTAAGGTTGTCTGTCAGGTCTTTTAATGCATTAAAAAAATTTGGGGTAAAAAATGTTGGACAGCTCTTCGCCATTCCAATTGAAAAACTCTTCGACATCCCTAATCTGGGGAAGAAGAGTGTTGCAGAAATCCAAGAAGTATTGAAGGATATCAAAGAGGGAAAAAACGGCATACTTTTTGTAGCAGACGGTGATGAGCTGCAGGAACAGCAAGAACCGAAGAAGGAACAAGTCAATGATGTAAATTTATTCTATGACCGCACTGGGATTTTAAGAGAAGATATTCCTATAAAAGACCTAGATTTTTCCGTTCGTGCCTTTAATTGTTTGAGGAATAGTGGGATATATTTGGCTTCTGAAATTTTAGAATTATCTGTAGAAGATTTGTTTGCTATAAAAAATATGGGAAAAAAAACCGTTCAGGAAATTTTAGATAAGAGGGAAGACCTAAATTTTAGAGCTGCTGTCCAGGATACCACTGGAAAGGGTGAACGGTTGATTGCTCATAAGATTACTGCTGTTTTTATTAACGAAATTCGAACCCGAATTAATGCCAATCCGGCGGTGCTGCGAAAGATTCTAAAACAGCCAATAGAAAATTATGTTTCAAAACATAGTAAGGAACAGGGAAAAACAGTTCAGGACTTTCTTTGTGATCCCTTGCTAATAAAGCTTCTTTACTCCCAAGACCTTTTGCGAAAAATAGTTAAAAACCATATTATTTTAGAGCTTCAAAAAGAGACTTTTGGGATGTCTTATGCAGCTTTAGAGTC
>LFTO01000096.1 GCA_001513335.1 Clostridiales bacterium DTU086 | reverse complement strand
ACTGAAAACATGAAAAAGCGAAATAAGTACTCAGCCGAATTTAAGAGCAAGGTAGTCTTGGAGGTATTACAGGAAACCTCAACAATCAATGAAATCGGTGCTAAATATGGTATCAGCCCAGTGGTAATTGGCCGATGGAAAACCGAATTTATAGAACGTTCCGCAGAGATTTTTAAGAAAGGCCCCTCCGCAGCAGAAAAAGAATTACAAGAAAAAAATGAAAGAGTAGCACAGCTGGAACGCAAAGTCGGTCAACTCACCTATGAGGTGGATTGGCTGAAAAAAAAATCTGAAGAAATTGTCGGACCAGACTGGAAGAAAAGATTTCGTTGACCGTGGCGATTCCCGTATCTGTATCAAACGTCAGGCCGAATTATTAAGCATTAACCGTACCAGCATCTATCGTAAGCCTTGTGCCGGAAAGACAATCCCTTATGAAGATTTGTTAATAATGCGGCGAATCGATGAAATCCAAACAGCACACCCCACATGGGGATATCGAACAATCACAACCATTCTAAGACGAGATGATCGTTTAATAATTAACCGGAAAAAAGTACGCCGGATGATGCGGGATATGGGAATATACACCATTTATCCCAAGCCCAATTTGAGCAAGCGGTTTCATGCACAATACGTTCGTCCTTATTTATTAAGACACCTACCCATTGACCATCCTGATCAGGTCTGGGGTGTTGACATTACATACATTCGTATGGAAAAGGGCTTCATGTATCTGTTTGTCATCATTGACTGGTACAGCCGGTATATCGTGGATTTTGAGTTATCAACCACTTTAGATAAAGCTTTTGTTTTAACCTGTCTCAAAAGAGCTTTGAACTACCATCGGCCGGAGATAATCAACAGCGACCAGGGCGGACATTTTACCAATGAAGATTACATTGATTTATTAGAGTCCAACCAGGTCAAGATCTCAATGGATGGCAAGGGACAGGCCCTTGACAATGTAAGAACAGAACGCTTTTTCCGGACATTAAAATATGACTGCGTCTACATCAATGAATTCAACAGCCCAAGAGAGCTGAGGATTGCCATTAACCAGTACATTGAAGAGTACAACACTTATCGGCCCCATTCTTCTCTTGGAGGCAAATACCCCGCACAGGTTTACGGCAAGCAGCAACATCAAGAAGTTGCTTGAAATACAAGATCGGAAAGGAGGACAACTTACAAAATCTTTTCCGTGTCTTGACAACGGGGGGCACTATATATTAACTTTATTTCAAGTAGCTACTGCACTTGGTACAACAGAAAATCTAGTTATTAATAATGAAAGACGATTAAAAGTTTTCGTTGGAACCTGTGCCAGATCAGAATCTTTTTCAACGTATAAAAATGAGAGAATCAATGTATTGGAAAAGTTGGTAAGCTCAAAAAACAACGAGACAATGGATGCAGTTGTAGTATTTAATAAATTTCTTTCACCTAATGACATTTCCTCTATAGCTAAAAGAAGCGATGTCAAAATAAAAAGTATTTGGGTGGGGCTTCCTAATGTCCAGTGCACTGGAGGTGCTGCGGTCTTTAACAATAATGTTCAGGCTGCTTTGGATTTCTGGGCCAAAGATTTGATAGAGTCAATGAATTTGGAAGGTTTTAGTGAAGACAAAAATATGGTTGAAATGAGCGAAGGTGCCAAAAAAGGTTCGGTTAAAATTTATGCGGTTTTAGTTTCAGCTCCCCTAAGCACACTTAATTTGATTAACAAAGAGCCTAATGTAGAATTTGTAGATCTTCATTATCACGCTGAAGCAGAAGCAATTGCTCAGGAAAAAGGATATGAGATTGTCTACATTGATGTACCGGAGCGTCCTGACAGTATAGATGATTAGGAATAAAGGATTGTAAAAAAATATCCAAGGCCGTTGGGTAACCATTATTCTTTTCAATCCAGCGGCCTTCATTATAACAATGGTATAATTCTAATCGTATCAAACATCTTTAATGCATTGAAACTTTATTATTTAATGGAAATTTTAATTATTAGCATACGTTATTGGATATTCTCAAGATTTTTTTCTTGAAATGTCTATTAATGACATTACCTATTAAATGTTCTTGATAGTTAATAGAAAAGAGGGAGTAAGTTGTTTAGATTTAGATTTATTCTTGCGACAATCATAATCGTACTCATCGCCATTTTTGCCACAGGCTGCGGGGGCGAGGAACAAGACTTTGCGAAGACAAAAGAGGATACGTTTAAAGTAGGTTTTGTTTACCGGACTTCTCCGGGCAAATCCAGTTACGATAATTCCCATGAGCAAGGCCGCAAATATTTGGAAGCACAGCTTCCCAACATTGAAACCATAGTGATGGAAAACATCAGCGGAGATTATGCCGACTATGCTGTTTATCAACTCGCCCAAAAAAGCTGCCAGGTTGTTATCACAACAGATTACTCACATATAAAGGGAGTTTATAAAGTTCTCAATAAATACCCTGGAAGTGTCAAAGTGTTAAACTGTTCAACGAATCGAGATAGTGACAGTGTTGTAAAGTTTTACTGGGGACACATGTACCAGGCCGGTTACCTTTTGGGGATTGTTGCCGGGGAGATGACAGAAAGCAACCTCATCGGATTCGTGGCTTCTTATCCTGATGCCGAAACAATTTGCAACATCAACGCCTTTACACTGGGTGTAAGATCAGTAAACCCGGAAGCATTTGTTAAGATTGCATGGACAAAGGAAAGATATGACCCGCCGCAAGAAAAAGAAATAATAAAAAAAGAAAGGGACGCGGCAAATGCCTTGATGGATTCCGGTGCTGACATAATAGTCCAGTATGAGGAAACTTCTGCACCCATAGAAGCTGCTGCGAAACGGGGTAAGTACGCTATGGGCTATTATAGTGACGTAAGTGTTATTGCCCCGGATTCAGTTTTAACTTCCGCCATATGGAATTGGGGTCCCTACTACGTAAAAACAATAAATTCAATTCAGGAAGGAAAATGGGAACCGGATGCCTATTTGGGAAACCTATCCGATAACATTGTAAGCCTTGCTTCATATGGCCCCATGGTTCCTGAAAAAGTAAAGGTTAAAGTCCAGGATGCCAGAGAGAAAATTATTAGCGGGGAATGGGAAGTTTTTACCGGCCCCATAAAAGATCAGTTAGGAAAAGTCATGGTGCCTGCAAATAAAGTACTAAATGAGGATGATATCAGAACCTTTAACTGGTTTGTTGAAGGAGTAATTGGGTCAAGAGAACGTTAATTTTCAGGACTTGCTTGTAAAGGACTTGTTAATTTTACCCCATCAATAATATTGGCCGAGTCTGTAAAATAATCTGTGTAAACTCCTTAACCAAAAACAGAAAACAGGGGACGGTTCTTTGTTTGACGCTACCTCACTGTTATTATAAACTAATGGTGAGGTGGTTTTTTATGCCAAGAACAGCGAGAAGGAAAAGCAAGACTGATATTTATCATGTAATGATAAGGGGCATTAATCAGCAGAACATATTTGTAGATGATGAGGATAATGAAAAATTTATTGCCACACTTGCAAGATACCAAAAAGAAAATGAATATGAAATATACGCCTACTGTCTGATGGGCAATCATGTTCACCTGCTGATAAAGGAAGGAAATGAAGAATTGGCAAATAGCATGAGGCGTATAGGCGCAAGTTATGTGTACTGGTATAACTGGCAGTATAATAGAAAAGGCCACTTGTTTCAGGA
>LFTO01000118.1 GCA_001513335.1 Clostridiales bacterium DTU086 | reverse complement strand
ACTTCTGCAACTCCGGTGGTGGCACTGGGGCAGTCAATACCAATGAGCCGTGCCAGTTCACAGGTTTCAGTGCCTGTCGGCTCCAGGAAAAAGAAGGCCCTTGAAACAGGCCGGGTAAAGGTTGCCCGGACAATCGTTCGGGCAGCAAGCCGGACAGCCCCGTTTTCTGTGGGAAGCCGCTGCCCTTCCTCAGTGAAGAATCTCACGGTGAGTACCCGGAGCTGCCCGTTTGGCTGTGGTGGGGGTGCGCTATCGGGAATACAGATCCGCTGGCCAACAAAAAGGGCGTTGGGGTTAGTGATCTGTGGGTTGGCAGCCAGGATCTGCCGGACTGTCACTCCAAACCTCTGGGCAATACGGTGGAAAGTATCAAAACGCCTGATAGTATATACCTGTCCCTCACACTGCTGTGGCGGTTCAGGCACCTGGCGGGATGTGACGGGAAACCTGGCCCGTGGAAAATATTTCAATTTTACTCCTCCCCTGCATAATTTTTCCTATACCACTATATGCAGGAAATTT
>LFTO01000061.1:312-772 GCA_001513335.1 Clostridiales bacterium DTU086 | reverse complement strand
CAGCCTGGCCTCCAAGACTATGCTGAATGTATAGGTTTATATAAAAAAACACATAATTTATTTAACGAGCCAAATTATTCTAGTCTTAAATAAATGATTGCTAATATTAAAAAACAAAATTACGGGTTGTTAAAGTTTAGCGTTGATGCATCACATAAAGTGTAAAGTTTAACGTTGATTTAAGAATCGCAGTTTAAAGTTTAGCGTTGAAAAGGTCCCCATTTTATTGGGACCTTTTTTTCTGAGCTTGTTCTTATTTCTATTTTTCACTGTTCATTACATAGAGTGCACGTAATTTGAAGTTGTCAAAATTTCTATATCCACCCGAGGTTTTTAAAAGCATTTTAAGTTTCGCGTTACGAGCTTCAATTGGACCATTAGATAATCTTAGGTTATTTATTCTAGTGAACGAATTAATTATGTATTCATAATTCCTACTTAAGGTACTACCAACATTTTT
>LFTO01000061.1:0-300 GCA_001513335.1 Clostridiales bacterium DTU086 | reverse complement strand
TAACCTCTATATTCTGATTTCTTAAATATAGAAATTAATTCTGTTAGTTCATTACGAATTTTTAAATCTCTATCTTCCTTTGTAAATCTCATTGTGTTAAATTCTAAATAGCGTTCTTTGATCTTGTAACAGTTTTGGATTAATGGACAAAATTCAAATATCAAATCTAATTTTGCTTTGTTGGAAATATAATATTTTAGTTTTTTATCGAAGTTTCGTATTGTCCATTCTATATTAGAACTACTAGAAAGAATTAGAAATTTATGCTGTTTAAGTAAATAGTATTCTTTAGAGTCTGTA
>LFTO01000005.1 GCA_001513335.1 Clostridiales bacterium DTU086 | reverse complement strand
ATCTTGCTGATGAGTTGATAAGCCTGAGGAAAGACCCTGTTGGACTGTGTAAGACAATCGGGCCGGGATTTATCCTCAAGTTCCTTTTGCGGCGTCTTACTATTCGAGAAGCAGAGGAGAAGTTTTCCCAGCTGCTGGGCTTTAAGGGCGTGGCTGTAAAATGCATCTATCCGGAAATTGGCATGGATGTAGATAAACCCAGTGACTTGGACCTTGTGGAGCAGGTATTGTTGGGTAGTGTAACGTGAATGGGGGAGGTCTTTTATGAGTCAGGTGAGCGCAGTAATTCTTGCGGCAGGACAGGGTAAAAGGATGCGTTCGGTGCATCCCAAGGTCCTGCATAAGGTTGGTGGCAAACCAATGCTGCTGCATGTTATGGATGCTGCCAGAAAAGCAGGGGTTGAGGAACAGATTGTTGTTATTGGTCATGGAAGGGAGACACTGCTGGAAAGCCTGCCGGAATTGAATTATGTTGTTCAGGAGCAGCAGCTGGGAACAGGCCATGCAGTTTTCCAAGCCAGGGAAGCAGTTGGGAAAGGTGTTGAGAGGGTTCTGGTCCTGTGCGGTGATACACCTTTATTGACTGCTTCAACCCTAAAAAACCTAATTGAGTACCACGAAAAAACCGGAGCGGAAGCGACTATTTTAACTGCAGAAATGGATAATCCCTGGGGATACGGGAGAATCCTCCGTAACGATGCCGGCGATGTTGAAAAAATAGTAGAGCACAAAGATGCTTCTCCTGAAGAACTCCTGATTAAGGAAATCAACTCCGGCACCTATATTTTTCAGAAAACTAGTTTGTTTGCAGCTCTTGACAAGCTGACTCCTGATAACGCCCAGGGAGAGTACTACCTTACCGATGTAATCAGCGTCTTTTTCCGCCAGGGCAAAAAAGTCTCAGCCTTCAAGGCTGAGGATACCAAAGAGGTTCAGGGGATTAACGACCGTGTACAGCTTGCCGAAGTAGAAGAAATTTTCCGCAGTCGTAAGAACAGAGAGTTGATGCTTTCCGGTGTTAGTTTAATTGACCCTGCCACAACTTATATAGATGCAGATGTGAAAATTGGACAGGATACGGTGATTCTTCCCCATACAATTATTCAAGGTAACAGTATAATTGGCAGTCATTGCCTGATAGGGCCCAGCAGCCGCCTAGAGGATTGCGTATTGGGTAACAACTGTATTGTCCAGTATTCTGTTCTTATAGAGAGCAAATTTGGGCAGGGGTGTAAAATAGGGCCTTTTGCCTATGTGCGTCCCGGCAGCGATTTAAGGGACAATGTCAAAATCGGTGATTTTGTAGAGATAAAGAAATCTACAATTGGGACAGGAAGCAAGGTGCCCCACCTGACATACCTGGGTGATTCGGAAGTTGGCGTAGGGGTTAACGTGGGCGCAGGGACCATAACCTGTAATTATGACGGGGAGAAAAAACACAAGACGATTATTTCCGATAATGTTTTTGTGGGCAGCAACTCCAACCTGGTTGCTCCTTTAGAGATCGGTAAAGATGCATATATAGCTGCCGGTTCTACAATTACCGAGAATGTTCCTGAAGGTGCCCTGGCTATTGCCAGGGAACGCCAGACAACAAAAGAAGGATGGGTTGCAAAAAAAGGCAAGAAAAAAAAGTAGCCATTTGTCGCTTTTTGAAAGGAATAAAACAATAAAGAGAGAACCACAGTTAAGGGTTTAGAGAGATTTCGTTTCTGGCTGATGGGGAGGGGATAAAGTGAGTTTTTCCAAAGGGAACCTGAAAATTTTTTCCGGAAACGCGCATCCTGAATTAGCCGAAGAAATTGCCGGCATTATCGGCATTCCAATGGGCAAGTCCAAGGTGGACAGGTTCAGCGATGGCGAAATAAGTCTTACTATTTCGGAAAGCGTACGTGGTTGTGATGCATATGTGATCCAGCCTACATGCTATCCCGTTAACGAAAATCTTATGGAACTGCTGATTATGATTGATGCTTTAAGAAGGGCTTCTGCAAGGAGAATTACTGCGGTTGTTCCTTATTACGGTTATGCCCGGCAGGAACGAAAAACCAGAGCCCGTGACCCGATTTCCGCCAAATTGGTTGCCAACCTGATTACAACTGCCGGTGCCAGGAGGGTTATGACAATGGACCTCCATGCAGGTGCCATTCAGGGATTTTTCGATATTCCCGTGGATCACCTGCTGGGTGTGCCGATTTTAGGTGAGTACTACAAACAAAAAGGTTTTACCGACGTTGTCCTGGTATCTCCCGACGTAGGCGGTGTTTCCCGTACCAGGGATTTGGCAGAATATCTGGGAGCAGAGATAGCCATTTTGGAAAAAAGGAGACCTGCTCCAAATGTGGCCAAAATAATGAACCTTATCGGCGATGTGGAAGGCAAAACCGTAATTATGACAGATGACCTCATTGACACAGCAGGTACTATTACCCTGGGAGCAGAGGCATTGATGAACCGAGGGGCGAAAGAGGTCTACGCCTGCTGTACGCACCCGGTGCTGTCCGGACCGGCTATTGAGCGGATCAACGAGTCATGTCTGAAAGAAGTTGTGGTTACTAATACCATTCCTCTGCCGGAGGAAAAGCAGATAGACAAGATTAAAGTGCTGTCAGTTGCTCCACTGCTGGGTGAAGCTATTGTGCGCGTCCATCAGGATGCTTCCGTAAGCGAATTATTCAATTGATTTGCCGTTGTCAGACTTTTGGTTTTCATCTGCATTGACTTCAGGTTTTTCGTTTTCTTTTTTTTGCTCTTTATTTTCTGTGAACTCATCAATGGAGTCTGTCAGGGATTTGCTTAATTTTTTGGTTGCTTTTTTTGTGGATCCAAACAGCTTTTTCCCGGAGGACCTGACTGTATCTAATTTTGTTTTTGCGGGACTATCAATAGAGCGCATGTTTCTTTTGTAATTGTTGTCCACGATAATGGCATCCCGCCCGAAAATTTTTACGGCAGATGCAGGGATGGAGATTCTTCCGCGGAAAACGCTCTCAAGGAAACGTCCGGATATTTCCAGGCTGTCGATAACTCCTGTTTCCTTATTGTACAGGAGCTCATCCACAATACCCAGCAGTGTACCTGACTCGGAAAAAACTTTGGCACCTAACAGGGGTTGTTTTCCCTTCATCAGGCGTGCAATTTCAGGGAGATTTGATGGTTTTTCAATGCTGCTTTTCTTGTCAATGGTGATGGCATGGTCACCGATGCTCATTACTTTACTGAAAGGTACCACTTTATAATCGCCAAACCATCCCTGTTTATCGGTTACTAAAGCGGCAATGGAGAAGCTTTCCGGGTCTACAACGATACCACGTACTCTACCTATTTGCTGGCCTTCTTCGAGGCTGATGATTCGCATGGATAAAAGTGTTTTACTCTTTTCTAACATAGTGTTTCACCTCCGTGCTATCATACAAGATATTATTCACATTGAAAGTTTATTATGCTAGAATTAGGGATATACTCAAGATGAAGGAAAAAAAGGAGTGTTTGACAAAATGGAAGCTTTAGAATTGGAAGCCCAAATCAGAGAAGAGACGGGCAAAGGGCATGCATCTAAGCTCCGCAGAAAAGGCTTACTGCCTTGCGTTCTGTATGGTTCAGAAATAGATTCAATTCCCTTGACTGTAAAAACCAGTGACCTGGACAGAGTTCTGAGGGAAGGCGGACCCAATGCTCTGATTAAACTGAAAGTGGACTCAAAAGAGTATGTGATTTTAATAAAAGAAGTGCAAACTTCCCCGGTAGGCAGAGAATACCTGCATGCTGATTTGCAAAGAATTTCCCTTAAAGAAAAACTGGATGCCATGGTGCCCCTGCATATTGTAGGGGAAAGTGAAGCCCCCGGAATACAGGGCGGCGGGGTATTACAGCACCTGTTGAGAGAAGTCCAGGTAAGGTGTCTCCCTACGGATATCCCGGAATCCATTGAAGTAGATGTGTCTCAACTGGACTTTGGTGAAAGTATCACAGTAGGAGACCTGAAAACGGGAGACGATGTGGAAATTCTAACAGATCCAGAAGAAGTAATCGTTTCAATCGTTGCCGCTCAAGCTGAAGAAGAACCTGCAGAGGTTGAAGGTGAGGGCGAAGCAGAAGCCGGATCTGCTGAGCCTGCAGAACCTGCTAGGGGTGGCGAGGAAGGCGAAGAATAATTACTGGGAGGTGTTCCGCTGGAACACCTCTTATAGTTTACTTAAGGAAATTATTCCTTTCACTCCCGCGGCCTTAACGGCGGTCAAGGAGCGCAAGAAGTCCCGTTTCATGATACATACGGGCTTTCCCAAACAAACTGCCGGACAAAAGTTTGCTGTCTCTCACAACTCATCCGGAGGGGCAGGGGGTCGCTATGGGCGTCTCGGCCTTTGGAGAACCGGAGTGCCGTGAAAAAACTTGACGTTTACTGCTTCCATACTGTTGTCGAAACTTGTTCAGGGGGGAACTGGAATGAAGCTGATTATTGGTCTGGGCAACCCCGGGCCCCAGTATGAGACTACAAGGCATAATGCTGGTTTTCTCGTCCTTGATCTGATAGGGGACAGCATTGGCTGCGGAAATATTTCTACAGAATTTGGGAAGAGTCTCATTGCCACTGGCAGGTACCGGGGTGAAAAGCTGATTCTGGCAAAACCCCAGTGCTATATGAACCGCAGCGGTCTTGCTGTTGCGGAGCTGGCCGCAGCTTATGGGAGCTGTCCGGAGGAAATAATTATCATCCATGACGATGTGGATTTGGACCTTGGACGTCTGCGTATAAGGGCCTCAGGGGGCCATGGGGGCCATAAAGGGGTTTTGTCAGTATTAAATGAGCTGGGTGCGAATAATTTCTGCCGTGTAAAAATTGGAGTTGGAAGGCCCCCTGAGGGGATGGATACGCCAGACTATGTCCTGTCTGTTTTTGACGACAGTGAGTGGGATGTATTTAAGAAAGTCCTGCCTGTGGCCAGGGATGCTGTGCTGACCCTGGTTGTACAGGGAGTACAGGAAGCCATGAACAGGTACAATAGAACAACGGTTGCTGTCCTCCCCGGCTCAAACCCCGCAAAATTGGAGTGAAACCATGACTTCCCTTGCAGCAGGAGTATTGGCAGCAGCAACTGCATACGTTATTAACCAGTTAATTATTGGCCAAGCAGGTAATAAAGGGATAGTAACTTTCATACCTATTGTTGAGGAAGCGATAAAGTCTTTCTCTGCTGCCGCCCTTGGGGCCTCCCTTATAAGTACCCACGCAGTTTTTGGAGCCATCGAAGCAGGTTATGAAATTCTAGGGGCTAAAAGCATTAAAGGGGTGGTGGGAGGGCTGTCGAGTTTTGTCACCCATGGCTTTTGGGGCCTGATAACCGTTGTAATATACAAAGTAACTGGCAGTTTGCTGCTGGGGATTGGCGCTGCTGCGGTAGTGCACAGTATTTGGAACCGTGTGATTACCGGCATATATTTACGCAATTAAAAAAGCGATAGTTTTTGTTTTCCTGGCGCTGCACCTGCAGGGAGCAGGGACAGGTTCCCGGCTGAAGTGCCGGCGACGTGCTCTTCCTCTCCAGGTGCCTGTTGGTATACTTATTGTGGAAAGCGCCCGTTGTTTTGCTGCCTGAAAAAACTTTTGAGTAACTTAAGGATACCCGGGCTCCTTTATTTCAGGCACAAAATGGTGGGCTAAAGCCGACTTTGCCAAATAATTTATGTTTTAAATTTTGGAGGTAACCCTATTGCGCCACCCTGGGTTGTTTGAATTCATAAAAAATGAGAATCGATTTAAGGACATTATCAATAAAATAGATATTTACCTGTCTTTAGGAATTTACGGTGCAGATAGAGCGCAAAAGCATTTTGTTATGAGTGCCCTGGGCTTCTTTACCCGTTCTCCTCTTCTGGTAATTACTTCTAAAGAGGAAAAGGCCAGGGCTGTTCTCCATGACATGTCTGTTTTTTTCCCTCCCAACAGGGTGGATTATTTCCCCGTTCGGGAAATTGTTCCTATGGAAACCTACGCCCAGAGCAGGGAAGTTGTATCCCAACGGGTTGAAATAATGGATAAGATTCTTCATGGAAAGGCACAGTGTGTGGTTACAACTATTGAAGCCCTGTCCCGGATGCTTCCTGCCCCTGAGGAATTCAAAAAGCTATATGTTACACTGAAAAAAGGGCAGGAAATCAGCCGTGAGGACCTTATCAGCAGGTTGATAAGGTTAGGTTACGAACGTGTTGAAGTGGTGGAAATTCCGGGGCAGATGGCAGTACGGGGCGGGATAATGGACGTGTTTGGGATAACAGCCAGCCAGCCTGTACGTATTGAATTTTTTGGTGATGAAATAGAAACTTTTCGTATTTTTAACCCTAACACTCAGCGTTCCCTGGAGAGCATTGACGAAGTAACACTTCTCCCCGCAGTGGAATTCTCTTTAGCTCCTGGAGAACCAGGGTGGGCAGAAGGTAAGGCATTGATTGAAAAAGACTGGACTCTTGCCTTTAAGGATTTAGATGAATCCAAGGTACAGACAATTGGACAAAATTTACGGGACAAGTATGATCAGGTGATAAAGGAAATGGAATCCGGTATTGTATCTTATCATCTGGAACAATACCTGCCTTACTTTGTGAAGGGTAAGAATACTCTACTAAATTATTACCACCAGGAACCCTTTATTATTGTTGACGAGCCCCTTCATGTTAGGGAGGAAGCCGAAAGCAGGGAAGAGGAATTAAAGGAAGTTTTTCGAGAACTGCTGGAGCAGGGGAAAATCCTTCCCCGGCAGGAAGAAATACTTGTGAAATATGACCTTATTCGTGAAGATGCCGCCGAAAGGAAAAAGGCTGGCTTTTCCCTGCTGCCAGGGGGGAGCAGGGACTTTTCAGCAGTTGCTCCTGTCAGCGTATCCGGAAGGGATCTGCCCCAGTTTCAGGGGAAATTCCCCATGTTTGTTGCCCAGGTAAAAGACTGGCAGAGACAAAAATACTCCGTAATTATCATGACTTCTTCAAAGGACAGAGGTTTGCGGCTGAAAGAGGGGCTCTGGGATAACAAAATTGAGGCGGTAGTTCTTCCGGAAATCCTGTCGGCACCGGTGGAGGGCCAGGTTATCATTACCTATGGTAAACCTTTATCCGGCTTTGAATTTCCTGCTGCAAAACTGGTGCTGGTTTCAGACAGCGAGCTCTTTGGGCGCTCCAAGCTGCGCAGGCCAAGGAAACAATATGATCAAGGCCTGAGGATTTCCGATTTTTCCGAGATTAAACCCGGAGATTATGTGGTCCATGTTCAGCATGGGATTGGAAAGTACCTTGGAGTAATTAACCTGGATGTTCAGGGCGTCCGTAAGGATTACCTGCACATTCAGTATTTCGGACAGGATAAAGTCTATGTTCCTACTGATAACGTAAACCTGATCAGCAAATATGTAGGTGCCGAGGGGCATAAACCTAAGCTGCACAGGTTAGGCACCGGTGAGTGGGTAAAAACCAAGAAAAAGGTCAGGGAATCCGTTAAAGAGCTGGCTAAGGATTTGTTAAATCTATACGCTGCCAGGGAAACAATTGAAGGTTTTGCTTTTAACCGGGATACCCCCTGGCAGGCGGAATTTGAAGAGGCTTTTCCCTTTAATGAGACTAAAGACCAAATAAAGGCTATAACTGAAGTCAAGTCGGACATGGAAAAGAGCAAACCCATGGACCGCCTTTTGGTAGGGGATGTGGGCTATGGAAAGACGGAAGTGGCCATGCGGGGTGCTTTTAAGGCTGTTATGGACAATAAGCAGGTGGCAGTACTCGTGCCTACAACAGTCCTTGCCCAGCAGCACCTGCGAACTTTCAAGGATCGTTTCAGGGGCGTTCCGGCAAAAATTGAGGTTTTAAGCCGTTTAAAAACCCCAGGTGAGCAGAAAAAGATCATCGCTGCGTTAGAGCAGGGTAAAGTGGATATTATCATCGGAACTCACCGCCTGCTGTCCAAGGATGTGCGTTTCAAAGATTTAGGGCTGCTGATAATTGATGAGGAGCAGAGATTTGGGGTAGCCCATAAGGAGCGGTTGAAACAGCTGCGGCAGAATATTGACGTATTAACCCTTACTGCCACACCGATACCCAGGACCCTGCATATGGCCCTTGCAGGAGCCAGGGATATGAGTATAATCAATACACCTCCGGAAAACCGTTACCCTGTACAGACCTATGTTGTCGAGTACAGCAAGGAATTAGTTGTTGAAGCTATACGCAGGGAATTGGACAGGGGTGGTCAGGTCTTTTATGTGTATAACCTGGTATCCGGGTTGGAACGCCGGGTTTCCCGGCTGCAGAAACACCTGCCCCAGGCCAGAATTGCTATCGCTCACGGGCAGATGCCGGAAAAACAGCTGGATAAAGTAATGGTTGAGTTCATTGAGGGAGAAATAGACATTCTTGTATGTACCACAATTATTGAGAACGGGCTGGATATCGGGAATGTTAACACCCTGATAGTGGAAAATGCTGACAGATTTGGCCTCTCTCAGTTGTACCAGCTCAGGGGAAGAGTCGGAAGGTCAAACCGCATTGCTTATGCTTATTTCACTTATGATAAAAGAAAAGTCCTGGGGGAAACTGCAGAGAAGCGCCTTAACGCCATCAGGGAGTTTACGGAGTTTGGCTCCGGGTTCAAGCTGGCCATGCGGGATTTGGAAATTCGCGGTGCCGGGAACCTGCTGGGAGCAGAGCAGCATGGTCATATGTTGGATGTGGGTTTTGACCTTTACTGCCAGCTCCTGGAAGATGCCGTGCGGCTCCTTAAGGGGGAACCCCGGAAAGAGGCTCCTGAACAGCAAGATGTGGAAATTGAACTTAATATTAGTGCCTACGTTGCAGACAGCTACATTGAAGAACCTGCTCTTAAGCTTGATGTTTACCACCAGCTCAGAGACATTGATAACGAAGATGAGTTGAAAGAATTCGAAATTGAACTGGAGGACCGTTTTGGACAGATCCCCAGGGAAGTTCAAAACCTTTTCCTGATAGTACAAATGCGCCTGCTTGCCAGAAGAGTTGGCATTGATTCAATAAAGGAGTTCCGCCAGGAAGTGAGGATTAGTTTCGACAAGGAGACAGCGGTAAAAGGGAATATTCTAATGACCCTGGCCAAGGATTTTCCCCGGCAGCTGTCCTTTTCAAGTGTGGGAGGATTGGTAATCAAGCTTTCCAAAGGCAATCTTTCAGGATCAGAGCTAGGAAAAAGGATAATAGAAATATTATGCAGGTTTGAGGAGCTTGCTGGTGCCAGAGATTATCTGATATAATTGTTTGAATTAAAGATAACAGAAAGGTTGGGTTAAATGCCTAGAAGAAAAGTAATCAGCCTGTTTCTTGTACTAATTTTTATTGTTGTTTTTTCTGCCGGCTGCGGTGGAGATGCTTCCGTTATTGCCAGGGTAAACGGCGAAAAGATCCTGCAGAGCCAGTTGGAGGACAGAATTGCTCTGATAAAATCAGGGCTCGCCAGTCAGGGATACAGCCTGCAGGAAGGGCAAGATGACGAACTCCTGGGGCAGATTGAAGACGAAGCAATGAATCAGCTTATTGACGAAGCCTTATTGATGCAGCAGGCCAAAAAAGAAGGTGTTTCCGTTTCCAATGATGTGGTTCAAGAGCAGATAAGGCTCATGAAAAAACAATTTGGAACGGAAGTTTTCAAACAGCTCCTGAGTCAACAAAAGCTGACTGAAGATAAGCTGGCTGAGCAGATTAAAATCCAGTTAACAGCCGAGGCACTTTTCAATAAAGTAACCAGTGACATTTCTGTTGATGCAGAAACTTTAAAAGCCATTTTCGAAAAAAACCCTGCTAAATATGAACAGGCTAAAGTGGCTCATATACTGATTGCTGTTGATGAAAATGCGCCAGAGGAAAAGGTAAAAGCTGCGCGGGAAAAAGCCCAGAACTTAATATCCAAGCTGAATAATGGAGAAGATTTTGCTGAGGTGGCAAAAAACAATTCAGAGGATGCACAGTCTGCTGAAAATGGCGGCGTTATTGATTATTATTTTACCCGTGATGATACCAGTCTGGTTAAAGAGTTTGTAGATGGGGCTTTCCAGGTAGAGGTTGGCCAAATTTCCAAGGAACCTGTCCGTTCGCCTTATGGTTTCCACATAATAAAGGTGCTGGACAAAAAGGACACTTTTGAAGAGCTGGAAGCTTCATTGGAAGGACAGGTTCTAAATGAACAAAAGAATGAAGCCTTTAGTGATTTCTTTAATAAGGCAAAAAGTGAAGCTAAGATTGAGAATTTGAAGTAGAACAGTAAGGAAATTAGTCTTGAAGGTCCCTGGAAATACGGGGACCTTAATTTTTTTTTGATATACCCCAATTTTATTGAAGTATCACTTCGCATAAAAACAAAAACGGGTCATGGAAAATAATGAATAAATAAATGCTGAAGGTTATATACTATCACTGAAAAGGTTCCTGCAGGTTTTCACGTCAGGTTTCGAAAAGGAGGGAAAACCAGTTAATGAAGGCAACAGGAATCGTACGGAGAATTGATGACTTAGGCAGAGTAGTAATTCCTAAAGAAATACGTAGAACCCTCAGAATCCGAGAAGGCGATCCTCTAGAAATATTTGTCGACCGCGAAGGGGAAGTAATTCTTAAAAAATATTCTCCCATCGGAGAACTAGGCGATTTTGCCAAAGAATATGCCGATTCGCTGTATGAGGCTATAGGACATATTGCCTTGATATCGGACCGCGATAACATAATTGCTGTCAGCGGAGCACCGAAAAAAGAATTCCTGAATAAGCCTATCGGCCCCGCAGTGGAAAAAGTCATGGAGACGAGGACTTCTCTGTTTGTAAATGATCCTGCTGAGGCACAAAAGGGTGCTGCCTGCCCAATTGACGTGGACGATGAGGAAGCGGCAGCCAAGTTTTCCGCTCAGGTGGTTGCACCAATTATTGCGGAAGGGGATCCTATCGGAGCAGTAATACTATGCTCCAAAGACAACAACGTGAAAATGGGTGATATGGAGGTAAAACTTACTGAAACAGCGGCAGGGTTCTTGGCAAAACAAATGGAACAATAACACCTCAAAGTGGCGCCAGGCGCCACTTATTTTATGTAACAGGTAATTATGCTTTGCAACATAAAGAAAATATTGTGAATGAGTAGCAGGAATATTACTGAAAGAAAGGAGCCGGTAAAAGGAAAGGGCCTATTCCCAAAACTGTAGGTCTAAACGGCGTTGCCTATTTTGGTATTGATTACAGCTTCCTGCACTGGTAAGATAATTTTAATCTTGAAACAAAGAAGGCGATTATGTGGCAAAGATCACCGTTGTTGGGTTAGGCCCTGGGAATTTAGACCATTTACCTGTTAAGACATTAAAGCTACTACATAGTGCACAAAAAATTTATTTGCGTACAGAGAAGCATCCCCTGGTTAATGAACTATTGAGCCAGGGTATTTCATTTGAGAGTTTTGACAGGCTTTACGAACAGGGCAGCAGCTTCGCGGAAGTTTACAAAAATATTGTAAATATTCTCCTGGAGGAAGCAGAAAAAAGGGATGTCCTTTATGCTGTTCCCGGTCACCCAATGGTGGCTGAGCGTACAGTACAGATGCTCCTCGAAGCTGTACCGGACAGAACTCAGCTGGAGATTGTGCCGGCTATGAGCTGTCTTGATGCATTGTATTCTGTCCTGGAACTGGACCCGACTGAAGGCCTCCTTGTAATGGACTGCCTTGAACTTCTGGAGAGGGGCAGGCTTAAAGGAAACACTTCAGCTCCCGTTGTGCTGACGCAGTTATATGACAGAAGGATAGCTTCTGAAGTTAAGCTGACTCTTATGGAGTATTATCCTGATGATCACCCCGTTGTTGTTATTCGTGCTGCCGGGGTACCTGAAAGGGAAATGGTGAAAAGGATTCCCCTATATGAATTGGACAGGCAGGATTGGATCGATTATTTGACCAGCCTTTTTGTTCCTGCTGCAGAGCTCCAAGACAAGCCGTATGATTCCTTTCAAACCCTGATTGATATCATGGCCAGGCTCCGCCGTGATGATGGATGCCCTTGGGACCGGGAACAGGACTTTCAAAGCTTGAAAAGGTATCTGATAGAGGAAACATATGAAGTGATAGATGCAGTTGAAGACGGGGATATGCATAAATTGCAGGAAGAATTGGGAGACTTATTACTGCAGGTGGTCTTCTATTCTCAAATAGCCAGGGAAAAGGGTATTTTTGATGTAAACGATGTTATCGGAGGCATTTCCGAGAAACTGGTAAGGCGGCATCCCCATGTTTTTGGTAAAAGTGTTGAAGTAAATTCTGTTGAAGATGTAAACGTTAACTGGGAAAAAATCAAACACGGAGAGAAAGAGGATAGGCCGCGGTTCGATATTCCCCGTCAGCTGCCTGCACTCATGCGCGCAGAAAAGGTACAGAAGAAGGCTGCTGAAGCGGGGTTCGATTGGCCGGACGTTACGGGTGCATGGGAAAAAATCTATGAAGAGTTGAAAGAACTGGAAGATGCGGTGCAGGATAAATCCGGTTCCGGAGTGGCTTCCGAGGTTGGAGATGTATTATTTGCTGTAGTCAATACAGCACGGTTTTTAAAAGTGGATCCTGAGGAGGCCCTGACGGGAACTATAGACAAGTTTATCTACAGGTTCAATTACATTGAAAATACAGCCAAGGAAAGAGGGATTACTCTAGAAGAGATGTCCCTGGAGGAAATGGACAGGCTCTGGAATGAAGTAAAAGAATTAAATCCTCAAAATTAGGTAAAATTTTCTTGCAGGTGAAAGGATATTTTGCCAGACTACAGAATAATAAAGCGAAGATGCAATCCAACAATGGGAGGGATAATCCTTGAATAAGTCCGACTTGATAGGTTCTGTAGCGGAAAAAACTGACTTGACAAAGAAGGATGCGGAAAAAGCTGTTAATGCAGTGTTCCAAAGTATTGAAGAAGCTTTAGCCAAGGGTGAAAAAGTCCAATTAGTCGGTTTTGGAACCTTTGAAACAAAAGAAAGGGCTGCCAGAGTGGGCCGCAACCCTCGCACCGGAGACGAAATTGCTATACCGGCAACTAAGGTACCTGGTTTCAAAGCAGGAAAGGCCCTTAAAGAATCAGTTGCCAAGTAGACGACAAGGCCAGGTTCGGAAAGGAACCTGGCTTCTTAATGCCCGGGGTATCTGCCGGGCACCTTGACAGTAAGGCGGTGAGGAAGTGCGCCTTGATAAATTTTTGAAGACATCCAGATTGGTGAAAAGAAGAACCGTTGCCAAAGAAATGTGTGATGCCGGGAGGGTGTCCGTGAATTACCGGCCGGCAAAGGCCGGTGCCGAGGTTCAAGTGGGAGATATTATCACTATTAACAGAGCCGGAAGGGTAACGGAAGTGGAGATCTTGGAAATTCGTGAAAATGTTCCCGCTCCCCAGGCTTCCGACATGTACAGGCTGGTTGAAAAGTAAAATGAAGGTTGAAGGCTCCATGTACTACTCCGCTACGGACAAGCTCACCCGCTATTCAAGGAAAGTGTCGAGGCATGTTTCCCATGCCTTTTCGCTCACTCCGGGAATTCACACAGGACAGCTCTAAGGCAAAGCTCCAGTCAAAACCGAGCCGCCCAATAATCAACATCGTGTTTCAAATTGGGCTGACCCGGGCGTCCTGCCCGGGCCTCCCGGTTTTTCCCTGCGCTTTGCCAAGAGCTGTGTGCCTGTGTTCATCTAGTCGTTTGCCAAAAAAGGCATGGGGAAAAGGCGCCGTTACCTCCGGCAAAAGCCGTGTAAAGTAAAAAAACAATTAATCGGTTATTCGACAGTCTATAACCCCTTTTTTTTGATGGGGTTTTTTTGAGCTTGCCTTAAACTGCCGCATTGAAAGACGTGTCTTGTGGAATAATACCTCTAAAAGCGCCCGCTTACGGAGGTAGAACAAAATGAGAATCAGAAGCAGCAACTTCCTTGTCACAGTAATATCTCTCGCAACTGTTGCAATATTTCTTGTAGGGTGTGCCGGTCCCTTTGCCCGTCCGGGGAGAGAGGGCCCCGAAGACCTTCCCCGTAAAGGAAAGGAACCGACAATTTCTCTTTACAACAAGGAAAAAGACCAGGTGGAGGAAATGAGACTGGAGACTTATCTCCAGGGTGTCGTAGCCGGAGAAATGGAGAATTCCTGGCCTACTGAGGCGCTGGCGGCCCAGGCGATTTTGGCCAGAACATTTACATTAAAGAAAATGGAAGAGGGTGGCGTAAAAGAACACAATACTGATGCCTCTACAGATGAGAAGGAGTTTCAGGCTTATGCGGCAGATAGAATAAACCAAAGAGTAAAAGATGCCGTAGAGCAAACACGGGGTATGGTCGTTACTTATGACGGAAAGTATATAAACGGTTGGTTTCATGCTGATGCCGGAGGCAAAACCGCCGCTTCCGCTGTGGAAGGACTTGACTACCGGCAGGAGAAAGCTCCTTATATAAAGAGTGTTTCTGACCCTGGTTTTGAGATTAGCCCGCCGGAAAATAAATCGTGGAAAGCAGAATTTCCTCTCAGCGAAGTAAGGCAAAAGATACAGAACTGGACAGGACATGACCCGGGCGCCATTGACCAGGTAAAAATCCTTGAAAAAGGTCCCTCCGGAAGGGCTACCAAAATCAAACTTGGAAATGTTACTTTAAGCGGCCCTTCTTTACGCCTTGCCCTGGGGAGTGAAGTAATGCGTTCCACTCTATTGAGCAGACTTGAAGTGCAGGGGGGAAGGTTAATAGCCGAAGGCCGGGGATTCGGCCACGGAGTGGGAATGAGCCAGTGGGGAGCAAAGGCACTGGCAGAGCAGGGGCAGAATGCCGCAGAAATTGTACAATATTTCTTTCGGGATGTAAGAATTCAAAAGGCCTGGGACTAAGGTAAAACGATAGGCAAAACCAGCCCGTATGCGGCTTGATAAAATTAATTCAACTGATTTTGCTACTCCCTGAATTCGTGCAAGGCATCTTTAAGCAAAGGTTAGTGTACGTTTGGCAAAAAGTCCGCATGTATTGCTCCGCTACGGACAAGCCTGCACGCCGTTACCGCCGGCGGAAGCCGTGTAAGGCTAGCGCAAAACAAGTCCCGCTCCGCAACACATGCGTGCTTTTTTGAGTCCAATATGTACAGTTGTGACAAAACTCCGCATATACTTCTCCGCTACGGACAAGTTCCCACGCCATCTTGAGCGAAGCGCCGGGGCATGTTTCCCATGCCTTTCGCTCACTCTAGGAATTCACACAGGATATCTCTAAGGCAAAGCTCCAGTCAAAACCGGACCGCCCCATAACCGGCATCCTGCCTCAAATGGGGCTGGCACTCACGTCCTGTTCGTGCCTCCGGGCTTTGACCTTCGGTCTCGCCAAGGGTTGTTTGCCGCCGCTCACTATTCGCCTGCAGGGCGCATAGAAGTTGCTCAATATAGTGAGATTACCACTCCAGTATGTATTATGGAGCCCGTACGCATGTTACGGGCTTAATTATTTTTAAATCTGCTCCGGGAAACTGTAGAGAAATCTTGTGTTTTCAAGAAGCTAAATTGTTATATGCAAAGCTGTGCCAACATACATTTTAGTGAGGGGTGAGGCTATGAGCGAGCAAAACCATCGGGTTGTCCTGGAGAAAAGAAACCGCCTGGAAATTGAGGGTGGGGTGCTGCATGTTCACAACTTTGACAGCAGCAGAATAACGGTTGAAACAAGTTATGGTTTTCTGGACCTCTTTGGAGAAGGCTTGAATATCGAAGAGCTCAACCTTGAGCAGGGAAGCATGTCTGTTTCCGGCAGCTTTTCCGGGGTCATTTATTCTGAAAGCAGAGGAGTAAAAGGAAGAGGTAAGGGGATTCTCAAGAAAATGTTAAAGTAAAGCTGTTTGGGGTGACTTCATGATTCCTGTCGAAGTCCAGTTTTATACCCTTGTTGCCATGATCCTTTTTGGTGTAGTCATGGGCGCAGCCTTTGATATTTACCGTGAGGTGAGAAACACTTTCAGGTTCAAGCCCATGAGTACTAATATTGGTGACTTATTGGTATGGCTGCTTCTCGTTGCGTTAGCTTTTGCTGTGCTCCTCTATATAAACCAGGGTGAAGTAAGGCTGTACGTGTTTTTTGGAATGGGGTTGGGCCTGCTGGCGTATTTCCGGTTTATCAGCGGAATGATCCAGAAGCCGATTCAAATGCTGCTATATATAATTTTTAAAACTGCCTCCTTGTTGTGGACTGTTTTTAGAATACCCTTTAGCTTCCTGCAGAGGGTGCTTATTTTTCCAGCCAATCTGTTAAGCCTGCTGCTGTTCAAAATGATTTTCCCTTTCAAAAAATTATTCAAATCTTTTTCACGACCTCCCAAGCCAAAAGAATAAGGCTGCCGGTATTTACTGTTTGCTTTCCCCTTTGAACCCTGTAAAAGTTTTATACAAAAATTGTGGATAAGGGTTAAAAAAAAATTAAAAAATTAGGCGCTGCCCCTAAAGGGAATCATAGTACGGTGCCGAATAACTTAGAGTAGAAATATGTACAATTTTTGTCCACAGAATGTGTATAATTTGTGGATAACCAGGAAGGAATTGTCCTGTGAATATCGAAATCAGGGGAGTAGAAAAACTTAGCTTTAGGGAGCGCCAGGTAGTTGTGTTAAAAGAAATGGGTCGGACAACTGCCGAAATTGCTAAACAACTAAAACTGGCACCCAGTACAGTGGCTACACTTTTTAACAGGGCAAAATCAAAGGGGTACCAGGTAGTGATCATTCTTCCTGGAGATACTCTCGGTATTTTTGGTGATCCGGAAGAGGAGGTTGAAGAGTAAATGCCGCGGAGCCAGCACGTTTTTGATATGAATAATAAACTGACCCCGGTTACTGAACTTCCAATTAAAAACCGGACAAAAAAAGGTAGACTAATTAAGATAAAATATGGAACACTGATATGTGCTGCAGTAGTGTTCTGCATATTTTGGAATTTAATCCAGCTTCACTGGACGATTGTACAGCTTGACCGGGAAATAGACTTTTACTTACAGGAGAAACAGCAGCTGCTGAGCTACCAGGAACAGCTTCAGAAAGATATGGAGATGGTACAGAGCGGGGAATATATCGAAAAACTTGCCAGGGAGCAGTTGGGTATGGTGAAACCCGGGGAAAATCTTGTATTAACCAGAAATAATTCGGGGGACATTAGTAATTGACAGGAATCTAGCTATTAGCTATAATAGCCTTAGTTTTAATTGTGTTAGGAGGAGTATTCAAAGCATGTCCCTTGCAGTGGGTAATATTGTAGAAGGTGTAGTAACCGGCATTACCAAATTTGGTGCTTTTGTTGAACTGCCTGGCGGTATTACTGGACTAATTCATATCTCTGAAGTTGCGGATACTTATGTTAAGGATGTAAATGATTTTTTGAAAGAGAAGCAGCAGGTAAAGGTTAAGGTTATTAATATTGGTGACGACGGGAAAATAGGCCTTTCTATTAAACAATTGAATGCCAGCCCAAGAGGGAACAAAAATCGAAGCAAAAGCCGTGAAATTTCTTTTGAAGATAAAATGGCAAAGTTTTTAAAAGAAAGTGATGAAAGGCAGCAGGATCTAAGGCGTAATACCGAATCTAAACGCGGGGGACGTGCCGCCGGAAGAATATAATCGGTTTCATATCTTAGTTTTATAAGGCAAATGTAGAAAAATCCTCTTCTAAGGGAAGAGGATTTTTTGTTTCAAATTGTAACAAAGGAAGCATCTCTTGCCTGTATATTTTGCATTTTGGATTCTGGCAGGCAACAAGCCTGTAAAATCCCCAAGTTATGCAACGGTAAGGGCTTCAAGTTGAGGCCTTAGAGTTCAATGCCCAGAGCCGAGTAAGTTTCCTCCTCTACGATGCCGGTATCTTTAAGCCCTGATCGTACCTGAAAAAACTTGACCGCCAGTTCTGTTGCTGTACCGAAACGCCCATCTGCACGTCCGCAGAGAAAACCCTTTTCTTTCAAACGCAGCTGTACCTGGACAACATCAGGACCGGTAGCATCCTTGCGCATTGACTTCCTGTACTTTGCACCGGGAGGCATTGCTGGATCTCCGACAATTTTTACAGGTGTGCCGATCTCAACGTATTGGTACAGATCTCTGACGTGTTCATTGAACATCCTGATGCATCCGTGAGAGGCGTTAGTACCTATGGAATAGGGTTTATTTGTTCCGTGAATACCGTATACTCCCCAGGGAACGTTGAGACCCATCCAGCGGTCGCCAAATCCTCCACCCCACTTACCTCCTTTGTGAACAATTGTCCATTCACCGATAGGGGACGGCGTTGAGAACTTCCCTACTGCACAGGGGAAGGTTTTGAAAGGTTCACCGTCACACAATAGGGTTAGGGTTTTTTTATTGGTATCAATCAAGATGCTCATATACCCTTCAGGTTTTTCCTTTTTGGAAGTATTTGTGGTTACAGGGGGAGCCTCAATTCCCTTTGAAAGTATTTCCCATGTTGCCGGGCCAACTTCTCCCGTAGGATTCATATTGGAGTCTTTTTGAATTTTTTTCACTGCTTCACATGTTTTTTCGTCAAAAACCCCGCTAAGCTTTCCATTATAATATCCCAGTTCCGAAAGCCGTTCCTGGAGTTCAAGAACATCATCTCCTGTTAACGGGGGTTCATTGAGAAAGAGAGTACGGTCTGTAGCAGTGCATCCACCGTAGGGGGCGGGAAACCCGTGAACTTGAGGGGTTATAGCAATAAAAAAAACAAAAGCTGTAATAATAACAAATTTTAAAAACCGGTAATTCAAGGGGCCTCATTCCTTATCTGTTTCTTTTTTCTCTTATATATTGGCAAAGGTCGGGAAGGTTTATACCTGTTACTCTAAGGTTAATATTTCCACCATATTCGAGGTTGGTAGGTGCAAGAATATTCAATGATGTCAAAATGCAACAATTTATGTTACATGGACAAAAATCTGAACTTTGGGAGGAAAAAAATGACTTTAGATTGGTTAGCAATGTC
Source organism: Clostridiales bacterium DTU086 (assembly GCA_001513335.1). GTDB lineage: Bacteria > Bacillota > DTU086 > DTU086 > DTU086 > DTU086. The sequence goes on along the minus strand of LFTO01000005.1, from coordinate 28,514 downwards.
CTTTGCCTTAACGGCTGGTATAGCCATGGCTGTACAGGGGTCATTGAATGCCGTGCTGGGCAAGTATGTGGGGCAGATTGAGGCAACATTGTTGGTGCATATTATAGGGAGCGCTATGGCAGGGTTGATTGTGCTGTTTGGGTTTGGGAAAGGAAATCTTGGTAAATTGATGGAGGTTCCCTGGTATGCCTATTTGGGAGGCATTATCAGTGTGCTGATTATTTACGGAGTGGCTGCCAGCATTCCCAAAGTAGGAGTTGCCCTGGCTACAACTGCTATTATCGTGGGGCAGGTGTCAACAGCCATGCTGATTGATCAATTTGGCCTGTTTGGACTGGAAAAAGTGCCCTTTACCTTCATGAAATTAGCCGGTTTGATATTTCTCGCCTTAGGAGCCAGGCTGATGTTAAGTTGATTACCCCCTTGACATTTGTTTATATATCCGTATAATTTAATAATGCACGACAAAAATGAATATTTATCTTTTGATGCGGGGTAGAGCAGTAGGTAGCTCGTCGGGCTCATAACCCGGAGGTCGTTGGTTCAAGTCCAACCCCCGCGACCATTTATGGCGGTGTAGCTCAGGTGGCTAGAGCATACGGTTCATACCCGTAGCGTCGTTGGTTCAAGTCCAACCACCGCTACCATAGTTTTTGGGTGTATTTGGACAAAAAGGCCCGTTGGTCAAGTGGTTAAGACACCGGCCTTTCACGCCGGTTACAGGGGTTCAAATCCCCTACGGGTCACCACTAATCCTCGTACTTATTACAAGTACGGGGATTTTTTTTGCCTGTAACCACCAGAATGGCTGGCAGAAGAACCGAATCCAGCGGTTGTCAACATCTTTGAGGACCTTAAGGAATTAATTTGTTTTAGAAATTTTACTTTTTTTTTCTGTAACAACTACTTCAATAATCCCGCTATTGTGTTGCGGCGGAAACCCTTTTCGGAGCTGTCATACTGGACTTTAGGTTTTGTCGTGTATTTGTCGAAAGTTTCTCAAAGCAATAAAACCAAACCTGACAAAAATTTTTGGGTTGCTTGTCTATAATGGGAAGCAAACACTTGAGCCAGGTAGGTGTACACAATGTTAAATGATACTCACGCTTACACGCACAACCAAAACTATTCCATTGGAAGAAAAGACAAATGGGGATTGAGCCGTTCCTGGATTACCGGGAAGCAGTTTGTGGTAGAAACGATTAGTCTGTTAGCCGTAGCCTTCCTCCTTTCCCGGGCAGCAGTTTTCGGAGAACTGCTGCCCTTTGGGACTGCGTTTTTTGTTGCTGCGGCGGGATATAGAAAAAACCTTAACTGGCCGCTGGCCTTGTTTATCAGTTTAGGGCTGTTGACAGCAGTTGACGGTTATATGCTGTGGCAGTCAGTAGCGGTTATTTTAATGTGTGCCGTTATTCTACAGGGAGTGAATGTACGTGGGCATTTCAGGACTCCCTTTTTACCCGGTGTTGCTTTTGTTTGCACCGGAGTGGTTAAAGGGGCTTTTGCAGCTGTATGGTCTGCCACTATGTACACTTTTATGGCCGTCGGGTTCGAATGTCTGCTTGCAGCGGGATTCACTTATGCTTTTGTAATTGTGCTGCAGTCGTTAACTCGAATGAAAGTAGAGGGGACAGGCCTTACTGTGGAGGAAGCAGCATGTTACGTTGTCCTTGGGGCGGGTGTAATCAGCGGAATCAATGACGTCTATTTTGGTCCCTTAAGCCTTGCAGGAATCGTAAGCACCTATGTGATTATTTCTGCCGCACATATTGGAGGGTGCGGGATGGGTGCAGGAATAGGAGCCGTGGTAGGGATCATTCCCAGCCTTACAGCTGCTGCAGTTCCCAATGCCGTAGGAATCTATGCCTTTTCCGGATTATGTGCAGGGGTTTTCCGCCATATTGGAAAGTTTGGAGCTCTGGGAGGATTTATTATTGGGCATCTTATATTTTCTGTTTATTTCTTGGGGGAGACTTCCCTTTCTATTGCACTGGGTGAAGTGCTCTTTGCCGGAGTGATTTTTGTGCTTCACCCGGAAAATTGGTTTGACCGGTTGAGATACCTTATGCCCTTTACTAAAAGAACAGGTTTGGAACAGGACTCCAAAGAAGTTTTGAAAAAAGTAAAAGAACTCGGTTTTGTATTTCATGAATTGGCCAGGACTTTCGAACAGACCGGGCTTGGCCTTGAGAGTGATGATCTAGCCGATCAGGAGGATAGAGGGATAGACAGCCTTGACCTGATGCTGAATACCATTTCTGCCAATGTCTGTGGGGAATGTTCCATGTTTAGGACCTGTTGGGAAAATGATATTTATAATACATACCAGAACATACTGGCTTTGTTCGTAAAAATTGAGGAGACCGGGAAAATCACTGACAAAGATATACGCGGGGTTCTTGGCGCCAGGTGCAGGCGCACTGTGGAAATGGCTGCTACAATCAATTGTGTTTGGGATATTTGCCAGGTAAACTGTTTTTGGCAGAAAAAGCTTACCGAAAGCAAAGACCTGGTATCCTCCCAGCTTCACGGGGTTGGTGAAATTATCAGCAAGTTGGTCAAGCAAACTGAAATCAAGGACCGCACCGAAGAAGAGATTGAACGAAAACTGGTGGAGGTGTTGGAGCTCAACGGTATTAGAATAAGGGATGTTTCTGTATTCAAGAGAAACCACAGCTATCACTGTCACCTTGTGAAAAAGCCCTGCCGTGGATTTAAGGACTGTACGGAGAAGACGGCACCTATTATTGAAGATGTCCTCGGTGTAAGGATGTCAATAGGACACTTTGAATGTGCAATGGAATCCGGAGTTAAAGCCTGCGAGATAAGTTTCGTTCCCAGACGCCTTTTGGATATAGATTTGGGAATTGCACAGTGTATCAAGACGGGTAACGGGGTGTCCGGTGACAGTTTTGCATCAGTGTTTCTTCACAGCAGAACGGCCCTGGTCTTGAGCGATGGAATGGGGTCCGGTTCCAGGGCCGCCAGAGAAAGCATGGCAACGGTAAATTTGTTAAAAAGCCTGCTGGAATGCGGATTCGACAGGGAACTGGCTGTAAAAACCGTTAATGCTGCCCTGGCTCTCCGTTCCCCGGAAGATACCTTTTCCACTGTTGACCTGGCTGTTATCGACCTTTTTTCCGGAAAAGCGGATTTTGTGAAGATTGCTGCCCAGCCCAGCTTTATTAAGAAGGGTAAAAACATTCATACTGTTAATTCCGGGTCTCTCCCCATCGGAATTCTGGATACGGTAGATTATGAACCTGTGACCATGGACCTGGAAAACGGGGACCTGCTGGTAATGACGACAGATGGTTTGCTGGATGCCGGCCGGAGATCTCAATTCGGGGAGGACTGGGTGATAAGAGAGTTGCACAAGTTTTCCCAGGAAGACCCTCAGAGAATAGCGGATCACCTGGTTTCCCGGGCTGAAGAAATGTCGGGAGGGACCGTGAAAGACGATATTATGGTAGTGGTGGCGAGGATTGTACCGTACTGTCTGCACTAGCCTATGGCTTCCTTACACCGCTGGCCTTTTCCTTCTTACCTCTTTCCACAAACTTCAATGCTGCCCCGGTTATTTTCCCGGGGGCTTGCTTTTGTGGATCAAAACCTGCTTTTTTCTCTCCCCGAAAAAAATACAATTCCAAATATCAACCGGCGGCCATATCAAGGAAGTACTTTCTTTCCCGGTTGAATTTCTGCCCTTAGAAAGAAGATGTTTTTGACATTGACCCCGGTAGACTGCCGGGTTCACAATTTTTTATCGTCTGTAGAACCAAATGAGTACTCGAACTGCTATTTCATGCCTTTAAGGGGAATAAACAGCTTTCTCCAGCGTTAGACTAAAGTATAGGAAAAATAAGCCAAATAGCAGGAATACGGGTTTAATACTCGAAATTTGAATAAGTGCAGTATGGCGGTGGTTTTATTGATTGTTGAAAAAGTTTGGAATGATATTTGCCGGCACGGTCTTTTTAAGTCGGGCGATGCTGTTGTTTTGGCTGTTTCCGGAGGGGCAGATTCCATGGCCATGCTTCACATTCTCTGCTCTCTGCGGGACCGTCTTGATCTAAAGCTGTATGTTGCCCACCTTAACCACATGCTCCGGGGGGGAGAGGCACGGGAAGATGCCGATTTTGTCCGGAGTGCTGCTGATTCGCTGGGACTTCCCTGCAGGGTGGGTACTGCCGATGTCCCTGCAGTAATCGCCCGGGAGAAACTGTCCACTGAGGAAGCTGCAAGAAAAGCACGCTATGATTTTTTGCACAGGACAGCCCGGGAATTAGGGGCGTCAAAAATAGCGGTTGCCCATAATGCTGATGATCAGGCAGAGACGCTGCTGCTCCATCTGTTAAATGGCACGGGTCTTGAAGGCCTGTCAGGAATGAGGCCCCTTTCAGGGGCTGTGGTACGGCCTCTCCTGGGGGTTAGGCGCAGGGAGATCGAAGCTTTTTGTTCAGATTTGGGGATAAAATTTAGGACTGATTCATCCAACAAAGACTTGGCATTTTTACGCAACAAAGTACGTCACCAACTTATCCCGGTATTGACCGAATATAATGGAAATGTGGTGGAAGTTCTTACAAGGACAGCAGAAATAATTCGGGCTGAAAATGACTATATTGAAAAAGAGACTGACATTATATTTAGGGATATGGTGGGTTTCACCGGCAGTGTTTTACAACTGTGCGTTGAAGATTTCCTGAGCTTAGATGCAGCCTTACAGCGCAGGTTAGTGAGGAAAGTTTTTAAAAGATTGGCCGGACCTGAGTGTACTCTTGAATTTGGACACGTCGAAAGGGTCAGGGATTTTTTCCTTTCCGGACAGACCGGAAAGCGGTTAGATCTTCCCCAGGGTGTGATGGCAGAAAAGACATATTCTTTTGTAGTTTTTTCAACAGTTAAAGAGGACCGTGACATTGACAGCGGAGGGGGGAAATGGGGACCCCGATCCCTAAATATCCCTGGAACAACTGAAATTCCCGCTGCCAGTGTAAGAATCTCTGCTGAAGTTTTCCCCCTGGAAGCGGTAAGAAGCCGGGTTTTTAGTGCTCCTCCTGAAGACGCTTATTTGGACTTGGATAAGCTGGAGCTGCCCCTGACGGTAGGGCCGCGAAAAGAAGGTGACACATTTCAACCCTTAGGCTGTGCGGGAAGCAAAAAAATAAAAAAGTACCTGATTGATAAAAAAGTACCCCAGAGTAAGAGAGCGCAGGTACCAATAGTTTACGACAGCAGAGGAATTGTCTGGGTTGCAGGTTTTTGCATAGAGAATAGGGTGAAAGTAACAGATTGTACCAGGCAGGTACTCAGGCTTCAGTTGCAACAATACCGGAATTAAGGGGAAAATGCGGGTGTTTGAGTTTATTTCAGCCTTATGTTACAATAAGTATTCATGGGAAAAAACTTGCTCCGTTTTTCATTTCCGTTGTCTTGTTGAGAGGAGGGACATTTTTGCGGAATAGAATTTTCAAAAACCTGGCAATATATTTACTAATTGTTTTGATTGCCGTTTCCTTCGTAAGATGGGCTTCCCCGGTCCAAGAACAAATTGCTATTATAGACTATACGGAATTTATGAATAAAGTTGAAACCGGTCAGGTTAAAGATGTAAAAATCGTCAGTGAAGATAATGTTTACCGTATTACAGGGACTTATAAAAGTGGGGACAAATTTACCCTGGAGGCTCTCCCGGACCCCGATTTGGCTAAGGAATTGGGGGCAAAAGGGATAAATGTCAAACCGGAAGCTCCTCCTAAAGCACCCTGGTGGGCGGGAGTTTTGGGCACTTTCCTGCCAATCCTGCTGCTGATTGGATTGATGTTCTTTATGATGCAGCAGACTCAGGGCGGCGGCAGCAGGGTTATGCAGTTTGGTAAGAGCCGTGCCCGGATGCATACTGATAACAAAAAGGTTACTTTTGCTGATGTGGCAGGTGCCGATGAAGTTAAAGAAGAACTGCAGGAAATTGTTGAGTTTTTACAGAACCCCAAGAAGTTTACAGAAATCGGAGCCCGTATTCCCAAGGGCGTACTCCTTTACGGACCTCCGGGCACCGGAAAAACACTGGTTGCCCGTGCTGTAGCAGGTGAGGCTGATGTTCCTTTCTTTAGCATAAGTGGTTCTGATTTCGTGGAAATGTTCGTTGGTGTGGGTGCTTCCAGAGTCCGTGACCTTTTTGAACAGGCCAAGAAGAACGCTCCCTGCATTGTCTTTATTGACGAAATCGATGCAGTTGGGCGTCAAAGAGGTGCCGGTCTTGGTGGGGGGCATGACGAAAGGGAACAGACATTGAACCAGCTCCTGGTGGAAATGGACGGGTTTGAAGCTAATGAAGGAATAATTATTATTGCAGCTACTAACAGGCCGGACATTCTCGACCCGGCACTCCTTCGACCGGGCAGGTTTGACCGTCAAATAACAATGGATGTACCTGATATCCTTGGTAGAGAAGAAATATTGAAAGTGCACACCCGGGGCAAGCAAATTGCCAAGGATGTAGACTTGAATGTTTTGGCAAGGAGGACTCCCGGCTTTACAGGGGCGGACCTTTCAAACCTGGTTAACGAAGCTGCACTCCTGTCAGCCAGACGGGGGCAGAAGAAGATTACCATGGATGCCCTGGAAGAAAGCGTGGAACGGGTTATTGCCGGGCCGGAGAAAAAGGCCAGAGTTATCAGTGATTATGAAAAGAGGCTCGTTTCTTATCATGAAGCGGGGCATGCTCTGGTAGCTTATCTCCTGCCGAATACTGACCCGCTGCATAAAGTGTCTATTATTCCCCGGGGCAGAGCCGGCGGATATACCCTGCTGCTTCCCCGTGAAGACCGCAGGTATATGACAAAATCACAGATTCTGGACCAAGTGACCATGCTTCTAGGTGGGCGTGTAGCAGAGGATCTTGTGCTGGATGAAATAAGCACCGGCGCACAGAACGACCTTGAGCGTGCTACAATGCTTGTTAGGAAAATAATTACCGAATTTGGAATGTCGGATGAACTGGGTCCCCTAACTTTTGGAACCAAGCAGGAACAGGTATTCCTGGGAAGGGATATTGCCCGGGACCGCAATTATTCGGAAGCGGTAGCAGTTTCCATCGACAGAGAGGCCAGGAGGATCATGGATGAATGTTATTCCCGGGCCGAAACACTGTTGAAAGAAAATATAGAAAAGCTTCATCTAATCGCCGGAGAGCTTATGGAAAAAGAGACACTTGAAGCGGAGGAATTTGAAGCTTTGCTAAAAAGTAATGATAATAGTGAAGCAGTTACTTCAGTCTCTGAAAATTCTGCAGATGGTGAAACAGATACAAAAACCTCTGGTGATGATATTAGTGGGCCGGAGCCTGTATCAACAAGCAAACCAACGATAATCCTGAACTACAGCCTTATCAATTTGGTATAGTACTGGTTTTAATTCACTACTTTTTACTGCAGCAGGCAAATAGCAGTGTTCAAGGAGGGCAAAAGAGTGGAGAGAACTTTTGTAATGGTAAAGCCTGACGGTGTTCAACGGAATTTGGTGGGCACGATTATCAACCGCTTTGAGAACAAAGGATTTAAACTGGCAGGTATGAAATTAATGCAGCTTGATGAAGAGAAAGCCAGAGAGCATTATGCTGAGCATGTGGACAAGCCCTTTTTCCCGGGACTCTTGGAATATATAACTTCCGGTCCGGTTGTGGCAATGGTCTGGGAAGGCAAGGGAGTCGTAGAGGAAGTTAGGAAAATGATGGGAAAAACGAACCCTAAAGAGGCGGCGCCCGGTACTATCAGAGGCGATTTTGGGATTGAGATCGGGCGGAATGTTATTCATGGAGCCGACTCTCTGGAAAGTGCCCAGCGTGAAATAAAGATTTACTTTAAGGAAGAGGAACTTCTGGCTTACACCAAGTCTGCAGAGGAATGGCTTTACGAATAAGAAGTTTAAGGGGCGCAGCTGTTCGCCCCTTTTTTAATAGTACCTTTAAGTTTGTACCCGTGAAGGATTTTCCACCATCTTTTTTTGTGCCGGTGGCATGTTGTACTTGCCTGTGCATAACTATTTAGTAAGAGTCATTTTTTGGAGGGGAAGTTATGGACAGGTCTGGTGCTTTGCGCTATAACCTAACTTGTTCCACAGAGGACGGTCGCATAGCTGACTGGATAGCGAACCAATTGGAAAAGGACTTGGGTTTGGAAAATATTTCCGCCACCGGGATAGTTTTGGGGCCGGACAGCCTTGCCAGGGTGCTGACTGTAATAAAAAAACCTGCGGAAGTCCCTCCATATAAAGTTCTTGAGGCAGCAAAAGCCCTGGGGAGGCGGTTTGCTGTGGATATTGTTGAAGCCGACATTATCGGAGAAATTCCTTTGGAGGTAGTTTTGGACTGTGCCGAGTATGCATTGTCTGTGCGGCAGATTCGTTCAAGCCAGGTTGTGAATTATGGATAATCCGGCAGGGCAGTGCTAAAATATTCACATTGGGAAAAGAGCTGCTTGAATGGACGGCGGTGCTTTGTGGGCGGTTATTTCATGTTGGACAAGCTCCCACGCAATTTCCGACGGCGGAGCAGACACTCCGGGAAACAAGTCTCGTTCCACAATACATGCGGCCTCCAGGAGTCTGACATGTAAGCGGTGGCAAAAGCCCGCATGTATTGCTCCGCTACGGACAAGCTTGCACGCCGTTACCGCCGGCAAAGCCGGCGACGGCTGAGCAAAACAAGTCCCGCTCCACAACACATGCGGTCTTTAGGAGTTTGAAATGTACAACGGAGAAAAAAGCCCGCATGTATTGTTCCGTTTTTTGATTTCTTGGGAGGAAACTTGCGATGAAAAAGAGGTTCAATATACATCCAATCCGTGTGGACAGCCAGGCTCAGGCCAGGCAGCTGATGAAAGGCCTGGGGGTATGGGAAGAAGGTATCAATATTATGGCCCCTAAAGCCCAGCATTTTGCCATTAAAGTAGGGCCTCTCTCTGCCCAGGCGGCGCAGATTTTGAAGCAGGAAATGCTTTCCAAGGGTGGAGAAGCAGCTGTCCATGGACAGGTTATCAAGGGGCTTTCCGACAGCTATGTTGTACTCCTGGGTACTTTGGCCCAGTATCGTAAACTGCTGCCAAAATTAAATCTTCAGGATTTTCAACTGCCCCAATTGTCCAAAGAACTGGAGGATGTGTTGAATAACCTGGCAAATGGAAGTAGCTTAAGAATCCTTCACTGCGGCAATAAGGAACTGGTTATTGGCAGGCATACTCTTGTAATGGGCATTCTCAATGTTACCCCGGATTCCTTCTCCGACGGCGGATGCTATTCGGACCCGCAGCTGGCTGTTGACAGGGCTCTGGAAATGGAAGAACATGGAGCAGATATTATTGATATAGGCGCAGAGTCCACCCGTCCGGGGTATGAGCCTGTTGGCAGTGAAGAGGAAATAGCCCGTCTTCTACCGGTTTTGGAAAAGGTAGCGCAGAAAGTTAATATCCCAATCTCTGTGGATACATACAAGGCTTCTACTGCCCGGGCCGTATTGGACAGGGGAGCTGACATTATCAACGATGTATCAGGTTCCGGTGATACCCTGATGAGCAGCACTGTTGCTGAATATGGGGCACCCTTTATCATTATGCACAGTGTCAGAGAGCCCGGCATGGATATCATCGGGGAAATAATATCTACCCTGGGGAAAAAGAAGAGAGAAGCCCTGGAGGAAGGTGTCAGGGAAGAAAATATTATCCTTGACCCGGGTATTGGGTTTTCCAAGGACGCAAGGGAGAATCTGGAGGTAATAAACCGTCTGGATGCTCTAAAGTGTCTTGGAAGCCCGATCCTTATCGGTACCTCTCGCAAGTCTGTAATAGGCAGCGTGTTGGATGTCCCTCCCTGGGAAAGGCTTCACGGAACATCTGCAACGGTTGCCGCAGCTATTATGCGGGGGGCGGATATTGTTCGGGTTCATGATGTGAAAGAAATGTGCCAGGTGGCCAGGATGACTGATGCAATACTGGGAATGGGGGAATCGGGAAATGGATAGGATCACCCTAAAGGGAATGCGCATGTTCGGTTTCCACGGAGTTTACCCCTGTGAAAGAGAATTGGGTAGACATTTTGAAATTGATGCGGAATTATTCCTTCCTCTCGAAGAGGCCGGGAACACTGATGATCTCCTTCAGACAGTCAACTATGCGGAAGTATTCGAATTCATCAAAAGTGAGTTCAATAAAGAGACTTACAGTCTCATTGAAACTGCTGCCGTCAGATTGGCCCGTGCTGTTATATCAAGGTTTCCCGTGACAAGGGTAATTATCAGGGTTAGAAAACAAAATCCCCCCCTTTCCGGTTATATGGACTACGCGGAGGTTCAGGTTGAAAGGAGCAGGCAATGACACATACAGCCTATTTGAGTCTGGGTTCGAATGTTGGCAGCCGGGCTGCAAACCTTCATCGTGCTCTGGAGCTCCTGAAAAATGAGAGTATAGTGATTGATGCCCTTTCCTCTATTTATGAAACGGAACCCTGGGGGGTGCCGGACCAACCTATGTTTTTAAACATGGTTGCCAGGTTAAAAACAACCCTGAACCCAAAAGAACTGCTCCGGGTTCTTCTTGCCGTTGAAAAACAAATGGGCAGGGAGCGCCTGTTGCGCTGGGGGCCAAGGATTATCGATCTGGATATTCTCTTGTATGACAACGAGGTTATTCATGACAGGGAGCTGGAAATCCCTCACCCGCGAATGGTTGAAAGGGCTTTTGTGCTTGTTCCTCTGCTGGAAGTGAACCCTGACGTTACTTTGCCCGATGGCACTCCGCTGAAGAAATTCCTGTCTAAAACCGATGTTGGTACCCAGTTTGTTAATTTATACACCCAATAAGCAGGTTTTAATTTGTCGTTTTTTACAGCCTTTCCTTAAAGCATTCAAGCCCCGGCACGGGAGATTGTTGAGTTTGAAGGGTTAAATTGCCAGGTAAACTGGACAGGAATATCCTGTTCTGCTACTATATTCTTACACGCTTACCCGCTTGGATCCTTTTGGACTGAGACGGAAGGAATAATAGGATACCTTCCGGTTTAAGCCGGGTTTTTTTTATCCTGGGGGGCTGCTTATGCGAATTGGTTTCATTGGAGCAGGAGTAATGGGAAAGACTATGGGTTCCCTTTTAGGTGCCTGCGGTTACGAGATTGCGGGTTATTTCAGCCGGTCGGAGACTTCCGCCTACCGGGCCACAAAAGAAGTTGGAGGCAAATTTTACAGCGATGCTGCAAAATTAGCTGCCAGCTGTGATGTACTGTTTATTACTACACCGGACGATGCTGTAAAAGAGGTGGTTCTTGGATTAAGCAAAAGCAAATGTCTGGGGCCTGGGCAGTTTGTGGTTCATATGAGCGGTGCCCATACCTCTAAAATCCTCCAGCCTGCAGCGGATTGTGGGGCATATGTAATGAGCATGCACCCCCTGCAGAGCTGCGCCTCAGTTGAGGAGGCGCTGGTAAACCTGCCTTTGTGTGTTTTCAGCCTGGAAGGCCATCCTGAAGCGGTAAAAATAGGAAAAATTATGGTTTCCCGGATTGGGGCAGAATTTTTTGTCTTAAATGCAGAGGATAAGGTGCTCTATCATGCTGCTGCCTGTGTGGCTTCCAACTACCTGGTAACTCTTTTCGATGCTGCTTTGGAACTTCTTGATTTATCCGGGGTGGAAAAGGATTGTCTCGTTCCAGCCCTCCTGCCTCTTATTGAAGGTACTCTGGGGAACTTGAGGGTTATGAAACCTGCAGGTGCACTTACGGGGCCGATAAGCCGGGGAGATATTGGTACTGTAGCAAGGCACATAAAAAGCCTGGAGGAAAACGCACCGGATATACTGGACCTTTATAAGGCTTTAGGCAGGCGAACATTAAAGATTGCCTGGGAAAAGGGAAAGCTAAAGAAAGATCAACTTGAAGAATTAAAAAGCCTCCTTAGCTGAGGCAATTATTTTTTAGCTGTTTTTTGGTAGAAGGAGAGTCTGACAGATGCAGGTAATAACAAGTATTCAGGAAATGCAGAAAACCAGTCTGGAAATAAAAAGGACCGGTGCCACGATCGGGTGCGTCCCGACAATGGGATTTTTTCACCGGGGACACCTCAGTTTAATGGAGGGCAGCAGGGCTGAAAACGATTTTACCGTTGTGAGCCTGTTTGTCAACCCTACACAGTTTGGGGAAAATGAAGATTTTGATGAGTATCCCCGGGATCTGGAAAGGGACAAGGATCTGGCTGAAAAAGCCGGTGTAGACATTTTATTCGTTCCTGCGCCGGGAGAAATGTATCCGGAAAATTTCAGTACATTTGTGAATGTTTACGGTCTCACAGATGAAATGTGCGGGGCTTCCAGACCCGGTCACTTCCGGGGGGTGACCACGGTAGTATCCAAGCTGTTCAATATTATTCTTCCCAACCGGGCATATTTTGGACAGAAGGATGCCCAGCAGGCACTGGTGGTTCAAAGAATGGTTGAGGACTTGAACTTCCCCGTTGAAATAAGGGTAATGCCCATTATACGTGAAGATGACGGTCTGGCTATGAGTTCCCGGAATACCTACCTGAGTAAAAGGGAAAGAGAAGCGGCCCTTGTTATCCCCAAAAGCCTCGAGGCCGGCAGAGCTCTTCTGGAACAGGGAGAGAAAAGGGCGGCGCTGGTAGCAGAAAAAATTTCAGCAGTTATCAAGAGGGAACCCCTGGCCTGTATAGATTATCTTGTGGTGAAAGATGCCGTGACTTTGAAAGACATAGAGGAAATCAAAGGGAGGGTACTGGTAGCCGTTGCTGTTTGGATTGGGAAGACAAGGTTAATCGATAATTTCATTTTTGAATCACCTCAAAGGCGGACATAATGAGGAGGGATATAGTTGCTGAGAGAAATGCTTAAGAGCAAAATCCACAGGGCAAAGGTGACTGAAACGAATGTGGATTATGTCGGGAGCCTGACAGTTGACCGGAGACTCCTCCAGGCGGCGGATATCTTCCCCTACGAAAAAGTCCACGTGGTAAATACCAACAATGGCAGCCGCTTCGTGACCTACGTAATTGAATCCGAGAGGCAGGGAGAGATCTGTGTTAACGGTGCCGCCGCCAGGCTTGCGGAACCGGGCGATAAAATAATTATCATGTCTTACGGTCATTTTAGTGCCGAGGAATTGAAAGAACATTCTCCGGTGGTTGTCCATGTGGGAGAAGGCAATATTCCTCTTGAATGATAAAGGCGCAAACAAGCCTATAAATTGCAACCATTTTCAAAGTGACACAACCAGGAATGCGTTTATGGAAGGGGTTTAACCTGGAAACCTTTCACCCCTGCTGTTGTTTTTTGTTGGTGTCAGGAAGTTGAAAAACAAGTTGTTCTCCTATGGTAACAGAGTGCTTCTTTGCTGTTCCGGCGGGCAGTTCAAGGACGCTTTGAGCGTTTTTTTCTATGGGACTCACTCGCCAGGGAGACATATTCTCCAGAATGTTGGTGATGCGCATATTCTTGTCGAGGAAAATTACATCAATGGAATAGGTCATAAAAAAAGTATGAACTGCATTGCAGGGGTTAATCCACAGCCCTGCCCCTTCCTTTAAAGGCTTGGAAAGTAAAAGCCCCCGTGCCCGTTGGAAAAACCTTGCAGCTATCGCAACGTTATTTGCAATTATTTTGTTATTGGAATTTCTTACATGAATGGTATCCATTGCAACTTCCTTTTGGGAAGAAGGTTTTGCTATTATTTTAATCTGTTACTTTGGGATAATGAATAGGCTATCCGGGAGATTCTACTAGGACTATTGGGGAAATATGTTTCTTTCACAGGTGCTGTTTGAATATAACTTTTAATTTTTGGGAGGTTCTATGAGACAAAAGGTTCTTTCTCTCCTTTCATCAGCCGGAAAGGAGTATGTTTCCGGTGAAAAAATAAGCCTGGCTCTGGGAATTAGCAGAACAGCAGTATGGAAGCATATTGAAGCCCTGAGGAGCGAAGGGTACGTTATCCATTCTGTACCCAAACGAGGATATAAATTGGTTTCTGTGCCTGATGTTCTCTATCCCGCGGAAGTATCGCAAGGATTGGGTACCAGGGTTTTGGGATGTAAAATCCGCCATTACCACAGGGTAGATTCCACGAATAACGCAGCCAAGAAGCTGGCTGAAGAAGGTGCCCCTGAAGGGACGGTTGTAATTGCGGAACAGCAGACGAAAGGGAGGGGGCGTATGAACAGGTCCTGGCATTCTCCCGCGGGAGGTATTTGGATGTCCGTGATTCTCAGGCCGGATGTGCCTCCCCACAAAGTCCAGGGCATTACCCTGGTTGCGGCAGTAGCTGTTGTCAATGCCATAAAAAAGGTGACAGGACTTGTCCCTCTCATCAAGTGGCCCAATGATATCTTCCTGGAAGGGAAAAAGATATGCGGAATCCTTACGGAAATGAAAGGTGAAGTGGACCAGGTCAATTATATTATCATTGGAATCGGTCTCAATGTTAATTCTGATTTCAGACAGTTGGAAAAGGAAGCCTCCGGAGCGGGGACTCTGGCGATGTACCTGGGAAAGAACGTTGACAGAAAAAGCCTGGTCCGTGAAATGCTGTCTCAGTTAGAAGCAAACTATTTCCATTACTGCCGTGAAGGAATTTCATCCATCCTGAACCAGTGGAGGCAAAACAACTTAACTTTAGGCCGCAATGTGGTCTTAAAAATGGGGGAAAAGTATTTTGCAGGAGTGGCGGAAGATATTACCCCTGAAGGGGGTTTGCTTCTTAGAGACCATCAAGGCTGCACTAAAGTATTTTACTCCGGGGAGGTTACCGTTACCGGGATGACATAAAAATGCCAAAGGATGTGATTGAATTTGGTTTTTGTAGTGGATATCGGCAACACGAATATTGTTCTGGGAATTTTTTTACCTGACAAATTGGTTGCTTCATGGAGATTGAGTACTCATACCATAAAAACTGTTGATGAGTATGAAATTATGACCCGAAGTTTTCTTTCCCTTGCTAAAGTTAACCCTTCAGGGATTAAAGGAGCAATAATAGCTTCTGTTGTTCCGAATGCCACTCAAATTCTTCAGGCTATGATTCGCCGATTGTTTGGCACTGAACCGCTGGTAGTGGGTGCCGGAATAAAAACCGGCATACCTATAAAAACAGACAATCCCCGGGAAGTCGGTGCGGATAGGATAGCCAATACTGTTGCAGCCTATGAATTATACGGCGGCCCTGCGATTGTGGTGGATTTTGGGACCGCCACTACTTTTGATGTTATATCTTCCCAAGGGGAGTACCTGGGGGGCCAAATTTCTCCCGGAATAAATATTTCCATGGAGGCCTTATTTCAAAAAGCGGCCAAGCTTCCCCGTGTGGCACTGAAAAAACCCGCTTCGGCAATCGGGAAAAACACTGTTACCTCTATGCAGGCCGGTATTTATTATTCCGTAATCGGTGGAATACAATTTGCAATCCAGGCGATACGTGATGATTTAGGGTGCAGTGCAAAGGCCATTGCTACAGGAGGGCTGGCTGAGGTTGTTGGTCCCCATGTAAAAATATTTGATGTGATCAACGGAGACCTCACCCTGGAAGGGTTAAGAATCATATATAATCGCAACAAGTAACGGAGGCTGTAATTTAAATGCGGATCGGTACAGTTGAAACAAGAAACAGGGTTTTTGCCGCACCCATGGCAGGGGTTACCGACAAAGCTTTCCGCATTCTGCTCCACAGAATGGGCTGCGGCCTTATTGTAACTGAGATGGCCAGTGCCAAAGCACTTACATATTCAAACAGGGAGACTTTTGAAATCCTGAACTTAGAGGAAGAGAAGGGTCCTATTGCAGTTCAGCTGTTTGGCAGTGAGCCGGGAATAATGGCTCAGGGGGCTAAAATAGCTGTTGGTACGGGGGCTGCGGTAGTGGATATCAATATGGGCTGCCCGACACCGAAGATAGTCAAGAACGGAGAGGGCTCAGCCTTAATGAGAGATGTCCCTCTGGCGGCGGAAATTGTAAAAGCAGTTGTAGAAGCGGTAGAGGTGCCTGTTACAGTCAAAATGCGCAAAGGCTGGGACGAGGATACTGTTAACGCCGTTGAGCTGGCTCTGGCAGTAGAGGAAGCCGGTGCAGCAGCTGTTGCAGTTCATGGGAGGACGAGGGACCAGTTTTACTCCGGCAGTGCTGACTGGGGTATTATTGAACAGGTAAAGAAGGCAGTGAAGATTCCTGTTGTGGGGAACGGTGATATCCGAAGCCCGGAGGACGCACGGCGGATGCTGGACACTACAGGGTGCGATGCTGTAATGATTGCCCGTGCTTCAATGGGCAATCCCTGGATTTTTTCCCGGACCATTGCTTATATTGAAGAGGGACGCGTACTTCCGGATCCCGGGTGGCAGGAGAAGCTGGAAACAGCTATAGAGCACCTGCATCTTCTGGTGCGCTTTAAGGGGGAAAAGAGAGGCTTACTTGAAATGCGCAAGCACCTGGCCTGGTATACCAAAGGACTCCGGGGGGCAGCACGCCTCCGGGACAGAATTAACAAGATTGACAATCTGGAGGATTTGATGCAGCTTTTGGAAAACCTCCGTGAAGAATACTAAGGGAAGTACAGTTCAGGGAAAAAGAACAAACCTAAAACTAATACTTTGCACAGTCAGTCAAGCCGGGTATTTTCCCCCGGCTTTTTGTGCAGAGGGTCGCCAGCTAACTCGTTAACAGAGGGAGTAATAGCCCGGGAATACAAAAACAGATATAATAATAATTTGTGCTGTTGCTGTTGACATCTTAGAACGAACAAAAGGTGTGATAAATTTTGGCTGATACTAAAACAAATGCAATGCGTATCCTTGATAAGGCAGGCATTTCATATACAACACATCATTATGAGGGTAAAAATGGTTTTTCTGACGGAATATCGGCTGCAGAGAAAATTGGAAAACCTGTTGAATATGTTTATAAAACTCTTGTTTGCCGGGGAGCAAGCAAAACCTATTATGTTTTCGTAATTCCCGTTGCGGCAGAACTGGACTTAAAAGCGGCAGCCAGAGTGGTAAATGAAAAGTCTCTTGAAATGGTAAAAGTTAATGAAATCAATAAAGTCACCGGATATGTCCGGGGCGGCTGTTCGCCGATAGGAATGAAGAGGAAATATGAGACAGTAGTTGATGAGTCCTGTTTATTGTTGGAAAACCTTATTATCAGCGCCGGGAAAATTGGATCTTCAATTGAACTGTCGCCGGTGGATCTGATTAGGATTACCAAGGGGAGACTAGAAAAGGTTATTCTCCCTGTAAGAAGCTAGGCAGGGGAATTTGGATGTAGACAAGTGCCGGTTTATGGTTATTGGAAATATATCCTGATGATACGGTGAGCTCCTCGGGAAAAACTACAGTGTAATATATACTTGAAAAGCGGCAGATTGCAGGGCAACAGAGGCTATTATATCCAATTGTTTATTTAAAGAGGTTTATTTATAATATTGGTTATTAATTGTTTTCTTTGGGTGTTAACCCGGTTTATAATACTGCTTAAGCAAACATCGTTTCAGACTCTGATATATTAGAGACGGGGAGGAGAAGACATTGATCATTGGAGTGACAAAAGAGATAAAACCCCAGGAAAACCGGGTAGGTTTGACTCCTGCGGGTATTGACACCCTGGTCAGGGCCGGCCACACATGTTACGTTGAAAAGTCCGCGGGTCTGGGCAGCAGCTTTAGTGACGCGGAATATATAGAAGCCGGGGCTGAGATTCTAGATACTCCCGGGGAAGTGTTTGATGCGGCCGAGATGATTATCAAAGTAAAAGAGCCACTGGAACAGGAATATGGTCTTTTAAAAGAAAACCAGATAATATTTACTTATCTTCACCTGGCTCCGGACCCTGTCCAGACACAAGCTCTGCTGGCAGCCAAAGTGGTTGCTTTAGGGTATGAAACAGTGCAGCTGCCAAACGGGTCTCTCCCCCTGCTTTTGCCTATGAGTGAGGTGGCCGGTCGGATGTCCATCCAGGTTGGTGCCCACCTGTTGGAGAAGACTAACGGCGGCCGGGGGATTCTACTTGGAGGTGTGTCCGGTGTCGAGCCCGGTAAAGTTGTAGTTGTCGGCGGCGGCAGTGTTGGTACCAATGCTGCCAAGATGGCTGTAGGTATGGGTGCCCAAGTTACAGTTATCGACATCAACAGAGACCGCCTGGCATACCTAGATGATCTCTTTAACGGCCGCGCAATTACCCTGATGTCCAACAGCTATAACGTTGGCAGAGCGGTCAAGGAAGCCGATTTGGTTATCGGTGCTGTACTGATTCCCGGTGCCAGGACCCCGCAGGTGGTTACCGAGGAGATGGTAAAATCCATGAAGCCGGGTTCCGTGCTGGTAGATGTTGCCGTTGACCAAGGGGGCTGCATTGAAACAATTGACCGGAGCACGACTCTGGAAAATCCCTATTATATCAAGTATGGCGTTGTCCATTACTCCGTAGGCAATATGCCCGGGGCGGTTCCCCGGACCTCGACCATTGCACTGACCAACGCTACTCTGCCTTACATCCTTGAAATTGCAAACAAGGGAGCGGAAAGGGCTATGCAGGAAAACAGTGCACTGAGGAAGGGGCTTAACGTATACAAAGGCAAACTGACTATTCAGGGTGTTGCTGATGCTCAGGGGCTTGAGTACACGCCCAGTGAAGAGCTGTTTTAGCTTTCTTACCTTTTGCGAACGACTTGTAAGCTTGAGGCAACAGCTCTTGGCGCAAACTGGAACGGCACCAGCAGAACGTAAGTGCCGGTTCCAATTTGACAATTATATGGGTAAAAGGCCGAATGTATTATTCCGCTACGGACAAGCTTGCACGCCATCCTGAGCGAAACGCCGGGGCATGTTTCATCCGCCTTTCGCTCACTCCAGGAATTCACACAGGACATCTCTAAGGCAAAGCTTTAGGTCCAAACCGGGCCGCCCAAAAAGCGATAAGTCTTGTCTCCACCCCCGCTGGCCCAGGCGTCCTGCCTGTGCCTCCCTGTTTTTCCCTGCGCTTTGCCAAGAGCTGTGTGCCTGTGTTCATTAGTCGTTCGCGAAAGACACGAAAACACTCTGGTTGGAACCGCCTTTTTTGGGCGGTTTATTTGTCTTTTTGGAAATTGTGCCGGGTTGTCGTCAGATATTATTCTGCTGTGTGGAAAAGCTCCCATGCTTTTAGCGGCGGCAAAGCGGTGAAGGACTTGCGGGAAACAAGCCCTCCCTCATAATACACGGGGCAGACAGAGAAGATTGTTCACCATTCCTAACAGGAGTTTGATAGAATAGCATATGGTTGTACAAAAAAGTTTTTGGGGGGAGTGCTGTGATAGACCTGACGAAAAACGAAGCTGCCCTGGAACGCAACATTAAACGTGCCAGGGAAAGAAACATTGTAATTCCTACGCTGCACCAAATGGCTCATCCTGAAGACATCCCTGAAAAAATAAGGGCTTCTCTTAAAGATATCGGTCTTTGGGACATTAATTCCCGCAACCTTTTCCGCATTACATGGAAAAACGAACCCAAGGAAAAGGGAGGCCTTTTCGGAGGGGTTAACTATATTGTGCTGCCGGAAGAGCTGACGGGGGTGAAGGCTAAAATTGTTGCCCTTGTGGGCAAGTGGTTCCCTACCGGCTGCCATAAGGTTGGGGCCAGCTTTGGCTGTCTTGTTCCCCGCCTGGTAACGGGACAGTTTGATCCCACCTATCATAAAGCTGTCTGGCCTTCCACAGGAAACTACTGCCGCGGCGGAGCATACAACTCTGCTCTCCTGGGTTGTGAGTCCATTGCCATTTTGCCCCAGGGAATGAGCCGGGAGCGTTTTGAATGGCTTTCCCAGGTTGCCGGAGAGGTTATAGCCACACCGGGCTGCGAAAGCAATGTAAAAGAAATTTTTGATAAAACCTGGGAGTTAAGAAATACCCGCAGTGATGTGGTCATCTTCAACCAGTTTGAGGAAATGGGCAATCACCTTTGGCATTACACCGTTACCGGTCCCGCTATTGAAGAAGCTGTACGGGAAGTTGGCGGGCGCTTTGCCGGGTGCTGCTTTACCAGCGGTTCTGCAGGTACCACCGGTGCGGGAGATTATTTAAAAGAAGTCTTTCCAGGAAGCCAGGTGGCGGTAGGTGAAGCCCTCCAATGTCCTACCCTGCTCCTTAACGGCTACGGGGACCACCGCATCGAAGGCATTGGTGACAAGCATGTGCCGTGGGTCCACAATGTAAAAAATACCGATATGGTTATTGCCATTGATGATGCAGACAGCCTGAACCTGCTGCGGCTCTTCAACGACGAAAAGGGCAGGGAATACCTAATTGAGGAAGCAGGCGTCGATGCTGATTTGGTTGAAGCTCTCTCCCTGCTGGGCATTTCAGGCATTGCTAATGTTCTCTGCGCCGTTAAGTTTGCAAAATACTACGAGCTGACTGAAAAGGATGTAATCGCCACAGTCCTTACCGACAGCGCGGAGATGTATGCCAGCCGGATTGCCGAGCTGAATGAAAGGTTGGGTTCGTATAGCAGGACAAGGGCCGCTGTGGACCATGCCCGCTCTATGCTTGGACAGGGCACCGATAACCTGCTGGAACTGACATATCCCGAAAAGAAGCGTATTCACAATTTGAAATACTACACATGGATTGAGCAGCAGGGCCGCGAACTGTCCGAGCTGAACGCCCAGTGGTATGACTACGACAATTACTGGGGCGGCATCCACGGGCAGGCTGCTGAAATCGATAAACTGATCTGCCAGTTTAATGATGCCGTTGGTGTAATATAGGGACAGAAAATCGGGTGTGTGTCCTTTGACAGGTATGTGTCAAGGGCATGTCCCTGCCGGCACCTTCGAGGAGGGAATATGGTGTTAAATGAAAAGATTTCAGCCCTGGCAGCTAAATACACTGCTGACCTGGTTGCATTCTGCCAGAAGGCTGTACAAACCCGCAGCTATTCCAACCAGGAAGGGGATATGGTTACCCTTGCCGGGTCAAAAATGCGGGAACTGGGCTTTGATGAAGTATTTATCGACTCAACGGGTAATGTGGTAGGACGTGTAGGAAACGGGAGCAGAATCATTCACTTTGATTCCCACCTTGATACTGTTGAGGTGGACGATGCTGACCTCTGGCAGGTCCCGCCCTTTTCCGGAGAGATTTACCAGGGCAGTATCTGGGGCCGGGGTTCAGTGGATATGAAATCGGCATTCTGTGCCTCGGTCTTCGGGGCGGCAGTTGCCAAAGAAGCAGGACTTCTTGAGGGAAAAACAGTCTATGTAACCGGAACAGTATGCGAAGAATACTGTGACGGGGAAAACCTGAAAATGTTCTATGAGGAAACGGGCATCAGGCCTGATTACTGCATTATCTGTGAGCCCTCGGACAATATTATTACCCTGGGACATACCGGAAAAGCCCAAATCCGGGTAAAAACAAAGGGTGTATCTGCCCACGGTTCTGCCCCGGAAAAAGGCGTCAATGCCGTTTACAAAATGGCTGAAATAATTACCCGGGTAGAAAAGCTGAACCAAAAGCTAATGACGAAATCTCCCCGGGGCACTATTGTCCTTTCCGATATTTCCTGTGTCAGCGCTTCCCTTAATGCGGTGCCCAGCGAATGCTCTATTTATTTGGACCGCCGTATCAATTTGGGGGATACTCTGGACAATGTAAGGCGGGAGATGGATGAACTGGTTGAGGGTACAGGTGCCGAATGGGAAGTGGGCACTTTGCGGCACACTACATGGAAAGGCAAAGAGCTAATTTACGAGCCGATGCACGCCCCATGGAAGATTGAAGAGAATCACCCGTTAAAACTGGCTTTTGATACAGCTTACCAGAATGTCTTTGGAAGCCCTCCGGAGCGCTACGATTTCTGGGATTTCGGGACTAATGCCATTACCCCGGTGTCTATGGGTATTCCTACTATTGGGTTTGGCCCCGGAGAGTACAAGTTGGCCCACATGCGAGATGAGCACTGTGAAATAAGTAAGATTATAGATGCCTGCCGTTTTTACGCAGCTGTCATTGAAGTTATTTAACCGTGTCTTTTAGGAGGCACATACTACTAAACTGTAAGAGCTGTCCTTTTGAAATTCTGATTTTTGAAAATCTCCGAACACTTGAATATTCGTAAAACCGCTATTTTGTAACAGAGTTTCCAGGTCACCGGATAGCAGGGGGTACAGGGGGATTTCATTTTCAATGACGTTCCCCGGTACCTCTAAAATTGTTTTAAAGAGGATTTTATTGATTTTTGTGTCATAACGGTACAGGCGGTGAAACTTAAGTCCTTTGTCCTTTACTTCAATGGTAGGGAGGGATTTAATGTTTTTTTTCAAAATCCTGTCGTAATTGATAATTTGAATTACCAGGTGTCCCCTGTCAACCAGCAG
Source organism: Clostridiales bacterium DTU086 (assembly GCA_001513335.1). Classification (GTDB taxonomy): domain Bacteria; phylum Bacillota; class DTU086; order DTU086; family DTU086; genus DTU086. The sequence continues at coordinate 6,117 of LFTO01000005.1, read as the reverse complement.
GCTTTTAATGCCGGAAAGAAACTCCTCTAATTCTTTTTCCCCGTCCAGGTGAACCAGAGAATTGCCAATGCAAAAGGCTAAATCGTATTTGGTATTCAGCCTTTGAGGAAGTTCCAGCATGTTTCCCTGAATGGGGTTAATTTTTGTTCCCAGGTTAGAGTCCAGAGTCTTTTTCTTCAATACCTCTATCATTTCTGCATCTAGATCAACAGCTGTCACAGAATAACCTTCCTTGGCAAGTTCAATGGCATATGTCCCTGTTCCGCAGGCAATATCCAAAACATTCTTTGGGGGCCTGCCGGCAATTTCCGTAAGAAAACTTACCTGTGCTTTCCCGGCAGGAAAAATCAGGTCGTAATATTGGGCAATTTCATCGTAAAACATAGCTTGCCTCCCTTTGATTATTGGTTTCTTTTATTGCTGTTTCCCTCAGGCTCTTGAAATTTATTCACAATTACTGCCCGTTATTCTTTCACTGTTTTTTTGGGTTATGACAGGCGCAGAAACCCGGGGTTAAAATGCAGTGTTTTAAATCACTGTCCGCAATACCACCAGTGAGGCTATACCCAGAACTATACCTGCAAGGGAATTTTTACTGATTATTAAGGTGCCAGCGGTAATTAAGGCAGCCCAGATATATGGGTTTGTAATGGCAATATCCAATTCTTTATTGGGAACAAATATCCCGGGAAATATTAAGGTTGCCAGGATTGCTACAGGGATATATTTCAGGGACCGGAAAACCAGATCCGGCAGTTTAACTTTCCTGGACAAAAGAAAAAAACTAACCCTTGTTAAATAGGTCACTAATCCCATAAGCAGTATTAAGATTACATATTTTGTTTCCATTTAGGAAGACCTTCTTTCCTGTACTATTTCCATAGTGGTCCCTGCTGCAACGGCCAAAAGGGTAGCCATAATGATATACCACTTTCCGGGAATTAACAGCAAAAAAGCCACGGCGGATACCCCGGAAATCAGCATTACAAGAAGCATCCTCATGGATTTGATTTGAGGAATAAGGATGCTTAAAAATGTTGCCGGCATGGCAAAATCTAATCCCCAGGCCAACGGGTCCTGTATTGAACTGCCTAAAATAGCCCCAATAAATGAGGTTAGTAACCAGGAAAAATAAATTCCTGCAGAGGAACCCAGCATGAAATAGGGATTGCCTGAATCCCCGGCACCCTTTTGATAGTAATCTATTGTAACTGCATAAGTCTCGTCCACCATTCCAAAGGCAAGGATGTATAACCAGCGGGCCCTCAGCCTGCTGAGATACGGGGATAAAGACAGCCCCATTAGAATATGCCGCAGGTTGATTAAGAGGGTGGAAAAAGCAATAAATACAATCCCAATATTTTGACTGATCATTTCAACAGCCATAAATTGAGCGGAACCTGCAAAAACTACAACGGACATAAACATAATTTCGGCTAAATTTAAGCCCGCCTGGGCCCCCATTATCCCATAAGCCAGTCCAAAGGGTATAAGCCCTACCATAAAGGGAAAAGTTTTTCTGAGACCGGTAAAAAATTTTCTGGGATCCATACTATCCTCCGAATACTGTTTCAACGATTGGAACACCATTAATAATTCCACATGAAATTATCAATACGGGACTTTTTTATTTTGCAGAATATCAGCCTGCTGAAGCAGCATTATTCAAAGTATTATCTATTGGACAAAATTTTGCAAGTCCATTGGAAAGCCTTTTTCATACCAGGGTAAATTAACCGGATAAATTAGAGTTTAACAGGCACGGTAATCCACGTGCTTCTTTTTATGTAAATTTGAGGTAAGGTCCTTGATATTCTCCGGGGAGGAGATTTGAAAAGAAGGACAGGGAGAGGTAGAATTTACCTAGGCTTGTGTATACAATTTTGTGCACATTTGGGAAATACTTAAAAAGGGGACTTGAGATGCGCATTATACGTATTGGGAATAAACTCATCAGCACGGAAAAGGTGTCTGGTATCATTGAGGATATATTCCGACTTAGGGTTAAAGGCTATTCCCAGCAGGAAGTGGCCCAAAGACTACATATTGACCGCCCTTTTATTTCCAGGCTGGAAAGACTGGGCGAGATACGCAAAGGGCGGAGAATTGCTGTAGTTGGGTTTCCCATTGAGAATAAGGAAGAATTGGAGAAGATGCTTGTTGAAGAGGGTGTTGAATACACCCTGTTGTTGACTGACAAAGAAAGGTGGGAATTTGTTGAGGGAACCAGCGGTGTCGATCTGCTGAACTCAATCATGAACATAATCACAAATTTAAGGACCTGCGACATAGTCGTAACTATTGGTTCAAATTACCGCATTAAGCTGTGTCAGGCTCTCCTTGACAAAGAAGTAATTGGAGTAGAAATCGGAAAATCACCCATTGAGGGCGACAGGTACGTATCAGTAGATGAGATTAGGGAAATCATCAAATATATCATGGAATGATTGGGCTTATTTTAACAGGAGGCGAGACTGTGAAGAGAATTGTCAGCGTAAGTCTAGGGGCATCAGAAAGAAACCATAAAGTAACAGCAGAAATTATGGGAGAAACCGTTGAGATTGAAAGGATAGGTACGGACGGAGATTTATCCAGGGCTATTTCCCTCCTGCAAGAGCTGGATGGTAAAGTTGATGCCTTCGGTATTGGGGGCATTGACATATACATTCATGCAGGCAACAGAAGATATATACTTCGGGATGGAAGGAAGATGGCTTCCGCTGTGAAGATTACTCCCATTGTTGATGGTACAGGATTAAAAAATACCCTGGAAAGAAAGGTAATCAAGTACCTTGCCAGTTCAGGACAGGTATCCTTTGAGGGGCGCAATGTCCTTTTGGTTTGTGCGGTAGATCGTTTTGGAATGGCTGAGGAGTTAACAGCCTGCAGGGCAAATCTAACCTTGGGGGACCTTATATTCAGTGTGGGGATAGACTATCCCATTTATTCCCTGGCAAAACTGGACAAGCTGGCCCGTATGCTGGCACCTGTTGTAAGCACTCTGCCTACAAAATATATCTATCCCACAGGAAAACAGGAGAGCAGACCCAACCCTGAATTTTTTAAATACTACGAGAAAGCGGATATTATTGCCGGGGACTTTCTCTACATAAAAAGACATATGCCTGAGCGGCTGGATGGAAAAATAATTATCACGAATACTGTTACCAAAAAAGACGTAGATATTCTGCAGCAGGCAGGAACGGCTAAATTGATCACCACCACGCCCGAACTTAATGGGCGGTCTTTTGGGACAAATGTGATGGAGGCTCTGTTGGTGGCATTTCTGCAGAAACCGGTAGACAGCATTTCCCCTGAAGATTACTCCAATATGCTGGATAAAATAGGTTTCCTCCCGCGGATTGTAGATTTTAGCAGGAAGTGGTCAACAACCAGGTTGAAAGTTCAGGAGGGCTGATCAAAGATGGATTTTGCGTTTATTATACATCCAATGAATGTCAACGACATTGTAACCAGGTTTAAAGGTACAAAGAGGCTGCCCAGGGAATTTGTTGAAAAATGGTTTTCACGACTTCCTGCCTTTAAGTATTCCAAAATTGAAGGTATAAAATCCCAGTCAACGGGCAGGACTATTTCTGGCATTTTTATCGGCTGTCCTTTGACAACAGAACAGATGCTGAGTTTTCCGGAACATTACGTTGTGCAGAAGATTATCAAAGCGGGAAGAGTTGCGGAAAAGGCGGGGGCAGGTATCGTTGGCCTTGGTGCTATGACTTCCGTAGTCGCAGACGCTGGCATTACGATAGCGCAGCAGCTGAAAATTCCCGTTACTACAGGCAACAGTTATACTGTAGCCATGGCTATGGAGGGTACTAAGGAGGCTGCGGCTAAAATGGGCATCGATATTGCAGAAGCCCACGTGGTTGTAATTGGTGCTACCGGCGCCATTGGTGCGGTGTGCTCCCATCTGGTTTCCAGGGAGTGCAAATACCTTACCCTGATTGCCAGAGACAGGACAAAGCTGGATAACCTTGCCAGAAGCATTATGCACCAAACAGGCCAGGCAGTAAAAATCACCAATAATCTAAAAAAGGCTCTCAAGAGTGCCCAGATAGTCATTACTGTGACGTCTTCTGGGGGTGATATCATCCAGCCTGAAGACCTCCCCCCGGGGTGTGTTGTCTGTGACGTTGCCCGGCCGCGGGATGTTTCTCTTCGGGTTGCCGGTGCCAGGAAAGATGTTTTGGTAATAGAAGGAGGTCTGGTCCAGGTACCGGGGAAAGTAACAACCAATCTCAATCTGGGTTACCCGCCTGACGTTACCCTGGCATGTATTGCGGAAACAATGATTTTGGCTATGGAAAACAGGTTTGAGAGTTATACTCTCGGCAGGTCCCTAACCTTTGAACAGGTGGATGAGATTTATAAATTGGGGGAAAAACACGGTTTTAAGCTTGCAGGGCTTAGGAGTTTTGAAAAACCTGTTACTGCGGAAGAAATCCGTTCCATAAGGGATAACGCCGGCCATGGGGCGTCTACAGCAGGAATTGGCTAGGGGAATTCTTTTTTCACGAAGGTAGTATTCCCCCGGCGGACACTTTAATTCTTGACAACAAATATCAAGGTCTATATAATATCTTTTAACTTGGTAACTTAATGTAATAATTTTTCTTTTTTGCACTCACCTTTTTAATAATGGAGGACGGCACTGTAAGCCTTGAAGCACTGGCTTTCCGGGTTTACAGTGCTTATTATGATGGATACAGGCATTAACTCTGTATTTTTTTCATAATATGTCCTTGGCATTTCAATTCGAGGAGAGATGGCTGTGGGTGAAAAGGAAGTTTTATTGACAATAGCAGGATTAAAGAAACTGGAAGAGGAATTAGAATATTTAAAAACAGTCAAAAGAAAAGAAGTTGCCGATAGAATAAAACAGGCAATTGACTTTGGCGATATTAGTGAGAACTCTGAATACGATGATGCAAAAAATGAGCAGGCTTTTATTGAAGGGCGTATTTTAACCCTGGAAAAGCAGCTGCGGAATGCCCGAATCATTGACGAATCTGAGCGTTCAACTGAAGTAGTATCCTTGGGGTCCACTGTTGTTTTGAAAGACTTGGAACTCGGGGATACTTTAGAATACGAAATAGTGGGTTCCATGGAAGCTGATCCTTCCGACAAAAAGATTTCTAACGAATCACCCGTGGGCAAGGCTGTGTTGGGACAGAAAATTGGAAGTGTCGTTGAGGTTGAGGTTCCCGCAGGTGTTCTCCAATATGAAATTTTGGATATTCGCGTTTAAGAATTGTTTTTTTCAAGGGAGGCAGTCGTTTAAATGGATTCAGAACTGAATGAACTATTGAAGGCCAGGAGGCAAAAACTGGATAATTTGCTTTCCCAGGGCATAGATCCTTTTGGCCAAAGATTTGAAAGAACACACACTGCAGCGGAAGTGCTGGGAAATTATGATTCGCTTGAGGGACAGGAAGTTACTTTAGCCGGCCGGATTATGGCTACAAGAGGTCACGGTAAAGCAGGTTTTGCCCATATACAGGATATGAGCGGGCAGATTCAAATTTACGGCAGGATTAACGACCTTGGAGAACAATACGAACTATTTAAAAATCTTGATATTGGCGATATAGTGGGTGTAAGAGGGGAAGTTTTTAAAACCAGGACAGAAGAAATTACGGTGGCGTTGAGGGATATAAAAATGCTTTCAAAATCCCTGCGTCCGCTTCCGGAAAAATGGCACGGTCTTAAGGATGTGGAGCTCCGCTACCGTCAAAGATATGTTGATTTAATAGTAAATCCTGAGGTCAAACAGGTTTTTGTCCTGCGCAGCAGGATTATTAAGGCCATCAGGGATTTTCTTGATTCTAAAGGTTTTTTGGAAGTGGAGACTCCCACCATGCATGCCATAGCCGGGGGCGCAACAGCACGTCCTTTTATTACCCACCATAATGCGCTGGATATCGACTTGTACCTGAGGATTGCCCTGGAACTCCATTTGAAACGCCTTCTGGTGGGCGGTTTTGAAAAGGTATACGAAATAGGGCGGATTTTCAGGAATGAAGGTATCTCCACGAAGCATAATCCCGAGTTTACCATGTTGGAATTATACCAGTCATATGCAGATTATCATGTGATGAT